>DATFVI010000082.1:0-9320 GCA_035260405.1 Candidatus Dormiibacterota bacterium
CCGCTGCTGACTGCCGTGGCCGGCTGGGCTGGGTCGCAGTATTGGGTGACGAAGGCGCTCCATTTCTCCGCAACCAACGGCTGATAGTCCACCACGAGCCAGTCGGCCTCGAACCCCGAATCACCGACCTCGATGCCGAGCTCGGTGCGGACGGCGCTGTTGGCCCCGTCAGCGCCGACGAGCCACCGCGCCCGGACCTGCGTGACCTCGGCGGGCTGTGCGGTGACCGCGAGCTCTACGGACACCCCCTCGTCGTCCTGCGTCAGGGCCTGAAAGGTCCACCCGCGGTGAACTGTTACCCCCGGCGTCGCGACCGCCAACTCCTCGAGTGTCGCCTCAAGGTCGGGTTGGTAGAAGCCGTTGGTATTCGCCCACCCCGACTCAGCGGCTCTGTTCCAGTCGATGGCCTGCAGGAGCTCGCCCGCACCATTGCGGAACTCGTACCCGCCGCGTTCGCCCCGGGACGGTTCGAACAGGTTGGCGTGGTCGGCCATGAGTCCCGCAGCTTGGAGGATGCGCAGCGCCTCGTGGTCGATGGTGCAGGCCCGCGGCAACGGGTACCGCTGCGGCTGGCGTTCGACGATGCCGACCTGCAAGCCGGCCTGGCCGAGGAAGATGGCAGTCAGCAGACCGACGGGGCCGCCGCCGACTACAACACAGTCGACCATCGGCCCGGGAGGCGGTGCGGCGCTCGACTCCGATTGCGTCGTCATGCGGTTCGTTCCACCCGTTGAGCCATGTGGGGCGCTCAGCCTGGGTGGCGGTGTGTCTCCGCGGCCCGCTGGGCGGCGGCGACATCACCGGCGAGGATCGCGGCCACCAAGTCACTGTGAACTCTCAGTCGCTGCTCCAAATAGGCGATATCGCGGGGCTGCGGCTTCACAACCGACACTTCGTTGACGAACTCGTAGAGGCCGATATAGGTGCTGCGGAGCACCGAGTTCGGCGAGATGGCTGCGATCCGAGCATGTAGGGCCCAGTTGAGCGAGAGGAATTGGGCAATGTCGTCAAGGTTCCGCTCCATCTCGACGATCAGCGCCTTGAGCTCGCGCCCATCCTTGGCCGTGCGGTGCTGTGCCGCGTGGGCGGCTATGAGGGGCTCGAGCTGCTCGCGGACCTCGATTGCCCCAGCGACCGCCGACGGCTCACCAAGCACCGTGAGCAGCGTGCGTCCGAGCCGGACCACGGGATCGGTCGGCGCGACGAACAGTCCTCCGCCGGGGCCTGGTCGGACCACGATCCGACGCCGTTCCTGCAGCAGCCGGATCGCCTCATTAACAGTCGCGCGCGCGACGCCGGTCTCGCCACGCAGATCGCCCCTGGTGCCGATGTGGTCACCAGGCTGTAGTCCGCGCTGATCGATCGCGCCCTCCACGTAGACGACGACCTCCTCAGCACGACTTCGGGGAGCAGGTAACGCCATAGATATAGAGCCTAACGGATGGGCTTAATTACGACCAGTGGTCTTGACGAAACCGCCAGCCGGAACGCATTATGGTCAGGCCTAATGGTTAGGCTTATTTCGGAGAAGGCGGTGGGATGAAGCTAGTCGGATACCGCATGGCGGAGGGTAGCGGGATTGGTCGCCTCGACGGCGAATCCAAGCTCGTGCCTCTCGGCAGCGTGGAGCAGTTCTGGGTCAATCCCGCACGAGCCATCTCGCGGTCAGCGGAGAAAGGCCTCGACCTCGCCGAGCTCAGCCTGGTACCGCCCGTGCCGGCCGCCGCCCGCGTCCTATGCGTCGGGCTGAACTATCCAGCGCATGTTGCAGAAGGCACTTTCCAGCGACCGACCCATCCGTCCGTCTTCGGCCGCTGGACCAGGTCGCTCACCGTCTCAGGCACGCCGGCGCCGGTCCCGTCCGGCGAGCAGGGCCTGGATTGGGAGGGCGAACTCGTTGCAGTCGTCGGCCAGACTCTGAAAAACGTCTCGGCGGTGGAAGCTCTCCAGGCTGTCTTCGGTTACGCCGCGTTCAACGACCTCACTGCCCGCCAGACCCAGCACCGCACCACTCAGTGGACCGTCGGCAAGAATGCCGACCAGAGCGGTCCGATGAGCGAGATCGTCACCGCGGATGAAGTTGGTGATCCGAGGGACGGCTTGCGCATCATCACCTGCGTCAACGGCGAGATCATGCAGGACGGAAACACCGCGGACATGATCTTCAGCGTCGGCGACATCCTCGCCTACCTGAGCGAGACGATGACTCTGTACCCCGGTGACCTCGTCGTCACCGGCACACCCAACGGCGTCGGATATACGCGTCGACCACCACGCCTCCTCCAACCAGGCGACGAAGTCACGGTCGAGATCGAACGGGTCGGATCCATACGAACACCGATCGTCGGGGCACTTGTGAGATCGGCATGACGGCGCGGCTGCACCGAGTCGCCGACGCCCCGGCGTTCCGACCCGAAGGGCATACCGGAGTGTCGCCCGTCCGCCTGACCGGAACGGCTCCGGAAGAAACCATCAGCGTCGTGCTTTCCAACTACGAACCGGGCGCGCACGCCGAACGGTCACCGGTGCCGGTCGACACCGTCTACGTGGTCCTCACCGGGCGCTTGACCGTCAGCCTCGACAACGAGCAGATTGAACTCTCCCGCCTGGACTCGCTGTTTCTGCCCGCGGGCAGCGTCCGCGCAGTAGACAACCTCACGACCGAGACAGCAAGCATGTTCGTCATCCGGCCGAATCGATGACCACGGCATTCGTCCCTGGAAACGGTATCCGGGCAGCGATCGTTGACGCCCCTGGCGCCGAACCGCGGCTGGGCTCCGTCGTGCTGCCAGTGCGGACCTCCGGCACCACTCTCCTCGCAGTGATTGCGGCGCCACTGAACCCCCTGGACCTGTCTATTGCCTCGGGGACATTCCACTCGGCGCGCCACGAAAGCCCTTACACCCCGGGCAGCGAGTGCGTGGGCGCCGTGCTCGAATCCGACCGCTATTTGCCCGGGTGCCTCGTCTACGCCGAGTGCCACGCTTCGCCGGCCACCCCGGGGGTCTTCGCAACCCACGCGCTCATCTCCGACGAAGATCTGCTGCCGCTGCCCGACGGTCTTGATCCCGTGCTGGCCGCAGCCGTTGGCAACTCAGGTACAGCGGCGTTCATCCCACTGATCGAGCAGGCCAGATTGCTGCCTGGAGAGAAGGTCTTGGTGCTCGGAGCCACGGGCGCGGTTGGACAGCTTGCCGTCCAGGTGGCGCACCGGAGTGGAGCGGCGCGGGTGGTCGGCGTCGGTCGCGACCGCGCGGCGCTGCAGCGATTGCTTGGCCTCGGCGCGGACGCCGTTGTCGAGCTGCACGCTGAAGAGGGCATCGAGCAACTGACGGCCAGGTTGCTGGTGGCCGCCGGGCCGGTGGACGTGGTTTTCGACGGCCTTTTCGGAGCGCCATTGGAGGCGGCGCTGCGGGTATGTGCGCAGCGGGCGCGGGTGGTCAACGTCGGCAACCCGGCCGGGGCCACCGCACAGGTGCCGGCCGGGCTGCTCCGCGGCAAGCAGCTCACGCTGTCCGGCTTCGCGGGCCTGCACACGCCATTGCGCGAAAAGCGGGCAGCCTTGACGTGGCTGTGGAACGCCGTCGCCCGTGGCGAGATAAAGATCGAGGTGCGCACCTTTCCATTAGGGGATGTTGCGGCGGCGTGGCGGGCCCAGTCGTCGTCGCCGCATGCCAAGTGCGTGATCCTGCCCGACCCCAGTCCCGACCTGAGCGTGAGCGAGTCGCTATCCACGACTCCCGCCACCAACTGAGAACGGAAAGAGCTCGGATGTCCAAGGCCATCGACCCTGCTCTGTTCCGCGAAACACTGGGGCATTACCCGACCGGCGTGGCTGTGGTCACGGCTGTTCCCGAGGATGGCCAGCCAATCGGCATGGTCGTCGGGACGTTCTCCTCAGTCTCCCTGGACCCGCCGCTGATCGCCTTCCTCCCGGCCACCAGCTCGCGGCGTTTCGCGAGGATCAGGACCGCTCGAGCGTTCTGCGTCAACGTGCTCGCATCCGATCAAGAGCCGCTCTGCCGCCGACTTGCAACCGGCGGAGCGGGCAGCCTCGAAGGGGTGCGCTGGCGGCCCGGCGTACTCGGTTCACCCATCCTCGAGGAAGCCCAGTCCTGGATCGAGTGCACCTTCGATGACATCCGGGAAGCCGGCGACCATTTCATCGTCCTCGGACTCGTTCACGAGCTCGCCGTAGCGCGATCAACGCTGCCTCTGCTGTTCTTCCAGGGAGGCTACGGGCGGTTCTCGCCCGGGTCATTCGTCGCCACCCCTGACCCTGACCTGATCCAGGCAGCACAGATGGCCGAAACAATTCGATCCCAGGTGGAGGACCTCAGCGCCGAGCTCTCAGTCAACTGCGGCGTCCTGGTCAAGATCCGCTGGGACTCGGTGCAGGTGCTCGCGGCGAATCAGGGATCCATCGCCGAGCCATTCCCGCTCGGCCATCGTCAACCGATCATTCCGCCGCTTGGAGCAGCATTCCTGGTGAACTCGACACCGGCAGAAGTCGACGAGTGGCTGCGGCGCGCCCCGGACGACAGCCCCGACGGCCGCGATCTGTACCGCGCCAAGCTCGACAGGGTGCGTGAGTGGGGCTACTCCATCCTCGCCGCCGGGCCGGACCTGCTCCAGCGCCAGCAGGCGGCGCTGACCGCTTTCGAGCTGTCGGACCGGCTGCCACGACACGAACGCGCGGTGCGGCAAGCGACCTCCGACCTGGCCGACCGCTTCTGCCCCGACCTTGTGCCGGGCGAGCTGTACGACCTCGCATCGATCGTGGTGCCCGTTCCAACCAAATCGGATCTGCCACCGATGGCGATCCGGATGACGAGCCTGCCCCCCTCCCTACCGGTGGAACAGATCGAGTCATGGGCCCTCCGACTCAAGCGGGTCGCGGCCAATGCCGGGGCCGCCCTGAGCGGTTCGCGTGAGTCGTCGGCACCAGGAGCAAAACCGTCCCAGACCGGCCATCGCAAAGGAGAAACGCGGCTATGACGGAGTACGAAGACAAATCAGCCATCGTCGAAGTTCTAAATCTCTACGGCTTCGCCCTCGACGCACGAGAGTGGGACCTCTTTGACCGAATCTTCACGGCCGATGTGATCGCGGAATTTGGCCCGGCCGGGGCAGCGTGGTCAGGCCTCGACGTTTTCAAGCGCTCCTTCGCCGAGTTTCACGACCGGCTCGACAGCCACCAGCACACGATGATGGGCCAGTTGGTGCACGTCGACGGCGACAAAGCCAACGCATTCAGCTACGGCAACTGGCTGCTCGTGCGCAATGCAGCTGAAGGCGGCCCCACGTGGCTCGGGACAGGCTGGTACGACGACGAACTTGTGCGAACCGACCAGGGCTGGCGCATTCAACACCGCGTCTGCCGGCTGCAATCCTGGAGCGGCAACCCAAGTGTTCCCGAGCCGCACAAGGAACACCAACCAGACATGAAACTGAACGTGCTGAGCCAGCACGCCGAGGACGGGAAGATCGCCTTCCTGAAGGCCATCAAGGCGAAATGACCAAAACCAATCAGGACGTCCTCTCGGGTGTATTCGCGGGCGCGGTTTGTGGCCTCAGATATCAGACCCCGACAACGAGCGGTATCACCAACGAACGCGGTGAATTTGCGTATCGAAAAGGCGAGTCAGTCACCTTCCTGGTCGGTGGGCTCGTTCTGGGATCCGTCGCCGGCGCACCGAGAATAAACCTGGCACAGCTCGTCAACCGCGTCGACGGAAAGATCGACAGGCTCCATGACCCGATCGTCACCAATCTCGCCCGTTTGATACAGACATTGGATCAGGACGGCAACGTAGAAAACGGCGTCACGATCGCGCCAACCGTGCATGGACTCATCGAGCCCACGGTCATCAACTTCAACCAGGCCGACACTGACGCGGCCAAGGTCGCTGACTCAGCCACGCCGGGCGGCCCATCCGCCAACCAGATGGTTGCGTTCGCCGGCGATCAAACGGTCACCTTTGCAAGCGATCCGATGGTGACGGAGCTGCTGAGGAAGCTCAACGAGACTCCCGAAGTCTTCACTGCGAACAAGCCCCGAGCGCTCCGCAATGCAGCGGCCGCACGCAATGAGCTTCGGCGCAACATCCGCGGCATCATCAAGACGACGGACGTCAAGATCCCTTTGCGCGACGGGTCTTACGTCTGCGCCGATGTCTTCCGTCCCGCTGACGACGACCAATACCCGGTTGTCATGAGCCAGGGCTTCTACGGGAAGAGCTTCGACCACGGCTGCATCTGCAGTGAAGAGGACGCAGCGCGCAAGGAAGAGATCGAAGACCGCTACTTCACCGGTAATCCGGACGGCCTTCAATACGAGAACCACGAGAGCGTCGACTCGTCGGTGTGGGTTCCGAATGGCTACGTGTGTATTCGAGTCGATGGACGCGGCGTCGGGAACAGCCCCGGTTTGCAAGCCCCCTTCAGCGTCCAAGAGGCGCAGGACTATTACGACGCAATCGAATGGGCTGGAACGCAGCCTTGGTCCAACGGCAACGTCGGCCTGTGGGGAATGTCGTACCTGGCGATCACCCAGCACACTGTCGCGAGCCTGCAACCGCCCCATCTCAAAGCGATGATCGCCCTCGGTACCGACTCCGACTTGTACAACGAGGCCCTTTATGGCGGCGGTCTCTTCGGGGAAGGTTTCTGGAACTGGTGGCGGGCGGTGATGGCCGGCCACAACTACTGCGGCGAACGGCGGGAAACCGACTGGCGAACCCGCATGTTGGCCACTCCGTTCAATGAGCCCGCTGAATATGGCGCGCATGGGTCGATCTTCATGCGTCCCGAAATCGCGAAGGCCACGGCGCCGGTGTGGATCGTCGGACCGCAGACCGGTGTCGTGATCCACCAGCTGGGCAGCAGCGAGACCTTCATTCACTCGACTGGAGCACGGGCGAAGAAATTCGATTTCGTCGATGCGTGGTTCCCACACAGTTACAAGGCTTCAACGATCGCGGAGCACATGCGGTTTTTCGACCACTGGCTGAAGGGGCTGGACAACGGGGCGATGGATGGCGCACCAGTTCGAGTCCAGGTCCGGACGGGAAACGGCGCGCACTACGTCTCCGACGAGGCGGAATGGCCCATCGCTCGGACCGCGTACCGCCGCTGGTACCTCGATGCGACAGCCTCGGACTGGGCGGGAGACGGACGTCGGAGTGACTTCCTGCGCATTGGCGAGACCATCCCTGCCACCGAAACGTCTGCGAGCTACGACGCCAATCTCGAGCGGGGCCGGCCGATTCCTGCCCCGACGGGATTTGCCGGTGGCACTCCGCGCTGGTCGACTGGCATCTCATTCGTCACCGATCCCCTGACCGAGGACATGGTCCTGACGGGATACATGAAAGCCGGGTTATGGGTGTCGTCGACGAGTAACGACATGGATGTTTTCGTATCCCTGCGCGTGATCGATGAGAACGACCGGGAAATTCGCTACGAGTCCATGGTGCCGCCGATCGATCCAGCGAACATTCATCCAGTCGGGCATGGGTTGCTGAAGGTGTCCCACCGCAAGCTCGACAACACGAGGTCAACGGACTATTGGCCGGTCCATACGCATGCCAAGGCGGATCACCAGCCCCTGGGAAACGGCGAAATCGTCGCCATAGAGGTCGGGCTGAATCCGAGCAGCGCGCTCATCCGCAAGGGGTGCAGGCTGCGGATTGACGTTCAGCCTTATTCACCTGCAGGCCTAACCAACCGCAGCTACGACGAGAGCTACCACGTCGGCGCGACCAACACGGTGTACACCGGCCCCGAGCATCCGAGCTACGTGCAGTTGCCAATCGTGCCGGCGAAGCAAGGCAGGTAATAGCAATGAAGCAAGAAAAGGACGTGAACGCAATGGTTGAAGACGATCAGGCTGTATTCGTCCCAGCTTCCGCCTATGACGAGGCGGGCGAGCAGGGCTTGTTCAGCCGCTTCGAACAGGGGACGCGAACCCTACCGGTGGGGTTCCAGGTGCAGCCTCGCTTCAAGCCACTTCCTGTCGAGATCGTTCTGGAGAAGGACGTCGCCGTCGTCCTGCGCGACGGCGCGACCATCTACGTCGACGTGCTGCGTCCAGCCGGCACCGAGAAGGTGCCTGTGATCGTGGCGTGGAGCCCGTACGGCAAGAGTCGGGGCAATGCCCCGATGTACGTCCAGCTCTTCGAGCTGCTGGGAATGGACACCGGAGCGGTTTCCGGTCTCATGAAGTTCGAGGGCCCCGACCCAGCCTTCTGGTGCGCCCATGGCTACGCGGTCTGCAATCCCGACACGCCGGGCTCATTCAACTCCGAGGGCGATATACGCGTGTGGAGCCGCCAAGAAGGCCAGGAGTGCCATGACCTCATCGAGTGGCTTGGCGTCCAGGACTGGTGCAATGGCAAGGTCGGGACCAGCGGAAACTCCTACCTCGCGATCTCGCAATGGTTCGCTGCGGCCGAGCAGCCGCCGCATCTCGCGGCCATCGCTCCATGGGAAGGCATGAGCGACATCTATCGCGACCTCGTCATGCGCGGCGGCATACCCGACTACCCCTTTCCGCGCCGCCTCGTGAGCAATTTCGTTGGCAAGAGCCAGCGGGAGGACCTCGTCGCCGAGGCCGAGCGCCACCCCCTGATGGACGCGCTCTGGGAGTCGAAGATCCCAAAGTTCGAGAACATCAATGTTCCCGCATACATCGTTGCGAGTTACTCGAACATGATCCACACGCCTGGAACTTTCCGCGGCTGGCGAAGGATCTCTTCCACCGAGAAGTGGCTGCGCATCCACAACACCATGGAGTGGCCGGACTACTACGAAGAGGCAAATGTGAACGACCTGCTCCGCTTCTTCGACCACTTCCTCAAGGGCATCGCCAACGGCTGGCAAGAGACGCCGCGTGTGCGGTACTCGGTCCTCGACCTCGAAGGCAACGACCGCATAAACCAGCCGGCAGGGGAGTTCCCGCCCGAAGACGTCAATGAGGTCAAGTACTACCTGAACGCGGCCTCTCACGCGTTGAGCGCCGACGCACCCGCGGCTCGCGCCACCGCGAGCTACGACGCGGAATCGGAAGAGGGCCGCGCGTCATTTACCGTCCGTGTCGACTCGGCGACCGAGTTCGTCGGCTATCCCAAGGTGCATCTGTGGGTTGAGGCGGACGGCTCGGACGACATGGACCTCTACGTCTTCCTCCAGAAGTTGGATGCCGACGGCCAGCAGCTCGAACAGTTCAACGTCCCCAATCACGGACCTCAGATGCAAGCGCTCACACGACAGGGCGCGGCGATACTGAAGTACAAGGGGTCCAACGGTCGCCTCCGCGT
>DATFVI010000083.1:0-3020 GCA_035260405.1 Candidatus Dormiibacterota bacterium
TCATGTTGCGCACTTTCACGTCAAGGACGCGGTGCATGTCGACCGCGACGGTATCGACGCTTATCCGGCCCACGCCACCGAGCTGCAGCTGATGGCAAGCGTGCGGCCCGCCGGCGAAGGGGAAGGCCAGATCGGACAGCTTCTCCATGAGCTCGAACGCCAGGACTATCGCGGCTTCCTGGTCATCGAGCCTCACCTGCAGCTGCGTTTGCACGAGCTGGACGCGGCGGAACGGTTTGCGGTCGCGTTGCGGGCTCTTCGGGGGTTGGTGGGCGAAACCGTGGCAAGGCCTCATTGACGGCATAGATGAGATAGACGAGGAGGAGAAATGGCTGATCTCATTCACGGCAGAATTACGCGACGGCGTTTCCTGGAGGTGGCGGGAATGGGCGCCGCGGCCACGGTCGTGGTGCCCGGTTTCCTCGAGGCCTGCGCTCAATCGAGCACCGGCTCCGCTACCGGCTCACCCAAGCCGGCCACGCTTTCGCTCTACGTGGCCAAAGACACCGCGCGCCCGCAGGCGCAGGCCCAACTGTTCGACATGATCAAGACCCAGTTCGAGGCGGAGAACCCGGGCTCGTCGTTCACATACGACACGTATGCCTCGGCGGCCGAGGAAACAACGAAGCTCGAGACCGCAGCGGCCGCCCAGGAAGGCCCCGACATATTCGAATTCGGATCCACGCTCGTCCCGACCGCGTACGCGACGAAGGCCTTCGAGGTCTTCACGGACGACATGTGGAGCCACCTCGGTGGCAAGAAGATCTTCTTCCCGCCACAGCTGACGATGAGCGGTCCGTCACCTGACAAGCTGATCGCCGTGCCGGTCAGCGGTAACCCTTGGGCGATGGTCCACAACAAGGCCATGTTCCAGGCGGCGGGCATCAACAAGGTGCCCACGACCTGGAGCGACTTCATAGCCGCGGCCAAGGAGATGACCAACGGGACCGACCAGTGGGGCACGGCGATGGCTCCGGCCGACGGCTTCGACCCCTGGCACAAGATCTGGCTGTTTGTGACCCAGCTCGGCGGCAATCTGATGGACTCGACCGGCAAGAAGGGATTGCTTGACTCCGACGCGTCGCTCGAGGCTTGCGCTTTCTGGCTCGACTGGATGGCTAAGTACAAGATCGCCGCGCGGCAGGACGCCGCCTTCAAGGGCGCCGACGAGGTGCGCGCATTCGCCACCGGCAAGATCGGCTTTTCGGTGATGACGGGACCGGGCGGAATGGGCACCTGGGACAACTCGCCGGTCGCGGGTCAGTACGAATACACGCTCGGTCCGACGATTCCCTATGGCCTCTCGTCGCTGCCCTCAGGCGGCAAGGCGGCCCAGGGGTTCGTGTCGGGCCAGTACTACACGCTCTTCAAATACAGCAAGAACCAGCAGCTTGCCCTCAACCTGCTCAAGGTCGTCGTCAGCCCTGAGATCCAGTACCAGTACTTCAAGCTCCGCAAACAGCAGCCGGTGGTTCTGTCGACCTTTGACAAGTATCCCGAGCTCAAGCAGGGGAACTGGGCCGCGCTCTATGACGCCGCGCTCAAGGCCTACCCAACGCCGTTCTTCTCGGCCTGGGGACCGCTCGAGGTGGAGCTGGGCAAGGCGGTCAACAAGATCGCGGGCCAGGTCGGAATTTCCGGCTCCTACTCTATGAGCGACTTGAAGGCCGCCCTGACGCAGGTGAACCAGGAGCTCCAAGCCTCGCTCGGAGCGTGAGCATCAAGGGCGCCGCGCTTCGCGTGGCGGTCGCCGCCCGCTTGCGCGCGCCCAAACGCTCATCACATCGCTCGGCGATTCCCGTGCCGTATTGGCTTCTGTCTCCGAGCCTGGTTCCACTGGTTGTGATCGTGTTCGTGCCGATGGCCTTCGCCTTCTACATCAGCCTTACAGGCCTGAACCAAAACACGATCGGCGACTGGACTCATGCCCCGTTCGTCGGCCTCAAGCACTACCTCGACGGTCTCGATCCGCGGGGACCGCTGGCGCCGTCCTTCTACTCCTCCATCAAAGCCAGCGTCATCTTCTCGGTGGCGACGACGTTGTTCATCCTCCCCATCGGCGTGGGCGCCGCGCTCCTCCTCAACGGCAGCCTTCGCGGGCGGACGTTCCTGCGTGCGGTGATGCTGCTTCCGTACATCATCCCCACGTTCGTGAACGGCATCCTGTGGCGACTGGTCTTCATGACCAGTACGGGAATTGCGGACCAGGTGATGGCGGCGCTGCACCTGGGCTCGCGCGACACGTTCTGGCTGATCGGGCCGCGCTCGCTGTGGGCGCTGGTGCTGGCCGATGTCTGGGCCTCGTGGCCCTTCATATATTTGATGGCGCTTGCGGCGCTGCAAACGATTCCCGCTGATGTGCCTGATGCGGCCAAGATCGACGGTGCCACGCCATTGCGAATCTTTCGCCACATCACGCTGCCGCTGATCGCACCGACTCTCGGCCTGGGCATCGCGCTGTCGACGATCAACCACTTCAATAACTTCGCTCTTCCGTATGTGATGTTTGGCCCGACGCCGCCGGACGAGGTCAACGTGATGCCCTTGAACATCTATGTCAACTCCTTCATCACGTTCAACCTCGGGCTAGGCGCGGCGATGTCAGTGGTCGCGCTCCTGATCATGCTCACGCCCGCCGTAATCTACCTTCGCGCGGCAAGGGTGGGAGACGACTGATGGCGGTGGCAGCTCGGACCCGTCCGCGCCAGATCCGTCCCGGTGGGTGGTGGCGTTACCCCGTTGCCCTCGCGTACCTGGTCTTCGTGCTGGCCCCGTTCGTGTACATGGTCCTGGTCGCGCTCCAGTCCGATGCGGCAGCGGGGCAGGGCGACCTGCTGCTGGCCCAGCCGCACTGGGACAACTTCTCGCGGATCTGGCAGACGGTCGACCTCGGTTTGTACCTTCGGAACAGCATCATCGTGGCGACGAGCACCGGCGCGATCTCGTCGCTGCTCGCTTTGGGCGCCGCGTACGTGGTGGCCCGCTTCCGATTCCCTTTGCGCAACGTGTTCCGCATCTCG
>DATFVI010000084.1:0-7623 GCA_035260405.1 Candidatus Dormiibacterota bacterium
GCGGTGCATCACCGGTTGGAGCCAGTGCAGGCTGTCCGGGTTGCTCCCGGGCGTCGTGAGCGCCGCCTCGAGGCGGTCCAGCAGCTCTCCAGCCGTCGCCGGGCGGCGGTTGGGGTCGCGATCCATCGCCTGCTGGAGCACGGACGCGAAAGAAGCCGGCAGCTCGGGCACGATGTCGCGCACGCTGGGCGGCAGCTCGTAGAGGCGGCGGCTCAGCGTCTCGATCCAGCTCTTGGAGGAAAACGGGCGACGCCCGGTGACCGCTTCGAACACGACCGCGGCCAGCGAATAGACGTCCGCGCGGCCGTCCACCTCCCGGCCGACCAGGCGCTCCGGGGCGACGTAGTCGGGTGCGACGGGGCCGCCGGCGCTGGGGCCGGTATTGAAGGACGCGACGGTGCCGAGGCCGAAACCGGTCAGCAGGGTGCGGCCGTCATCGGCCAGAAGGATGTTCGCCGGCTTGACGTCGCGATGAACCGCCGCTCGCGAATGCGCGTAGTCCAGCGCGCTTGCGATCGGGCGGAGCAGCTCGATCACCCCGAGAGGCTCATACCTTTCGCCCGCCTCGAAGACGTCGTCGAGCGTGCGGCCGGCGACCATCTCCGTGACCAGGTAGGGGGACTCTCCTTCATAGGCCAGCTCGTACAGGCGCGGGATCGCTTCGTGCTCCAGGGCGACGTAGGAGCGAAGCTCGAGGAGGAAGCGGCGCGAAAAGCTGACATCGCGCGCCACATTCGCACCGATGGTCCGCACCGCCACGCGGCGCTGCAGCCTCGGGTGCTCAGCCTCGTAAACCGCGCCCAGGCTGTCGGTCTCGATTTCGCGCAGCAGGCGGTAGCCGCCCACGTTGTGATGACCGTTGCTGGAGGCCTTGGGTTTGGATCCGTTCTTGCGCGCTGGCGCGCCGTTAGCGCTCCCTTGCGGGTCTTCCTGTCCCACGAAACCTGAACTTTAGGCCACCAGACGCGAATACAGCACCGAACAAGTGTCCCTGGGGCGTGAGGAGGGCTTAAGCGAGATGCGATTGGGCGGGGCGAATCCGCTCCGATGGCGCCAAGCGTGCGGATTCCGCTCGTCCGATTGGCTTGGTTGGCGCCAGACGTGCGGAATCCGGCCAGGTGTCGGCGAGAGGATTTGAACCTCCACGCCCTTTCGGGCACCAGCTCCTAAGGCTGGCGCGTCTGCCATTCCGCCACGCCGACGTACCGAGCGAAAACGATATGCGAGCCGGAGCTCTAGAAGTTCTCGATGTGGACCGGCTCGATCTTGCCGGCGACGTCAAAACCGAAGATCCGCGACAGGAAGTACATCTCCCCTTCGATCGCGCGCCGGATGTTCTTCTCCTGGCGGAAACCGTGCTGTTCGCCCTCGAAGGCTACATAGGCGTACGGCAGCTTCTTCTTCTGGCAGACCGCGACGAACTCCTCGGCTTGAGCTGGCGGCACGATCTTGTCCTCCAGTCCCTGGAAGAGGATCACAGGCACTTTCAAATCGTCCGCGAAGTGGACTGCGGAGCGATCGCGGTAGAGGTCGGCTCGCTCCGGGTACGGCCCCACGAGGGTGTCGATATAACGAGATTCGAACTTGTGAGTCTCCTTGATGAAGCTCTCGAGGTCGCCGACTCCGAAATGGCTGGCGCCTGCGTTGTAGAAATCGTGCTTGGTCAGCGACAGCAGCACCGTGAACCCGCCGGCCGATCCCCCGGTGATCGATATGCGGTTACCGTCGACGAGCCCTTGCTTGGTGAGATACCGCGCCGCGTTGATGCAGTCGTCGACGTCGACCACGCCCCAGTTGCCGTTGAGGCGTGTCCGGTAGGCGCGGCCGTAACCCGACGATCCTCCGTAATTGACGTCGACGACGGCGATTCCTCGACTGGTCCAGTACTGGTACTCGAAGGGATAGGTCGGCCCTGCAGACGCCGTGGGTCCGCCATGGCAGTGCACCACCAGCGGCGGCTTCGTGCCCGCCGGTGATTCGAAGTCACCGTTTCGCGGCGGATAGAAGTCGGCGTGCGCCGTCAATCCTCCCTCGGTCGGGAACTCGATGGCCTTTGGGATGCTCAGGTTCGCGGAGTCGATATGCGCGGAGTTGGAGACCTTGACGACCTCCTGCGCGCCCGTGTCGAGGTCGACCGTCAGCACGCGCTCGGCCAGGGTTGCCGATCCCGCGAAGAGCGCCACCTTGCGGCCCACTGACTGCACGCCGTTGAGCCTCGTGTACAGGAGCTCGACCTGCCGCATCGCTCCGGTGTTCAGGTCGATGCGTCCGAGCCTTGTGCCCCCTGGCTCGGAGTAGAGACAGACGATTTCGTCGGGACCGGTGAAGGCGTAGAAGCGCATCCCGAAGCCCCACTGCGGAGCGCCGAACTCGGCGGACCTCGGGCAGAGCGCTTCGTCGCCCTCGCCCCGTGCCCGGTACAGATTCCACCATCCGCTGCGATCCGACACGAAAAACAGGTCGCCCAGGGGTGACCACTCGGGCTGAAGCACAGACTCGCTGTGGCTGCCGGCGATCCTTCGGGACGTCGTGACGTGTCCGTCGAGATCGAGCTCGCCCACCCACAGCTCGCAGCCGTCCCAGGGCATGTTGGGGTGGTTCCACGTCGTCCAGGCCAATCTATTTCCGTCAGGGCTCAACTTCGGAGACGAGTAAAAATCGTTGCCCGAAGCCACCGTGATCGCGTCCCGCTCGCCATTCACGTCGAGCGACACCAACGTGTTCACGGCCTCCGGCGCACCGGTCGTGTGGTCCTCGCGGACCGCAACGAGCCGTTCGCGGCGGGTGTCGACGGCCATGTCCGCATGGCGCACATCCACAGCCGGCGTGATCGGCCGCGGCTCACCGCCGCCGTCCTGCCGGTACAGCCGCTGGTCCTTGAAGTTGGCGAACCAGACCGTGCCGGCGCTGACCGCGAATTGGCCCCCGCCATACTCATGAACGCCTGTGCGCGCGTTGAAACCGGGCGGTGTGACGTCGGTGATCGCTCCCCTGGCGTCCCGCCGGCAGACCACGATGCGGCCCGCCTCGTCAGGTCGCAGCTCGGACCAGTACAGGTCCTCGGCGTCCCAGCGGATCATCTGGTTGCGCATGTGCACGGTGCCCTTGAGGAGAAGGTCGACCGTTACCGGCGAAGCCCAGGACCCGAACGGAGCGACTTTACGTGGGGTCACTTGCCGAATACACCGCCCGCGACCGCTAGTATCACGGGTGCCATGAGGCCAGTCTAAGGAGGCTAGCGGACGGATGAGAAACGCTTTGCTGGCGGTGGATCTCCAGGCCGATTTCGTCCAGGGCGGCAGCCTCCCTGTCCCGAACGGTATGCCGGTGGCCGCGATGATCGCCCGGCACATCCGCCATTTCAAGACGGAATACCAGTTCGTCGTGGCATCGCGCGACTACCACGAGGACCCGACCGACCATTTCTCCAACACGCCGGACTTCCTGACCACGTGGCCGCCCCACTGCGTGATCGGCACCCCGGGCGCGGCTTTCGTGCCGCCCATCGCCAACCTCGTCCGGGAAAAGCTGATCCAGAGTGTCGTCAGCAAGGGACGCCACAACGCCGCCTATTCGGCGTTCGAAGGGCTCGACGCCCGCGGCCACGGCCTGCTCGACGTGCTGAAAGAGGAGCGCATCGACCACATCGACGTCTGCGGCATCGCGACGGACTATTGCGTCAGATTGAGCGCCCTCGACGCGCGCAAGAACGCCTTCCAGGTCCGCGTCCTGGTCAACCTGTGCGCAGCCGTCAACGAAGCCACCGGGCTGCAAGCCATTGAAGAGATGAAGGCCGCCGGCTGCCAGGTCCAGGCCGCGACAGCGCCGTAGGTATGAGAGAAAACCCGGATGGTTTTCTCTGCGCGCAGAGCGGCGATAAGGATGTGACCTATTGATTGCATCGCGCGTGCGGCGTTGCCGCAGGCGCTGCTCTCATTCCGGTATATGGATGGGATTTTTCTAAAAGACTTCTCCCCGCCACGCCCGGGAGCCTATTAAACAAAGTTGCGGCCGGGCGGAGCCCGGCCGCCCAGGCAACGCTAGCTAGCGACGCGCTTTGGCCTTGCTAGCGGTCCCCTCGTACTTGAAGGAGACGTTCAGGCGGACTCGGTAGCTCGTGATCTTGCCGTTCTCGATGGTCAGGTCTTGCCTCACGACCTCCGCGACGCGCAGATCGCGCAGCGTCTTGGATGCGGTCTCGATGGCGCCCTTCGCGGCCGCCTCCCAGGACTGGCTGCTGGTCCCCACCAGCTCGGTCACCCGATAGACGCTGTCGGCCATGACTGCCTCCTTTAATGAGCGGGCTGAGCGAACCTCTAGTTAGTCGCCATTGTCGCGCGACCGGGCTTACGCAGGTCGGGCAGCATCTCGGCGATCTTCTCCGCCAGGGCGAGGGGGCGTTCGCCGCGCAGGTAGATGACCTGCTCCGTCACGCCGAGCTCGAGGTACTGCGCGGAAAGCTCCAGCAGCTGGTTGCGATCCTCTCCGTCCCAACCAAACTGGAGCGACCGCCGGATCTCCGTTACGTCGCGCCCGACGATGCCGCACGCCTCTTCGAACTTCGCTGAGAGCTCTTTGACCCGGTCGGGATCCCCACCCGCGATGTTCCAGACGTCGCCGTGGCGAGCCACCAATCGCAATGTGCTTTCGCCGGATGCTCCGATCCAGAAGGGGGGGTGCGGCTTCTGGATGGGTTTCGGGTTGGCGATCGCGTCCTTGAAGTGGTAGTAGCGTCCATCGAAGTTCGTGCGCTCCTCGGTGAACAGCGACTTGATGATCCGGAGCGACTCGCTCAAGCGGCCGACGCGGTGATCGAGCCCTTCGAACCCGTACATCTCGTGCTCGATCTCCGCCCATGCGGCGCCGATGCCAAACTCCAACCGCCCACCGGACAGGTGATCGACCGTCACCGCCTCCTTGGCGAGCAAGGCGGGGTTTCGATAGGTGTTGCCCGTCACGAGACAGCCGATCCGCACCCGCTTCGTTGCCTCGGCCATCGCGGCCTGGAGCGTCCAGCCTTCGTAAATCGGACGATCCGGGCCACCCGGGCCGATCGACGCCAGGTGGTCGAAGTCCCAGACGTGGTCGAATCCCGATTCGTCCGCGATTCGCCACACCGCGCGCAGGTCCGCGATGGTCGTGTCCTGGCCGGAGTTCTTGAGTCCGAAACGGAGTGGATGGTTCATACGCCCCTCAATGAAAGCGGGTTGGCTTGACGAGAATGGCAAAGTGGTACTGGTCCGAGAAGACCTTCGGCGTCCAGTCGAAACCCTTGATCTGGTCGCGGTACTTGCGCACGTAGCCCGGGACCCTGTACGCGGGAGGCTGCGTCAAGTCGATGATCGCCGTCCCGTCGATGCGGACCACGTCCTCCCCGACGGGGTCGGTGTTGAGGTGCAGCACCACGTTGGGGTTGGACTGGACGTCGCGCACCTTCTGGCCGGGGACTGAGTAGATGAGGACGGACTTGCCGTCCCACCAGAACCACACCGGCACAGCGTGCGGGTGCCCGTCGCGATCAGCCGTCGCGAGCCAGATGACCAGCTCCCGCTTGAGGCGCGTCACCACATGCTTGGCGGGCACGGAATAAGTTTGCGACTTTCCAGATCGTGGCAAAGTAGAGGCGATGGCAAAGACTGACGTGACGAAGAAGTCCGAGGCGGAGTGGAAGCGCGACCTGACGCCTCAGCAGTTCCACGTGCTGCGCGAGAAGGGCACCGAGCGGCCGTTTACCGGCGAGTACTGGGACACCAGCACGCCCGGCGTCTACCTGTGCGCGGGGTGCGGCGCCAAGCTGTTCGAGTCTGAGACCAAGTTCGACGCCCATTGCGGCTGGCCGAGCTTCTACGCCCCCGCCGACGATGCGCCGATCGCCGAGCACACCGATCGAAGCCTCTTCATGACCCGGACCGAGGTCACATGCGCCAGCTGCGGCGGCCACCTCGGCCACGTCTTCGACGACGGCCCGCAGCCGACCGGCCTCCGCTACTGCATCAACTCGGCGTCGATCAAGCTGGAGCCGGAAGACAAACCCCTCTAGACGCCGATCGGCTCCCGGACAAGGATGACCGTCGTCCGGCCCGGCCTGAAGTCTCGCTCGATGATCAGCGTCCTTGTGATCGCGGTGCCGATGCCCAGCTGCTCGCGCAAGCGGGCGTCCTCCCACGGGAAGACATACTCCTCGATCCGGCGGAAGGCGGCGTCCAGGTCGGGCACGATCTTCTGGCTGCCCACGACGAGGATGAGCTTGCCGGCGCCTGACGCGTACGGGCCGATCTGGCTGCCGCTGGCCGACGTGACGACCATCTGGCCGGCCTCGGTGACCGCCTGGACGCTGCCCAGCATCACTTCGGGCGCGGCCCCGAGCCTGCGGATCTCGTCCCCCTGGGTGGCTCGGTCCATCTTCATGGTGCGCCGCCGGATGAACTCGAAGCGGTCCGATTCCATGAGCTCCTTGAAGACGCCGGCGTCCTCGAGGGTCTTCGACTTCCCGGAGTGCACCTGCGCGCCGTCGGGGATACGCGCCAACACCTCGCCCTTGACCTCAGCAGGCGAATCGACGACGACGACCTCAAAGTTGCGTTCGCGCAGGTTCGCGGCGAGCGAGTCGACCTGAGCCTGGGAAGCCGGCGCGGCGAAGTCCGTGGAGTTGGATTGCATGATCATTCCTCTTACAATAGTTGCACACGCAACTATAGTCCACGCGAAGGTTGCGCCGTCAAGCAATGGCGCGTACGTTGATGTCGTGAAGGTCAAAGTTCCAGCGGCCGCCACCGAGGTCGCGTCATGGATGAATCTCCAGCAGGCGGGCCGGGTTGTGCAGGGCGTGCTCGAGGAGAGGCTGCGAGCCGGGTCAGACCTGTCCTGGGCGGAGTTCGAGCTCCTCTGGAGGCTCCAGCTGGCGGATGGACATCCGATGCGGATGAACGAGATCGCGGAGCAGCTCCTGGGCAGCCCGAGCGGGACCACGCGGATCGTAGATCGCCTCGAGGCTGAGCGCCTGATCTCCCGCGAGACCCCCAAGGACAACCGCCGTGTCGTCCAGGTGAAGTTGACCGAGCGCGGCCGGACCAGGCTTGCCGCGGCAGACCGTGCGTTCAAAGAAGCCCTGGCCGGCGCCTTCTCGGCTCATCTGTCAGAGACCGACGTGCTCACGCTGCGCCGGCTCATGCGCAAGCTGCTCGTAGGCAACGCCGCATGGGCCGACGAGCGCTGCGAGCCGGGCCTTCGCAGCTGACCGCGGAGGGTTCCTAGAGGAGCTGTGCGGGCGGTCTGACCAGGCGCAAACCGAGCCTGTGGGCGGGCGCTCCGTGGCAGGAATGGGACGTGGTCGCGAGGACTCGCCCCACGTCCGCCCGGACGGCAGGCGACGCAAGCCCGCGCACGGCGAGCGTCGTCCGGCGGCGGGTCACGTCGTCGACTGTGGTCGCCCACTCCCTCTCCACGGCGTGATGTACCTGGGCCCACACATCCGGGCCGTCTGGATGGATCCGCTCGAGAGCGTCGCGATGGTGCCGTCGCTGCCCCATCACGGTCAGCACATCGCGCCCATAGATCCGCGTCAGGTGTGTCACGACATCTGGATCAGCGTCCCGGTCGGCCTGTTCCTCAAGGCCAGGGCTG
>DATFVI010000085.1:0-3673 GCA_035260405.1 Candidatus Dormiibacterota bacterium
TTTTTGGCTTGTCAAGCCCCAAACACAAGATATTCGGTCTAAACATGCCTTTACCCCCAACATGTGGGTGGATTACCTGTGGATATCTCTGCTCCGAAGTTGGGCACAGGCTGCGGAAGGACTGTGGGAAAGTGGGCAAAACGCGCCTAGTGAGCTGATTCGACCAGGGTGAGCTGGGTACTGTCTGTGGAAAGGTTTTCCTCGGGCTTGTCGGCCACCTGGACGCTTTGCGCGGAGGCCCGGATCCGGGCCGACACCTGCTTGCCCTCGCCGTAGGCGTTCTGGAGCATGGTGACCGCCCTCTGGAGCTTGTTCTCGAGCACGCTCTCCAGGGTGTCCAGGTGCCTCTCCACGTCGATCAACGCCGACTGGAGCTTCTCCATGTCGACCGTGCGGGCGAACTGCAGGTGCAGCTGGTAGAGGGTGAGCAGGTAGGGCAGGGCCATCGCGTAGCCCACCACCATCACGTGCCGCTGGTGGGCGCCGACGATGGCGCCGCGGCAGACATCGTAGGCGGCGTCCGGGATCACGGCCAGCGCAAATGGGGAGGTGGTGGCCGGGTCGATGTACTGGCTGACCTCGCGCACCCGCCGCTCCACCTCGCGCTCGACCTGGTTCGTCAACTGCGCGCGGCGCGGCGCGTCGAGGGCCGGGTCCGCCAGCTGCTCCAGGGCCCCGCTGGAGACCCATTTCGAGTCCATCGGGAGGAGCTTTCCGCCGGGCAGCCGGAGCGCGAGTTCGACCACCTTGCCGCCGACCCAGACGTTGCGCTGGAGCATCTCCGGCGGAAGGTGGCGGAGCGCCTCCTCCAGGATGTTCTCGCCCGCCGCGCCACGCGTGGAGCTGCCCGCGATCACGCTCTCGAGGCGCCTGAGGCTGGCCCGCGCCTCGTCCTCGACCGGCTGGCGTGCCGAAAGAGCCGAGCGCAGGCCCTCGACGACCGATTGGGTCTGGGACAGGCGCTCCCGCAGCTCGGCGGCCTGGGTGCCCTGAGCCTGCCCGCCGGCTTCCAGCCTGAGCTTGAGCTCGGCCACGTCGCGCGTCTGCCCGTCCGCCCGCTGAACCAGGTTCCAGACCAGGAAGGCCACCCCGGCCATCACGGCCAGGAGGCATACCAGCAGAAGCGCGAACAAGAGTTCGAGCACCGACATCTTGCGCATTGTAGTCCGCGAAAGGGGTATAGACAAGGGTGTTAACCTGAGGAAAATGGCCGAAACCGAACCCCTTCCCGACACCGATCAGGCGCCGGACCGAATCCCCCTGGAAGAGGTCTATATGCGGATGGCCGAGGAGCTCGCCAAGCGGTCGACGTGCGCCCGGCTCCAGGTGGGGAGCGTGATCACGACCTCGGACCTGACGCAGGTCCTGGGCATCGGCTACAACGGCAACGCGAGAGGGCTGCCCAACCGGTGCGACTCAGCCGAGCCGGGAGCGTGCGGATGCATTCACAGCGAGCAGAACGCCTTGATCAAGGCCGGAGCCCAGCTGCCCGGCAAGGTGATGTTCGTCAGCGCCTCGCCATGCGTGATGTGCGCCAAGATGATCATCAACGCCAACGTCGGGCGCGTCTATTACCGCCAGGCGTACCGCGACCCGGCCGGGCTGAACGTGCTGCGCCAGGGGGGGGTCGAGGTCGTGCACTACGACCGCTGGCGCGACAGCTGGCGCTAGAGTCGCCGCCTGATTCCGCACGTTTGGCGCCAGCGGAGCGTTTGCGTAACACGAATTCCGCACGTTTGGCGCCAGCGGAGCGGTAATCAGCGACTGATTTCCCAGCCCGTTTCTGTCTGAATCATGGTCGGTTGGACGGTCGGGACCTCCTTCAGGCGCCGCGCTCGCGAGAACAGCCTCGCCGCATCGTTGTCCGGAGCTACCGAATCGAGCACGGAGCGCGTGGCGTAGACCAGCGTGATCTCTGGGCTCGCTAGAGCGTTGGCCGGCGTGGTCCAGAGCCAGTCCGTCACCTCGCCCTCCTGGGGGCGCACGTCCTGGCCCGCGGGAAGTTGGGCCAGGAAGAATCGCGCGTCGTAGCGCCGGCGCAGCTGCAGGGGCGTGATCCAGCGCGCGAACATGACCAGGCTGTCCAGCGCCGGCTCGAGGCGAAGCTCGCGCAGTGCCTCGCCAAAGCTCTTGCCGCCTTCCACGATCGAACGCACCCCGTCGCTTTCGGCCTGGCGGACGAACCGGCGGCCGCGGCGCGCCAGCAGGATTCCGACCTCTTCGAACACCTCGCGCACCGCCGCCATGCGGATCTCGTCGCCCCAGCCCATGTCGTCGGCGTGCACCGTTCCGCCCGGAAACACGTACGCGCCCGCCGCGAAATCAGACCCACCGGGACGGTGTACCAGCAGGAGCTCCCACGGATCGCGGCCGCGCACCAGCAGCACGGTCGCCGACGGGCGCGGAGTGACCGGTGTCCCTTCGTTGATGGCTCCAGGCGGCAGCACCTCATTAGGATGCCTGAGGTGGACCTGGGGATTGCCGGCAAGGTCGCGCTGGTCACTGCGAGCACGCGCGGCATCGGACTCGGCATCGCCCAGGCGCTTGCCGCCGAGGGGGCGCGCGTCGCGATCGCGGCGAGGACCGAGGCCGATGTCCAGCGCACTGCAGATTCCCTGGGCGGATTGGGCATCGCGGTCGACCTGATGGCCGACGACGGCCCGCGGCGTGCGGTCGAGGAGACCGTCAACGGGCTCGGCCCCGTCGACATCCTGGTCAACAACCTGGGCCTTCGGGCAGGCAGCTCGTGGAGCGACACCGGCGCCGAAGAGTTCGAGAGAGCATTCGAGGGCAACGTCACGGTGAGCGTCCGCATGAGCCAGCTCGTGCTCCAGGGCATGCTGGATCGAGGCTGGGGACGCATCGTGACGATCACATCGGTGTGGGGTCGCGAGACCGGCGGCGCGCCTGCCTACAACGCCGCGAAGGCGGCCGCGATCAGCTTCACCAAGTCGCTGGCTCTCGAGGTGGCCGCGAGAGGCGTGACGGTGAACTCGGTCGCGCCGGGATCGATCCTCTGGCCGGGCGGTGGGTGGGACCGGCGCCAGAAGGCCGACCCGGCAGGAATCGCCGAGTTCGTCCGCCGCGACATGCCCCTGGGACGCTTCGGCACGGTCGAAGAGGTCGCTGCTGTGGTCACGTTCGTCTGCTCGAAGCAGGCGAGCCTGGTCAACGGCGCGGTCATCGCGGTCGACGGGGGGCAGTCGCGGTCTGGAATCTGAAGGCTGGCGTGGCCTTGGTCGCGGTGATCATCGCCGGCTGCACGCAGGCGGTTCCAACACCGGCCCACGCTGCCCCGAAAACGCTGACCGGAAGCATCGGCGCGGCGGCCTACGACATCGAAGTTCCGTCCTCGTGGAACGGGACGCTCTTTCTCTACAGTCACGGCTACGTGCCTCCCGGCGGTCCGAAGTTCGCCGCCGCGTCCCCCAGTGTCGACGCGACGGCGTGGCTGCTCGGCCATCACTTCGCAGCGGCCGGCTCGTCCTACAGCTCCACGGGCTGGGCGCTGCCGGACGCTTTTGCCGACCAGATCGCCCTCCTGGATTACTTCGAGAAGCACGTCGGCAAACCCAAACGCGTCATCGCCTGGGGCACCTCGCTTGGAGGCATGGTCACGGCGGGCCTGGTCCAGCTCCACCCGGATCGGTTTGCGGCGGCGATGCCGATGTGC
>DATFVI010000086.1:0-2901 GCA_035260405.1 Candidatus Dormiibacterota bacterium
TTTTCTGGGCGTATCCGTTTCTCTGGACGATCTCGACGGCGTTCAAGACACAGCTGGGCGCGTTCACGGCCGGGGCAAGCCTGGTGCCTCATCCTCTGGAGCTCGGGAATTTTGCGCGCGCCTGGGTGACCGCCGGGTTCAGCAACTACACGGCCAACAGCTTCATCTACGCCGTCAGCTCGACTGTCATCGAGCTGATTAAATCGGCGCTCTGCGGTTACGTGCTCGCGCGATATCGATTCCCTGGTCGTGACCTTCTCTACAAGATCATCGTGCTGACGCTGTTCGTGCCCATCGTCTCGATCGTGATTCCGCAGTTCGTCCTGATCGAACACCTGGGCCTGCTGAACAGCAGGCTGGGCGTGATCCTGGCGCAGTCGGGCGGCGCCGGCGCACTTTACGTGCTGCTGTTCACCGGCTTTTTTGAAAACCTGCCGCAGGAGCTTTTCGATGCGGCCCGCGTCGACGGAGCCGGCTTTCTCCAGACGTTCTGGCTGATGCTGCCGCTGGCGCGTCCCATCATTGCTGTGGTGGTCATCTTTCAGTTCGTGTACAGCTGGAACGACTTCACGATCCCGCTCATCTTCACGCTCGGGCAGCCCAACCTGCAGAACCTGGCCGTCGGGATGCTGTACTTCCAGGGCACGCACACGTTCGACTGGACTGGGTTCGCCGCCGGGATATTGATGTCGTTCACGCCCGTGCTGCTGGTGTTCCTGGCCTTCCAGGGCTACTTCGTACGCGGCCTGGCCGGCGCCGTGAAAGGATAGGTCGAAGTTGACGTCGCACACCTCTTATCTGGATTCGCTCTACAGCCTGGATGGGCAGGTTGCGGTGGTCACAGGCGGGACGGGCGTTTTGGGCGGAGCGATGGCTGCGGCCCTGGCCATGGCGGGCGCGCGAGTTGGGATTCTTGGCCGCCGTGCTGCTGTGGCTGAGGAGGTGGCCTCAAGGATTCAGGCTCGAGGCGGCGAAGCTATTGCGATCCCGGCGGACGTGCTGGATCGTTCGTCGCTTGCCACCGCGCGCGACAAGTTGCTCGAGCAGTGGGGCGCCGTGCATACGCTGGTGAATGCCGCGGGTGGGAATGTGGCGGCGGCGACGATCGGGGAGGCGGCTGACGTGTTTGGCATGTCGGAGTCGGCCTTTCAACAGGTGGTCTCGCTGAACCTCACGGGCACGTTGCTGCCAACGCTCGTGTTCGGAGAGTCGATCGTCAAGTCTGGGGGCGGCTCGATCGTGAACATCTCATCGATGGCGTCGCCACGCGCGCTGACGCGAAACGCCGGCTATGGCGCGGCGAAGGCGGCGGTCGACAACCTGACGCGCTGGCTCGCGGTCGAGCTGGGCCGGCGCCACGGAGAGCTGCTTCGGGTAAACGCAATCGCGCCGGGTTTCTTCGTCGGAGAGCAGAACCGCGCGCTGCTGGTGGAGCCTGACGGGACGCCAACCGAGCGCGGCCGGCGAATCATCGCGCACACCCCCGCGGGTCGATTTGGATTGCCGGACGACCTGGCCGGGGCGCTTGTGTGGCTCTGCGGACCTGGCGCGCGGTTCGTGAATGGCGTGGTGCTTCCGGTGGATGGCGGCTTCAGCGCTTTCGGCGGAGTTTGAAGTGGAGGGGCTTGGTTCCAGCGATCGGGTCCTTCGCGAAGAACAGGTGCGCGAGGTGCTGGACAAGGCTTTTGCGGAGGTTCCTGTGGACGGCAGGCGATTGCTCGTGCTGCTGCCTGATGGAACGCGGCATGCGCCGATCCCGATGCTGTTCCGACTGCTCAACGAGCTGCTCGGTCGCCGGGCCTCTCGAATCGACTTTCTGATCGCGTTGGGGACGCATCCGGCGATGTCACCGGAGGCGGTGGATCGCCTGGTGGGTTTGCCGGAGTCCGAGCGTGCCGCCCTCTATCCACACGCCTCCGTGTTCAATCACACGTGGGACCAACCGGGCACGCTTGTCCGTGTCGGTACGCTGTCGGGGGCCGAGCTCGACGAGGTGACGGGTGGTTTGCTGTGCGAAGACGTGCCGGTCGACCTGAGCCGTTCGATGCTGGACTACGACCACCTGATCATCTGCGGCCCGGTCTTTCCGCATGAGGTCGCCGGGTTTTCGGGTGGCGCGAAGTACATCTTTCCGGGAATCGCGGGACCTGATGTCATCAACGCGACCCACTGGCTAGGCGCGCTCGTCTCAAACGTGCGGACGATCGGTGTCAAGGACACGGCCGTGCGGCGGGTGATCCACCGCGCTGCGAAGTTGGTGCCGAAACCGATCACCTGTATTGCGCTCGTGGTGCGAGGGGACGCGCTGCACGGGATCTGGTGCGGTGATTACGAGGAGGCGTGGAGTGTGGCCGCGGATCTCTCCGCGGAACTGGAGATCGTGCATGTGCCGCGCGGCTTTGGACGCGTGCTGTCCATGCCGTCTGAGATCTACGACGACCTCTGGACGGCGGCCAAGGCGATGTACAAGGTGGAGCCGGCGGTGGCGGATGGAGGCGAGGTCGTCATTTACGCTCCGCATCTGCGCGAGATTTCTTTCACGCATGGGCGCATCATCGATCAAGTCGGGTACCACGTTCTCGAGTACTTCACGAAGCAACCCGAGCGCTTCGCAGCGGTGCCGGGCATGATCAAAGCGCACAGCACGCACGTCAAGGGTGGGGGGTCGTACGACCTTGATAGTGGCGCCGAGCGGCCGCGCATTCGGGTCACGCTCGCCACTGGCATTTCTGAGGAGCGGTGCCGGCGCGTGAATTTGGGGTACCTGGACCCGCGGACCGTCGAGGTGGGCGCTTGGGAGGGCCGCGAAGCGGAAGGCGTGCTGGTCGTCCGTAACGCGGGCGAAATGCTGTACCGGGCCCGGGACGTCTCGTGACCGGTGGGTGTTAGGGGCGGCACGCC
>DATFVI010000087.1:0-42472 GCA_035260405.1 Candidatus Dormiibacterota bacterium
GCACGAGTCGAAAGTGCCCATGCAGCTGCGCACCATGCATTCCGATTCGTCCCGGCCTGAGGTGTTGGTCGGGCTGTTCGAGTGCCCTGAGTGCGGGCACGAGCGAAGACTGCCGATCCGTACGAGCGACGCAGCCTAGTCTTCGATCAGCGCACCGCCTGAGCGGGCCTAGTACTTCAGGGTGCGTCCGATCACGCGCTCATAGCGGCGCTTGGTTTCCGGGTTCATCTGACTTGCATTGGCTCCATTGAGGGCACGCCTCAAGGCCGGATTTCGCGGAGCTTCCAGCTCAATGCGGCCGATCAGCTCATTCGCGCCATCTTCGAGCGTGGCCGCGCCGACCAAACCGGTTACGCGATCATCATCGCCACCCAACCGCAGGATCTCGAGCGTGGTCTCCCAGACTGCGTCGACTCTCTTGTGGCGAACCATCTCGTCCATCACCGTGTACGCCCAGCTCGCCCAATGCGTCTCGTCCCTGGCCATGCGCAGCCACCCTCGAACGAGAGCCTTGCGGTCGATCGCGTCGATCAGCTGATCGGTTGAGAGCTCGAGCCCTAGCTCTGCGATCAGGACCTGCGCGACCCGCTCGTCCCGATTGGCGACGCGGACGATCTTCGCCTGCCAGCCAGGGCAATAGAGCAGAGCAGCCAGGGGCCCTCCGCCAAGGTTGACGGACAGTCGTTGGCTGTCCTCTTTCGTGTCGCCGGCCTCTCCGAGGATTGACCTGATGGCCCGCCACCACACGGCTGGTCGCGCGCAGACCCGCGCCGACAGCCAGCCAACAAATCCAGGTTTCGAGAACAGCGCGTCGTGCTCTCCACGTGCCCATTGGCGGCATTCCTCGAGGACGTCGTTTGACTTCACGAATCCGATTTAACACGTGCGCCGTGGGCGCACCTCTATTTCAGGGCCGCTCTGACCTCTTTCGGTGAGGCCCAGGTGCGACCGGCTGCCAACGAATCAAACGTGCGCGATTGCAGTCCCTGTTCTTCCGTCAGCCCGACAACGTCTTCCACCGTCGCCTTGCCCAACCCGCTGGGCGCTGTGACCACCGCGATCCGCTTGAGCCCAGCCTCGATTGCCAGCGGAAGCCAGGTCTGCTTGATCCACTCCTGGTCGCTGGGGACGACCACCCTGACTTTCCTCGTGTCGGTCAAGTAGCCGGTCGCCTTGTGATCCTTGATGGCCTCAATGCCTTTCAGCAGGGCGGCGCGCAGCTCCGCGCTGTTGGCGAAGGCACGCCACTCTGAGTGGACGATTCGATGAACCGCGTCCCATCGCATCAGCAACCATGGCTCATCGACGTATACGCCTCTGGTCGGAGGGCCGGTTGCCATGGCCTGGGACACGATGGTCAAGGTGTACCGGCAAGTGGAATCCACGTCGCCCTACGCATACGTGGCGGAGGCCCCCGCCGAACGCAGGGGATGCTGGCACGTTGCGCTCGAGTCAAATTACCCCGAATTCGGAGCGGCGCGACGCAGACCCAGCAATCCGGCCACCGGCAGAAGCAGGCCGCCCTGGATCAGCAACGAGAGCACCACCATGCCGTACGCGAGGACGGAAACGGTCGAATTCACGTGGGGGTTTGTCGCCACCGATAGGGCGAGTGCCACCGACAGGGCGCCGCGTATGCCGCCCCAAACGGTCATGTGCCGCCAGCTCCATGGAATCGACGACCCCCGAATATCGGCCAGTCCGAGCAGCGCGTACACAGGGAGGGCGCGCGCGGCGAACATGATGAGGTAGGCCGCCAACGCCAGCCCTCCGATTGTCACTAGGCGAGTGGTCGGCACCGCGAGGCCGATCATCAGAAAAAGAATCCCGTTCAGAACGAATGCGAGCAGGTTCCAGAAGCCGATCAGCTGAGTCCCCTTGAGCCGCCCGGTTGAGCTTCCGTATCTCGCGACCACAACGCCGGCCACCACGACGGAGACCACGCCGGAGGCGTGCACCACATCCGCGCCAAGGTAGGCGCCATATGCGACGACCAGCGTGACCATGATCTCGAGCTCGGCCTCGTGAACCAGCCGGATGAGCAAAACCCCAACCGTCCCGACGCCAAGTCCGAAAGCAATTCCAACGCCGGTCACGAAGACGAAGCGAAACGCCCCGTCGAAGAATGAGGGGTGACCGCTCAGGATCGTGCCGAGCACCGCGGAGAAAACGGCAACTCCGGTGCCGTCGTTGAACAAGCTCTCGCCTTCGAGAATGGCTTCCAGGCCCAGCGGCGCACGCACCTGGCGCAGCAGGTTGACGACCGCGATCGGATCCGTCGTGGCCACGATCGAACCGAGAAGGACGCTGCTAGGCAAGTCGAGGCCGAGTCCGTAATGAGCCATCGCGCCGATGGCGGTCACCGTGAGGAAGACTCCGAGGGTCGCGAGCAGTCCGACGGGGATGATCCGGCGCCTCAGCTCGTCGAGGTCGACCGCCAGCGACGCCTCGAATACAAGACCAGGGACGAACGCGAGGAGGATGAGATCAGCTCCGACGGCAGGGAGCCTGACACCGGGAATCAGGCCGATCGCGATACCTCCCGCGGCGAGAAGTACCGGGTACGGGACCGTGGCCGTGGTTCGCGAAACGAGGCGAAGCAATGTGGCCACACCGCCGAGCACGATCAAGAAGAAGAGGAAGCTCTGGGCTGTGGTCATCGGCGCATCCTCACACGCCGGCCACCCTGAGCCCGGCGAAGATGAGATAGAGGGCGATGATCGCCGTTCCGGCTGTTCGGCTCAGCCTGCGACGCGCCAGGGGTGCCAGCACCGCGAGCAGCGTGAGGTCCAGCAGCCACCCGAAGTATCCGAGCGAGCCTCGTGCGAACCCGGTCCCGATGAACAACGCCGGGATCACCAGGCCGCCGAGCAGGTTGATCGAGTTGCTGTTCATCGCCGCCGACATCAGCGCGGTGCCGCGATTCGTCCGGGCAAAATGAAGCGCCAGCCATAAGTTGGGCAGGCTGGTCAAGGCTGCAAGCACCACCGAGCCGAGCACAGCTCCGGAAAGATGAATCCACGACTGTGAGGCCAGGGCAGCGTGGACCATTGCGTAGCTGCCCCCGACGACAGCCGTCAATGCGATCGGCAAGAGAAGCACAGGTGTCCACGATTGATGCGTGATCACCGGCCGGTCGTGGGTCGCCTCGTATGGGACTTCGATCAGGTTTTGAGGCACGCCGCCCAGCAGTGGGTTGACGTGCGCCAGCCAGGCATGGGGCAAGGCCAGCACGATCGCGTAGGCGGCGCTGATGGGCAGGATGATCACCGTCGCGATCGCGGGTGACAGGAACCCGGCCACCATCAGGCCCGCCGCCGCCATCACCGCCAGGCCGACCGCACCGTCGAGGAGCAGGGGCCCTCGGCGGACGCGAACACCGCCCGCGACAAGGGCCGAGAGGCCGAGCAGCGCAGCCAGGTTGAAGAGGTTCGAACCGACCACGACGCCAACGCCGACATCGCCGGCCCCGGCCAGGATTGCGACTACAGCGGACGAGAGCTCAGGCGAGTCGGCGCCGAGTGCGGCCAGCAGGCCGAGCAGGCCTTCCGAAAACTCGAGCTTGGTACCCAGGCGGGTCAAGCCCCGCGCCAGCAGCTCGCTGCCGCCGAGGGTCAAGGCCAGGCCTGCGACGAATCCGGTGAGCGTTAACGCGGCGTTGCCGATAGGGAGCACTCCCCGCCGACCAGTCTTCCCGGCACACCTTCAAAGTGGCAGGTCCGTGTTCCTGCCGGCGGAAATTGTAAGGCGTGCCGTCCCGGCCCCCAACTACGTGAGGGGTCGAGCGCGCTAGCGCGGGCAGCTGCCGATTTCTATTCCGGGGTCGAATTCCGAATAAATCTGCCAGGCTCCCGCCCGGAGACTCAGCGCTTGCCATATCAGCGCTTTCTCGACGTTGATCGCGGGATCCTTCGAGTCTTTGATCCCACCTGGACCAGTGCCGACATTCGGACTGGATCCGCTCGGAATCGGGTACACCGTGGCAACTCCCGCGATAGTTCCAAAAAGGCCTTCAGAAGAGCCCGGCAGGATCGTCACCTCGAGCCAGGCCGTGGATGCCGGTGCCAGGGTAAACGGCGTCGATCGAGCTTTTCGTTGAGCAGCACCGTTCTGGCGCCAGGCTCGCCGAGCTTCGCGGTGGAGGTCTGCGACGGCCAGCCACAACTCGCGGTCAACTGCGCCCCCAAGCTCACTGCGAGCCACAGAATCAGTCCCTGGTGCCTGGCGGTTTGGTGGAGAAGGCCCATCGCCTCGCCTAACCTTGGCCCCAGACCGATCTTGCCACGTGTCCCACCAGTTCGAGCTTGCGTTTCTGTTGCTCGTGACTTATCCGGTTGCCTTCGATGGTCGAGGCGAAACCGCACTGAGGGCTCAGCGCCAGGCGCTCGAGAGGAACGTAGCGCGTGGCCTCTTCGATCCGCGTCTTCAGCTCGGTCTCGGTCTCGAGCTCCGGTTTCTTGGTCGTCACCAGGCCCAGGACGGCGACCCTGTCCTCCGGCAGGTGAACGAGGGGCGCAAAGCCTCCCGAGCGGGCGTCGTCGTACTCGAGAAGGAAGCGGTTGAAAAGCGTCTTCTGGAAGATGCGCGAGATCGGCTCGTAGTCGCCTTCCGCGTAGAACTTGCTCTGGTTGTTGCCGCGGCAGACGTGGAGCGCGAAGGTGACGCCGGGGTGGCCCTCGATGATCGCGTTGTCGAGCTCGATGCAGCGGTCGATCAACTCTTCCGGGTCGCTTCCCCGCTGCCGGTAGCCCTCGCGCATCGCGGGATCGAGGAGCGCGCCGTACTGCGGCCCGTCGATCTGGATGTAGGTGCAGCCAAGGCGAATCAGCTCGTCCACCTCCCGTCGCGAGAGATCGACGATGTCGGCCAGGTACGCGTCCCGCGTCGCGTAGGCGCCCTGCGACTTTTCCGGGTCGTAGTAGGCGGCGGCCTGCTGCGCGCTGAGCATCGTCACCTTGGCAGGGCGTCCGCCCACCGACCGAAGGAACGTCCACTCTTCGCCGCACATGCTCCGCTTCCAGCGCAGCGGGCTGACCACGACCGGGCGCTTGAGGATCAGCTGTTCCCCGCTCTCGTCGCGAAACGGAATCGCCCAGCCGCCCTCGCGGTCGAATCCCTCGAACGAATCGATCAGGTGGCCATAGAAAGCGTACCGGCGCAGCTCGCCGTCGGTCACGACATCGATGCCTGCTTCTTTCTGGAGCTCAATTGCGGTGCGGACCGCAGCGTCCTCGACCGCCTTGAACTCGCCGTGTGCCATCGCGCCGGACTCCAGCCGCTTGCGGGCGTCGACGAGCTCAGGTGGTCGCAAGAGGCTGCCGACGACCTCGGCTCGCCACGGTCTCGCGGCCGTCATCCTTCCGCCAGGATTTTTGCGGCCACCCCGAAGGCTGTGTTGGCGGCCGGCACGCCACAGTAGATCGCGGACTGCAGAAGAATCTCTTTCAGCTCGTCCACCGTGACCCCGTTGGTCCGGGCGGCCCGAATGTGCAGCGCCAGCTCGTCGCTGCGATTGAGGGCGACCAGCATCGCGATGGTGATGCAGCTTCGCGTGCGCCGGTCGAGCCCTGGCCGAGTCCAGATCTCACCCCAGGCGTAGCGCGTGAGGAGGTCCTGGAACTCCTCAGTCAAGGGCGTCTTCGCGGCCTCTGCGCGATCCACGTGCGCGTCCCCCAACACCGCACGACGCACCTCCATGCCTTTCTGCTTTTGATCAGCCATCCACGATTCCTCCCGATTCAGAGTGCGAAGAACACAGTCTCGCCCTCTCCCTGTAGGCGGATATCGAAATGCACGACGTCCCCATCCGCACTACCCACGAGCGTGTGGCGTCGTGACTCGTCGACCAGCTGCAGCACGCGATCCGCTCGATTCACGTCCTCCTCGCCGGGAAGGTACAGGCGCGTATGAAGGTGGCGCAAGAGGCCGCGCGCGAAGACCGTGATCTCGAAGCACGGTGCGCCATCGCTCACGACCGGCTTGCGGAGAGTCAAGTGAAACGCGCCTTCGCCATCGGTGCGGCAGCGCGCGAACTGCTCGCCCTCTGAAGCCTCGACAAGGGCGTCGGGCACAGGCTCGCCGGCGCCGTCGAGCACCTGGCCCTCGACCCTTATCGCGCCGCCGGCGTCGCCGTCCGCCGCGTCAGCGTCATCCTCGAAAGGCAGCGCGAACCCGAAGAACGGCCCCACCGTCTGCGAGGGCGTCGGCGCCGTCATGCTTCGGCCGGTGTCGCGCGGCGGCCGCGCAGCACGATGTCCCAGCGGTAGCCGAGGGCCCACTCCGGGATCGTCGTGTCGAGGTCGAGGCGGGCGATGAGCAGCTCGCGCCCGCGCGGGTCCGGGATGGAGCTGAGGATCGGGTCGAGCGGGATCAGCGGATCGCCCGGAAAGTACATCTGCGTGATGAGCCGGCTCGCGAGGGCGGGACCGAACAGCGAGAAGTGGACGTGCGCGGGACGCCACGCGTTCAGATGATTTCGCCACGGATACGCGCCCGGCTTCACCGTGACGAATCGATAGAAACCGGCGTCGTCGGTCAGGCACCGGCCCGCGCCCGTGAAGTTGGGGTCGAGTGGTGCGTCATGGTCGTCCACAGGATCCACGTAGCGGCCCGCCGCGTTGGCCTGCCAGACCTCGACGAGAGTGTTGCGGACGGCCTGCCCGTCGCCGTCCAGCACCCGCCCGTGGATGATGATCCTCTCTCCAAGGGGCTCGCCTCGATGCCGGCGCGTGAGGTCCGCGTCTTCCGCCCCGACCGGGATGCGACCGAAGGCCGGTCCCGGCGCTTTGTGAAACCACTCGTCGGGCAGTCGCACTGGCTCGTGGCGAGGAGCGCGCAACTCGGTCGAGCGGTAGTCGGGATAGAGGTAGGGCGGCTCGTAATCCAGGTCGCTCACGGCCCTTGACGGGAATTATGAACCCGCTCAAACTCCTATCGTCGGTACACGGAGCAATTCCTGATCTGTTAGTGAGGGAGGAATCCTGTGAGCAAGAGGAAACTTCGACCCGGCTCGATCACGCGCCGCGAGATGCTGAAGGGTACTGGCCTCGTCCTTGGTGGTCTAGCCGTCCCGGGATTCCTCGAAGCCTGCCTCACGTCGACCACCTCTACTCCGAGCGGCTCGATCAAGATCGGATTCGTCAGCCCGCTCACCGGCCCGGCCTCCGGCTTCGGCGAGCCGGACCCGTACGTCATCGGCCTGGCCAGGACCGCTTTCAAAAACGGCATCACGGTCGGCGGCACCAACTACAGCGTGGAGATCGTTGCCCGCGATGGGCAGTCGACGCCCTCGGTCGGTGCGTCGGTCGCGCAGGACCTCATTTCAAACCAGAAGGTCGACCTCATGCTGGCGACCTCCACTCCCGAGACAGTCAACCCGGTTTCGGACGCATGCGAGGCCGCCGGCATTCCGTGCATCTCGACGGTGGTGCCCTGGGAGGCGTGGTATCTCGGACGGGGCGGGAAGGTCGGGCAGCCGACGCCGTTCAAATGGACGTTCCACTACTGCTTCGGCGTGCTCCAGTTCTTTCTCGCGTACACCCATCTCTGGCCGCAGGTCAGCACCAACAAGAAGGTCGGAGTCATGTGGCCGAACGACGCCGACGGCAACGCTATTCGCGGCGCCCTTGGACCGCTGCTCAAAAGCGCGGGCTACACGATCGTCGACCCAGGCGCTTACGAGGACGGCACCAACGACTACACGGCACAGATCCAGAAGTTCATAAGGGAGGACTGCCAGATCTTCAACACCTTTCCCATTCCGCCGGACTTCGCCACCTTCTGGCGCCAGGCCGCCCAGCAGGGATACACGAAGCACGTGAAGATCGGCCAGATCGCCAAGACCGGTCTGTTCCCATCGCAGGTCTCGTCCCTCGGTGCCATAGGCAACGGTCTCGCCTCCGGCGTGTACTGGGCGCCGACGTGGCCGTACAAGTCGTCGCTGACGGGACTGACGAGCAAGCAACTCGGCGACGGCTACGAGTCTTCGACGGGCAAACAGTGGAACCAGCAGCTCGGGGCGAGCCTGTCCCTGTTCGACGTCGCGGCGGCGGTGCTCAAGGCGAGCGGTGATCCGAAGAACAAGCAGAAGGTCGTCGACGCGATGAAGACGCTCACGGTGGAGACGCCGGTCGGCAACCTGGACTGGACGAAGAATCCGAACTTCGGTCCTGGCACACCTGCGGTGTCCGGCATCGTGAGCGCGCCCATCATCGGGGGGCAGTGGAAGCAGAACGTCTCGAAGTGGCCGATCGACTTCGTGATCTGTGAAAACTCGTCGGACAGCAACGTGCCGGTCGCGTCGACCCTGCAGCCATACCAGGGCTGAGCATGGGCGCGGCGGTGATCGCCGCAGTTGACATTCGCAAGCGTTTCGGGGCACTTGCCGTGCTGGACGGCGTCAACCTCTCGTTGATGGAAGGCGAGGCGGTTGGCGTCGTCGGACCCAACGGCGCCGGCAAGACCACGCTGCTGAACGTCATGTCAGGCGCTCTTGCGCCCGACTCCGGGAGTGTCGATTTTCGCGGACGGGACGTTACGTCCCGCGGGGCGGCCGACCGCTGCAAGCTCGGCATCGCCCGAACCCACCAGGTTCCGCGTCCTTTCATTGGGATGAGCGTTTTCGAGAACGTGCTCGTCGGCGCGACCGCGGGCGGTAGACGGCGCGGCTCCGAGGCATACGACCTCTGCCTGCAGGTGCTGGACCAGACTGCTCTCACACAGGTCGCCAACCGGCGCGCGGAAAGCCTCGGCCTGCTTCAGCGCAAACGCCTGGAGCTGGCACGGGCGCTGGCCGTTGAGCCTTCTGTCCTTTTGCTCGATGAGATTGGCGGGGGACTGACCGATGCGGAGACGGGCGCGCTCGTCGAGATGGTGGCGAGCCTGCGCGACCGCGGCATCGCCGTGCTGTGGATCGAGCACATCGTCCATCTGCTGATGCGGGTGGTGAACCGACTCGTGTGCATGGACGCGGGGCGGATCATCGCCGAGGGCCCGCCGCAGGCGGTCGTCGCGCAGGCGGCTGTGATCGACGCGTACCTGGGCGGCCGCACATGACGCTGCTGAAAGTCGAAGACCTGGATTGCCGTCATGGACTGCTCCAAGCGGTGCGCGGAGTCTCGTTCGAGGTGGCGCAGGGCGAGACGGTTGCGCTGATCGGCGCCAATGGTGCAGGCAAGACAACCTTGCTCAGGGCGATCGCCGGGGCGCACAAACCGCATGGCGGGCGCGTGCTCCTGGACGGAGCCGACGTGACTTCGATGCCCGCCCACCGGCGGGTCTCGCTCGGGATCGCGCTCGTCCCCGAGGGCCGCCGGCTGTTTCCCAGCCTCACCGTCGAGGAGAACCTCCGTGTCGCCGCCGCCCGGCGAGGTAAGTGGACCGTGCAGTCGGTGCTCGAAGTCTTCCCGCTGCTCCAGCCGCGCCGGCACATGGCGGCGGCCAATCTTTCCGGAGGAGAACAGCAGGCGGTCGCGATCGGGCGTGCGCTGATGAGCAATCCACGGCTGCTCCTGCTGGACGAGGTCTCGCTCGGCCTTGCGCCGATCGTCGTCGACGCCGTCTATCGCTCGCTGGCCGGCATCCTCGGCGAAGACACGACCGTCGTGGTCGTCGAGCAAGACCTCACCAGGGCCCTCAAGGTCGCGAGCCGGGTGATCTGCATGCTCGAAGGCCGGATCGTGCTGGAGAGTGCGGCTTCCTCGCTGGATCGCGACCGGGTGGTCAGCGCTTACTTCGGATTGAAGCGACCGGCATGACCATCGTCAATGCGGTCCTGCAGGGCATCTTTCTCGGAGCCTTCTACGCGGTCCTTGCTTGCGGCCTGTCGATCATGTTCGGCGTCATGCGGATCATCAACCTGGCACACGGAGACATCGCGGTGCTGGGGGCTTACGTGGTCTTTGTCATCGTCCAGGGCACCGGCATGTCGCCGTTTGTCGCGTTCGTCGTGGCGCTGCCGGTGATGATCGTGCTCGGCTACCTCCTCCAGCTCACGATCCTCGAACGAAGTCTGAAGTCCGGCATCCTGACCCCCCTCCTGGCGACCTTCGGCCTGTCGATCGTGATCCAGAACCTGCTGCTCATCAAGTTCTCGCCGGACGTTCGCTCGCTCGGCGGGGAGGCGGGCGCCGTCACGACCTCGAGCTGGCAGGTGACGAGCGGCCTGTCGGTCTCGGCGCTTGGCATCGTGATCCTGGTGGTGGCTGTTCTCGTTTTCGGCGCATTGCAGCTGTTCCTGTCGCGGACGCGAGCCGGGTGGATGATGCGCGCGACCGCCGATGACGCCGACGCCGCCGAGCTCGCCGGCATCGACAGCCGCGGGGTTTACGCCCGGGCCACCGCGCTCGCGGTGGCGATCGCCGCGTTGGGCGGACTGTTCCTGGCCATTCGCTCGGTGTTCGATCCGCTCAGCGGGCCGACGCAGCTGATCTTCGCCTTCGAGGCGGTGGTCATCGGCGGAATGGGGAGGCTCTGGGGCACGTTGCTCGGCGGGCTTGCGCTTGGCGTGGCGCAGACGCTGGGCGCTCAGGTCAACCCCGAGTACTCCGCGTTGTCGGGTCACCTGCTGTTTCTCGCGGTGCTGGTGGTTCGCTACGGCGGCCTGCGCCTCAGCTTTCGGGCAGCCCGATGAGAGTCCAGCGTTGGACGCGCACGTCAAAGCTGTTCACGGGCGCAACGGTTGCGATTGCCGTTCTGCTGGCGGCCGTGCCCTTGGTGTTCGACCCTGACGTGGTCCAGAAGCTCACCATCCTCCTGTACCTCGTGCTGCTCGCCGCGATGTGGAACGCGCTCGCGGGTTACGGCGGGCTGCTTTCGGTCGGACAGCAGGCATTTATCGGTATCGGCGCCTACGGCACGGTGTTCTTCACCGGACTCGGCGTCAGCCCGTATCCGGCGATGGTGCTCGCGATGCTCGCGGCCGGACTCATCTCGGTGCCGATCTCATTCATCGCCCTGCGCTTGCGGGCTGCGCAGTTTGCGATCGGCATGTGGGTGATCGCCGAGGCGATCTCGATCGTCGTCAGGCTCGATCAGAACCTGGGCGCCGGAACCGGGATCTCGCTCATCCAGCTGAACCAGTACGCGCCCAACTTCCGGCAGGCCTATACGTTCTGGCTGGCGCTTGCCTTCACTGTCATCTTTCTCTCCGCTCTCTTTTTCCTGCTGCGTTCTCCTTTGGGACTGTCCCTGCAGGCGATCCGGGACGACGAGGACGCCGCCCGCTCCCTTGGCGTGCGCGTGGCCTCTCGCAAGCGACTGCTCTTCGTGCTGGCCGGTTTTGGCTGCGGCGCGGCCGGCGTGATCATCGGCGCGAACACGCTGTTCATCGAGCCTGGCTCTATCTTCAGCGTGCAGTGGTCGGCTTACATGATCTTCATGGTGCTGGTCGGAGGGCTCGGAACCTTCGAGGGTCCGATCCTCGGCGCCATCCTGCTGTTTGGGATCCAGACGACCTTTACGCAGGGTGGCCCGTGGTACCTGGTCGGGCTCGGCGCGACCGCGGCGCTGTTTGCGCTTGCGCTTCCGCGAGGTATCTGGGGCACGCTCGAGGAGCGGTTGGGGCTGCGTCTGCTGCCCGTCGGTTATCGAGCTGTGGAGAAGAAGGGTGAAGAGAGAACCGCCTGACTCGCAGCCCGCGCCCGAGGACCTGATGCAGCATCCGGGCCATCTGCTGCGCCGCGCCGTGCAGGCGATGAACCAGTTGTGGAATGAAGAGGTATCGCACACGATCACGTCGCCCCAGTTCGCCGCGCTGAATGCGTTGTACAGCGAGCCGAACCTCGACCAGCGCACGCTTGGCCACCGGATTTCTCTCGATCGATCGACCATGGCTGAGGTGGTCTCGCGCCTCGGAGCGCGCGGCCTCATTCGCAGCGAGCGCGACACGCGTGACGGCCGCCGGAAGACCATCGCTCTGACGCCCAAAGGGCTTCACGCGGTGCGGGAGCTCATCCCGCGCACGCACGCCATGACGGGCCGCCTCGTAGGACCGCTCGACAAAGAGCAGCGTGAAGAGCTCCTGTGCCTGCTGACCAAGGTGGTCGGCGCGAACGAGCGGCGCTAGGCCGGCTCAACCATCGGGGCCGGGAATCGGCCAACTGTGCCCGAATGGCTGCATGCCAAGCCTCCGACGCGACCATTTGTGCCCGAATGGCCGCATGTCAAGCCTCCAACGCGACCATTCGTGCCCGAATGGCCGCGTGCAGAGCCTGGGAATCGCGCCAACTGTGCCCGAATGGCCCTATCGCCCGATCGTGGTGGCGCTCAGGTCCCGGCTTGCCGGATTCGCTTCGCCTTGAGCTCCGAACGAGGCAGGGTTCCCCGCGCGACGATGCGACAGTCGAGGCGCACGCCCAGCGCCTGCCGCAGGTCGGCCTCCAGGCGCTCGGTCGAGAAATCGTCGCCCGCGGGCTCGATCAACAGGGTCACCTCGTCCATCTGGCGCTCGCGCCGGCGCTCGATCACGAACTCGGCGACCTCCGCGTAGCGGCGCACTATGTCCTCCACCTGGGAGGGATAGAGATTCACCCCGCGCACCGTGAACATCTCGTCCACTCTTCCCTGGATGCCGCCGACCACCTTCATGAACGGGCTCCCGCAGGGACATGGCTCGCGCGAGACCTTCACGCGGTCGCCGGTTCGGTAGCGGATGAGCGGCATGCCCCACCGGCCGAGGTTGGTGGCCACCAGCTCGCCCTCGCCTGCCGGCCGCCCATCGACGTCGAGCACCTCGAAGATGAACTCCGAGTCGATCAGGTGGATCCCATCCCTCTGCGAGCAGCTGAACCCTGTCGGGCCTAACTCGGTCATGCCCGTGTGGTCGAAGCACGCGGCGCCGTACGCCTCTTCGATCGCGGCGCGCGTGGCCGGGATGCTGGCGCCCGGCTCGCCCGCATGAATCGTCACGCGCACGCCCGATCCGCGAAGGTCGAGGCCAAGCTCGGCGGCCACGTCTGCCAGCCGCAACGCGTACGTGGGTGTGGACAGCAGCACGGTCGCGTCCGCCTCCAGCATGGTGCGCAGCCTCTGTTCGCTCGTCATCGCGCCGCCGGACATGCACAGCGCGCCCAGCCGTTGAGCTCCCCCAAAGGCCGACCAGAATCCTATGAACGGCCCGAAGGAGAACGCAAAGAACACGCGGTCTTTGGCCTCGACTCCGGCGGCGCGATAGACGTGCTCGGCCCAGATCCGAGTCCACCACTCCCACGATTCCGCGGTGTCGAGCCACCGGAGCGGGTGGGCTCCGCTCGATCCCGAGGTCTGGTGCAGGCGCACGTAGCGCTCCAAAGGATCCGTGAGGTTCGTCCCGAACGGCGGATGGGCGGCCTGGTCCGCGAGCAGCTCCGCCTTGGTCGTCAATGAGAGGCGCTCAAAATCGCCCCAACCCGAAACCTCGTGGAGACGCTCGCGCCAGAACGGGTTGGTCACCAGCACTTTGCTGAGCCCGCTTCGCAATTTCTTCAACTGCAGGCCGCGGAGCTCGCCCGGGTCAGTCCTCGTCTTCAATGGCGCTGAGCTCAGGGCCCCATGTTAATTCGAGAATCCTCCGTAGGCGGAGTAAATCGCGCGGCTCAACCTGGAGATGGCCCACCGCCGGCGGATGGCCGGACTATTCTGTCGGCCTCATGATCGTCGTGACGGGGTCGAGCGGTCGCGTGGGCGGCCTCGTGGCGAGGCGGCTCGAGTCGGGAGGCCATCCGATGCGGCTTTTGGTGCGCGATCCCGGTCGCGTTCCCCGCGTCGAGGGGGCGCAAGTGCACGCGGCGGACTATGGCGACCCAGAAACCCTCGCCACAGGCCTCGAAAGAGGCGATCGCGTGTTCATGGTTTCCCTGTGGATCGGCGGCGATGTGCGCCTCGATCTGCACCGTTCATTTATCGAGGCGGCGGCCAGGGCGGAGGTGGCTCAGCTCGTCTATCTATCCTTTGTCAACGCCGGGCCGAACGCGGTGTTCTCTCATGCGAGGGAGCACGGCGCCACCGAGGCGATGCTGAAAGCATCGGGTGTGCCATGGACCGCGATTCGCAACAGCATGTACGCGGACGACATTCCCGGCTGGTTCGACCCGGATGGGGTGGCGCGTGAACCGGGCGACGAAGCGCGGATGAGCTTTTCGTATCGACCGGAGCTGGCCGACGTGATCGCCATGACGCTCACCGGCCCCGTTCACCGGAACAAGATCTACAACATCACGACGCCGGAATCCGTGTCCATGCGTGAGCTGGCGCAGATCGCCAGCAGGGTTACGGGCGAGGCGTACAGCTACGAGCCGATCTCAGATGCCGAATGGATCGAGAGGTGGAAGGCGCAGGGACGGCCTGAATGGGCTCTGGAAGCGGGACAAACTTCGTACGAAGCGCTGCGAGCCGGTGAGCTTGACGTTGTCTCGACCGACTACGAAAAAGTCACCGGCCGCAGGGCTGCGTCCATCGCGGAGATCATCACGGAGCTAGCCGACGAGATGCCGCTATCGACCTCCGCAGCCGACTTCTGATTCTCGCGAAGTGCACGTGAAGACTCACTGCGCACCGAGCGCCTTGTAGACGATCTCGTACGCGCGAACCGCGTCTTTTCTCGACTGCGCCTCTCGAAGGGCCGCTTCGTCGATCCGTGCGGCCACCGAATCTATGAAGCGCCACTGCAGCACGCTGCGCTTCACCGCGGCGATCGAATCTTCGGTGTACGGGTACAGGTCGAATCCGAGGCGCTCGCCTTTGTCGCCGTAGCCGGCGCGACGCAGCTCGAGCGCCAGCTCCAGCGTCTCCATGAACGCGGTCGCGCCGACCATGTTGTCGTCGTCGAAGGTCCCCCAACCGCTGTTCGCGTGTTGATGACCGAGCAATCCTTCGCCGGCCAGCATGGCCGCGTACTCGCCCAGGTTCTCGCCGTTCATCAGGAGGTGCTGCCAGTCCATGTTGACCTTCACGTTGTCAATGCCTTGAGCGCGCAGCTTGTGGATGACGTGCAGGGTCATTCCGATGTTCCGCATGAAGATCTTCATCGCGGGTTCTGAGTTCTTGTGCTCGAGGAACAGCGATATGCCGTGCTCCTTGCATCGCTGCGCGGCTTCGCCGACTCCTTCGACAAACCACGCCCAGCTCTCGCGATAGGGCGTCTGGAACGGGTAGTTGTAGCCCTCGATGCCAGGCCAGAGGATGAAGTGCGCGTGCAGCTTGCCGGCCATGTCGACTGCGGCGAGCGTGCGGCGCACCGCTTCCCGGCGCACGGAGGCGTCGGGAGAGCTCAAGCCGCCGCGGCCGAACTTCGGGTCGAGGTGGAGCCCGGTGGCGACGCAGTAGATGCCGTGCCCGCCGAGGGCGCCCTTGACCGCCTCGACGTTGTCCTCATTGATCTCGTATGGATAGTGGAACTCGTAGTCGTCTATGAGGTCGCCCAACCCCGCCACCGCCCGCTTGACCTTGTCGACGATCGGCTCATTGGTCCACTGCGGCTGGTAGCCCACTGGGACAAAGCGCGTGATCATCGGCCCCAATGCCCAGATTCCAAGACTTGTCTTCAACGTCACTTGAGATAGTCCCCCTCGATGCTTGTGAACTCGACCAGGTTGCCGACCGGGTCACGGCAGAAGAAGCGCGGACGGTTGGGAATCGGTGTGTCGTCAAAAGGCGCCAGGCCCGCTTCTTGAAGGCCGCGCCGGGTCTCCTCGAGATCGTCGATATCGAAGCAGAAATGGCGAGCGGACTCCACGTCTGTGCGGCCCGGGAAGAAGTGGAGCTCGAGGTCTTTGCCGCCGGAGAACCACAACAGGCCCATGCCGGCAAGCGTGGATGGCGTGGGTTTCTCCTGAAGGCCGAGGACCTCGCCGTAAAACCGGCGCACCGAGGCGTCCTCCCCTTCGGGGTAAGGCGACGAGACATGCTGGAGGCTGCGCAGTTTCATGAGAGCGCAATCATGCCGAATGCCGCATGGTGGGCGGCTCGACACCCAGGAAGCGTCGCTGGGCATCGAGGTTGCCCGTCAGCTCTTGAGCGGTGGTCTCGGCGGCGATGCGCCCGGCGACCATGACCAGCTGCCGGTCGGCCAGCGCGGTTGCGACGCCGAGGTTCTGCTCGACCACGAGCAGGCCCACGCCCTGCGCGGCCAGCTTGCGGATGGTGTCGATCACGTTCTCGACGATGTTGGGCGCGAGGCCTTCCGAGGGCTCGTCCATGATCAACAGCTTCGGGTTGGTCAGGAGGGCCCGCCCGATCGCCAGCATCTGCTGCTCTCCTCCTGAGAGCTCGCCGGCTCCGGTGCTCTTGCGCTCGGCGAGCTTGGGAAACGTCTCGTAAACCCGTTTCGGTGTCCACGCGGCGTTGCGCTTGCGCGGAATGATCTGCAGATGCTCGTCGGTCGACAACGAGGGAAATAGACGCCGACCCTGTGGGACGAAACCGAGGCCGAGCCGCGCAATGCGGTAGGGAGGCTTGCCCACGAGCTCCTGTCCGCCAAACCGGACCGAGCCGGTCGTTGAGGCGAGCATGCCCATGATGGCCTGGCAGAGCGTGGACTTGCCCATGCCATTGCGCCCGATGATCGCAACCGGTCTCTCATCCACCGTGAAAGCTACATCCTGCAAGACGTGGGCGCGTCCGTAGAACGCATTCAGGCCGCTGACCTCGAGTACGGGTGTGCTCACTGTTTGTATCGGCTGCCTGTGTAGAGATCGTGCACCATCTGGTTGCCGCGGATTGTGGCGGGTGTGCCTTCGGCGACGATGCGTCCGTCGTGCATCATCGTCACCCACTGAGCCACACGCAACGCGACGTCCATGTCGTGCTCGATCAGGATCAAGGTGATTACCGGATCCAGCGCAAGCAACTGCTCCGTCAACCTGTTGCGCTCGCCTGGCGAGAGGCCGGCCGCCGGCTCGTCGAGCATCATCAGCTTGGGCGACGACGCCTGCGCCATGCCGACTTCGAGCTGCCGCCGCTCGCCATGGGATAGCTCGCGGACCAACGTGCCGAGCCGGTCCGCCAGTCCGATCGTCTCAGCCGTCGCACGCGCTCGCTCGCGAATCTGGCGCTCGATTCGCGGCAGGCGCACCGGAAGGAAATGCCCACCCCTGGCCCCGAGCACCGCGAGGTAGAGGTTGTCCTCGACTGACAGTCCCAACAGGAGCTTCGAGGTCTGGAAAGTTCGGGAAAGTCCAGAGCGCGCGCGCAGGCGCGCGGGCTGGTGTGTCACGTCCCGGCCGAACAGCTCGATCGTGCCCTCCGTCGGAGGGAACTCGCCGGAAATCACGTTGAACAAGGTTGTCTTCCCGGCTCCATTCGGACCGAGGATGGCCCGCCGTTCCCCCGGCTTCACGACCAGGGTCACATCGGCCACTGCGCGCAGGCCACCGAACCGCCTGCCGACCCCCCTCAAGTGGAGGATCGGCGCGGCGGTATCGGTGCTGGGCGGTGCCGCGTTTACACCGCTCTGCGTAATGGGCCCATCAGCTGAAGCTGACAGGGATTTCGTGCCCCACCCAAGGGGGTGCCGTCTTCTTGACGCAGGGTGGGTTGGTCCGGTCGACCGTTGACGAGGAGTCGAAGAAGCCACCAAACGTCTCGTCGACTTTAGGGATCTGCAGGATCGTCTTGAGGCCGGGGACGTTGCTGCCGGCCGGCGGCGGAGTGATCTGTGTGACCCAGTTGTCGGCAATCGCCTGGCGGTTGGAGTCGAGGCTGATCTTGCCGTAGGGGCCGTCGATGACGACCTTGGCGAGCGCTGCCTGCAGCGCCTTCTGGTTGCCCGAGATGTCGCCGTTGACCGTCGTAAGCGCCTGGCCGAGCGCTGTCATGGCGGCCCAGTAACCCAGCGTGAACACGCTGGCGGCGTCCTTCTGCGTGTCGGGATAGGGGGCCAGCTCCGCGACGTAGGACTTCGTTTGCGCGGAAGTATCATCGGCCGCGATTCCGCTGGCGGCGACGGCGCCTACCATCGGAGTCCCAATGGCCTTGAGCAGCTGCGGGTCGATCCAGAACAGGTTGCCCATGATGTGCGCGCTCTTGAGCGGCCCGTTGGCCTGCTGGTACTGCTTGAGGAAGGTGATCAGACCCGCCCCGCCGACGCCCACGAAGATCCCATCGACATTGGTCGGGAGCTGGGCGACGAACGAGGAGTAGTCGGTCGTGCCAAGAGGAGGCCAGACCCGCTTGGTCACGTTGCCACCGATGGCGCAGAACTCCGCGATGAAACCTGCAAGCGAGGTGTATGGAAAAGCGTAGTCGTCGCCGATTACGGCGGCGGTACGCCAGCCGAGCTTGTTGTAGGCGTAGCCGCCGAGGCCGGCCGACCACTGCGCCCCGTCAGGGTTGAAGCGGAAAAAGTTCGGCGCCTGGACCTTCAGGGTCGCCTCCTGGGCGCCGGAGATGCCGTTGATGAAAGTCTTGTTCGGCTGGTTTGTCTTGGCGTAGTTGGCAACCGCGATTCCCTCGTCACCGGAGAGGGGGCCGATCAAGATGTCGGCACCAAGCTGTTCGACCAACCGCCGTGTCTCTTCGATCGCTTTGGCCGCGGTGGAGTCGGAGCAGCCGAAGCCGACGATCTGAATGTCCTTGCCGGCGATCTTGGCGCCGGTCATCCCATCCTTGGGCAGAGCGCCGCTGGCCTTGCCCCCGTAGTGGGCTGCCAGCACCGACAGTGCACCGCCGATGTCGTCGTTGTAGAACGATCCGAAGTCTCCGGTGCAGTCGGATAGGATCCCGATCTTGATGACGTTCGAGGACGCGGAGGGTGTCCCCGAGTTGTTGGCGCAAGCGGTCAGCGCCAGCATCCCAATGGCGGCGGTGGCAAACAGCCGCCGGAATTCGACATTACGTTGGGGTCTAAGCAAATTCCTCTCCTTTACAACACGAATAAGTCGGACACGCGACTCGACACCGATGCCGCCCACTCTTGATATCTCCAACCACCTCCTTGACTAGACCGCTTCGGGACGATCGACGTCGTCGTCCGCATCAGGCGCCGGTATGCCGGAACTCTCCATCGGCCCTCGCCCGGCGCGATTCCTTCTGGCCCACAGGCTCTCCCAGATGCCGACCAATCCACCCGGAGACGCGAGGACGATCATCAGGAAGATCAGGCCGATGACTGTCTCGAATCGGTCGGGCCCGAGCCAGTCGCCCACGTTCGGCATCCACAGCCGCGAGTAGTTGTCGATCGTGGAGAACACCGCGGCTCCAATCCACGCACCCTCGAGTCGGTATAGGCCGCCGATGACCGCGATCACGAGGATGTTGATGGTCTGCGCCAGGTTGATCCCACCTGGCGAGACCTGTGTTGTGTACCAGACGGACAGGATTCCCGCGATGGACGCGATGAACGCTCCGACCCCGAACGCAAGCGTGCGGTGGAGCGCCACGTTGAAACCGAGCGCCTGCATCCGCGCCGGATCGTCGCGGATGCCCTGGAGCGCAAGACCGAACGGCGTTCGCGCGAGATAGCGGATGCCCACGTACACGAGAGCCGACGCCACGAGGGCCGCGTAATAGAGCGGCAGCGGGTTGAGCACGGGGTTGCCGATCAAAGCAGGCGGGGTCACGCTTCGAATGCCCCCGTAGCCGGAAAGAGTCGTGACCTGGGCGAAGAAATAGAAGACGATCACCGAGATCGCAAGCGTGATCATCAGGAAGTAGATCCCGTAGCTCCGGGAGGCGATCGCGCCGCACAGAAGTCCGAACAGGGTGCCCACGGCGATTCCCGCCGCGGTCGCGGCGACGGGATCCCAGCCGAGGTTTCTGCCGCCGGCCGCGTGGACCAGGTTCGCCATCGTGAAGCCGGCGACGGCGTAAATCCCGGTCTGTCCAAGCGAGACCATGCCGCCGTAGCTGGAGAGGAAGATGAGGCTCGCGGCCGCGATGCCGAGCCACAGCGCTTTCGTCAGTATCTGGCTGAGCGTGAAGCTGTCGAAAATCGAAGGCGCACCGAGCAGAAAGAGCGCCAGCACCCCCAGGGCCGCCCACTCCGGGAGGCGACGGCCGCCGCCCGCTCCGCGACTGCCGGCCAGCGACGGTGCGACGCTCAAGCCGGTCGTCCGAAGAGGCCGAGCGGCCGCACGGCGAGCATGGCGACGACCAGGATGAACGTCAGCAGGATGGAGTAGTTCGTGAGGTCGGTCGTGCCGAAGGTGAGGTAGACGTTCGAGTAAGAGCTGACCAGCCCCAGGGCGATCGAGCCGATCGCAGCGCCGCCCAGGCTTCCCATGCCGCCGATGATCACCACGATCAGCGAATCCAGCAGGAACGCCGAGTCATTCCCCGGCTGCACGGCGAGCATCGTCCCTCCGAGCACCCCGGCCAGCCCGGCCAGCAGCGCGCCGATGAAGAATGCTCCGGCGAACACGAACTGGATGTTCACTCCGAGGGCCGAGACCATCGACCGGTCGTCAACGCCGGCACGGATGATCATCCCGAACCTCGTTCGCTTGATAACGAGGAAGAGCAGGCCGCCGATGACGATCGCGGCACCGACCACGACTACGAGGCGGAAGAATCCATAGTGCACTCCGACGATGGCCACGCTGTCGGGCCACGCGGCCGGCTGCTGGATCGCCTCTGCGATCCCACCGAAGTGGGCGACCATCTGGTCCGCCAGGATCACCGAGATGGCGATGGTGATCAGCGCCTGACGGAGGTCCTGGCCCTGGTTCCAGCGCAGAAACACCTGCTGCATCAGCACCCCGACGAGGCCGATCACGATGGTGGCGACCACCAATGGCACGACCCAGGAGATCACGGTCGCCGGCGTGCCGCTCAACAAGTTGCTGCTGACGCCGTACCAGTTGCCTTGTAGCGTGAAAGCGATGTAGCCGGCGAGCAGGTACAGGGAGCCGTGGGCCATGTTGACGACGCGCATCAGCCCGAAAATCAGCGTGAATCCGGCCGCGACCACGAAGAAGAGAGCGGCCAGAGTGACCCCGTTGAGGGTGACGACCCAGAACAGCCTGCCGTCCTGGCTGCCCTTGTAAGCGATCCATGCCACGACGGCAATACCCAGCAAGCCGAGCAGGACGCGCGGGACCATCCGCAGGTCGACCCTTGTGGGCGTCATTCCGTCAGGCCGCCCAGCGGTCGAGGTGCGAACAGGCGCTGCCCATCCCTATCGGCAAGCCAAATGGCGATATCGGTGCTCCTTGCCGGTCTATCAAAACCTGTCAGGCGACGTTACATCCGCCCGGCAAACTCGTCAAGACCTTGCTTCCGTGGTGAAAGAACCTGAAGAGTTGATCCCGTGGTCTGCTATGTTGGGCGCGGCGAGGGCCGCCCAGCAGGCTGTAGGGTCGTCGCAGGGGGGTGCGCCGAGAGCCGGCTACGCCGGGCTCGGCGCGCCTGAGGGGGGAGTCCCCCTTGAAAATGGGAGAGGCGCGATGAGCGAGAAGACCGTTGTCCTCGTCGGCACTCTGGATACCAAAGGCACGGAGTACCAGTACCTGCGTGACCGGCTCGCGCGAGCCGGCGTCAAGACCATCCTCGTCGACGTTGGCACCCTGGACCCGCCCCTCGCCAGGCCTGACATCAGCCGCCATGACGTCGCGGCGGCAGCCGGCGTGGACCTGGACGCGCTCACCGCAGCACGCGATCGCGGCCGCGCGGTGTCAGCGATGGCAAGTGCCGCCGCCATCGTCGTGCGGAAGCTTTACGACGAGGGTCGCTGCGATGGCGTGCTCGCCGCCGGCGGATCGGGGAACACCGCGATCGCCACCATGGCCATGCGCGCCCTGCCGGTCGGTGTTCCAAAGCTGATGGTGTCGACCATGGCCGCCGGCGACACTCGCGACTACATCGGCGCAAGCGACATCGCCCTCATGGCATCGGTGACCGACGTGGCCGGGATCAACTCCATCTCCGGGCGCATCCTGGCCAACGCGGCAGCCGCCATGGCCGGGATGGTCAGCGCGCCGCCGGTCGAGCTGGGCGAACAACGCCCCTTGGTTGCCGCCACCATGTTCGGCGTCACCACTCCAGCGGTGACCGCGGCCCGGGAGGAGCTCGAGCGCCGCGGATATGAGGTGCTGACGTTCCACGCGACCGGCACGGGCGGTCGTGCGATGGAAGCGCTGGTCGAATCGGGCTATGTGATCGGAGTGCTCGACCTCACCACCACCGAGCTGGCTGACGAGCTGGTGGGCGGGGTGCTTTCGGCCGGGCCACATCGCCTCGAGATGGCGGGCAAGATGGGCGTTCCCGAGGTGGTGTCGGTCGGCGCCCTGGACATGGTGAACTTCGGAGCGCGCGACACGGTGCCGCCGCGGTTCGAGTCGCGCAACCTTTACATCCACAATCCTTCGGTCACGCTCATGCGGACGACGCCGGAAGAGAATGCTGAGCTTGGGCGCCAGATCGCGCAAAAGCTGTCCGCCGCGCGCGGACCGGTGGCTTTCTTCATCCCGCTGCGCGGGGTCTCGGCAATCTCCGGCGAAGGCGGACCGTTCTACGACGCCGCAGCCGACGAGGCGCTGTTCAGCGCGCTGCGAGAGCACATGAGCGCGAACGTCGAGATGCACGAGGTCGACGCGCACATCAACGACCCCGAGTTCGCCCAGGCGATGGCGGCTCGGCTCGACGAGTTCCTGGTGGCACGGCGATGAAGGCCGACGAAGCCAGGCGCCGCCTGCGCGCCACGGTGGAATCGGGCGGAGTGCTGATCGGCGCCGGCGCGGGCACCGGCCTCTCCGCCAAGTGCGCGGAAGCGGGTGGCGCGGACCTCATCATCATCTATAACTCGGGCCGCTACCGGATGGCCGGACGCGGCTCGCTCGCCGGCCTCCTGCCGTACGGCGACGCCAACGCGATCGTCATGGAGATGGCCGGCGAGGTGCTGCCGGTGGTCGATCACACGCCGGTCCTGGCGGGCGTGTGCGGAACCGACCCGTTCCGGCTGATGGACAACTTCCTGCGCGACATCGAGGCGGCGGGCTTCGCCGGAGTCCAGAACTTCCCTACAGTCGGACTCTTCGACGGGACCTTTCGGGCCAACCTCGAGGAGACGGGCATGGGCTACGACCTCGAGGTGGAGATGATCCGCCTTGCCTCCGGCCGCGGCATGGTCACAGCTCCGTACGTCTTCGATGTGCCATCGGCGGAGGCCATGACCCGCGTGGGCGCGGACGTGCTCGTTCCGCACATGGGCCTGACGACCAAGGGCTCGATCGGCGCGCACACGGCGAAGACCCTGGACGACTGCCTACCCCTCATCCAGGCGATACGGGACGCGGCGGCGGCGATCAACCCGAATGTGATCGTGCTCTGCCACGGCGGACCGATCGCGGAGCCTTCGGACGCGGCTTACGTGCTCGAGCGGACACATGGCGTGGTCGGCTTCTTCGGGGCGTCCAGCATGGAGCGATTGCCCACAGAGGTGGCGATCACGGAGACGGTGCGACGCTTCAAGACCCTGAAGCGCGGAACCAGCACTGAGCCAGCCGGCTCCCATCAGTAAGGAGGAACAGATGCCGTCGAAACTGGTCGACCCGAATTCGATCCCGACCCAGACCTTTGATTGGGGCCTCATCAAGCCGCTCGTCGCAAAAGCGAACACCGACAACTCCGCGATGAGCATGCTGCACGTGGTGCTTCTGCCCGGCAAGGGACACACTCGCCACAACCATCCGGACGCGGACGAGATCCTATACATACTCGCCGGCCATGGCGAGCAGATGGTGGACGACGGCAAGCCTTTCGCGGTCGCGGCGGGCCAGGCCGTCTTCATCTCCACCGGCGCCTTCCACTCGACGCTCAACACGGGCTGGGAGCCCCTCTCCCTCATCGCCGTCTACGGGCCGTCGGGTGCCGAGGAAGCGCTGCGAGGGCTGCCCGATTTCCGCGAGGTGGCGCCGGGAAAAACGGCCGGCCTGGTGCGAGCCTGAAGGCGCAATCCTTCAACTTCCGTTGACAGGAAGTGCAAGCACGCTTAGGCTTGGCGCCACGATTTGTGAAGGCTTCTGCAGCTAGGTGGTGGGTTTCGTGAAATATCCTGGAAGCTCGAACATATCGGCCGGAGCCGATTCGAAGCTCCTTGCGGACCTGCGGCAGGCGGTGCCGGCGGGCCGCGTCTCGACCGAGCCTGAAGACCTCGACCGGTACGTGGCGGACACGTACTGGAAGGCGTTGGCGGCCCGCGCGGCCGGCGCGCCGCTGGGCAGACCCGACGTGGTCGTCAGGCCTCACAGCGACGAGGAGGTGGCCGCGGTGGTGCGCCTCGCCAACCACCACCAGGTACCTGTCGTGCCGTGGGGCGGCGGCTCCGGGACTCAGGGTGCATCAATTCCCACTCGCGGCGGCATAGTCGTCGACCTGACCGGCATGGACCGCATCGTCGAGGTCGACGAGCACTCCATGACGGTGACGGCGGAGGCGGGTGTGAATGGGAAGCGGCTCGAGTCCGAGCTCAATCAGAAGGGTTTGATGCTCCCCCACTATCCCGCTTCCGCCGAATTTGCGACGGTCGGCGGATACGTCGCGGCGCGCGGCTCCGGGGTGCTGTCGACCAGGTACGGAAAGATCGAAGACCTCGTGGTGTCGCTTCGCCTGGTCATGCCCACGGGCGAGATCGTGGACACGCTGCCTGTGCCACGGCACGCCGTAGGTCCCGACATTGCGCCGCTTTTCATCGGCTCGGAAGGCAGCCTTGGCGTGATCACGCGCGTGCGCTTGCAGATCGCGCCGTTGCCGGCCGCGCGGCACTTCGAGGTGGTGTCGTTCCCGACGGTCGCCGACGGCATCGAAGCCGTCCGCACGAGCCTGCAGTCCGGGCTGCGTCCTTCGGTGGTGCGTCTTTACGACGAGGTCGCGACGCGCATCACGCTCAGCCCGGTCGTGGGCAGCGAGCTGCCCGGGGTGGCCACAGTGATCTGTTTCGAAGGGGATGCCGGCGTGGTCGCGGCCGAGCGCGCGTCGATGCTAAGGCACGTGCGAGCCCACAAGGGTGAGGTGCTCGATGGCAGCCTGGGCGAAGTCTGGTGGAACCATCGCTACGACTTTTACTCCCCGCCTCATGCGCCCGAGCTGCCCGCGGTCTGGGGCACGATCGACGTGGTGGCCACATACGACCGCTTGCTGCCCACCTACCACGCGCTGCAGGAGGCGGTCGCGAAGCCGTATGCCGCGCGTGGGCTCAAGCTGCGGTCGCACCTGAGCCACTGGTATCCGTGGGGGGCCATGATCTACGCGCGCTTCGTCCTGCCCGACGGCGGGCCCGACGCGGTCACGCTGCACGACCGCATCTGGAAGGACGGCGTGACTGCCGCGCTCGGCGCCGGTGCGGTCATCAACGACCATCACGGTGTGGGCCTCAAACTCGCGCCCTATATGCCGGCGCAGCACGGCGCGGGCCTTGATGTGCTGCGGCGAATCAAGACGGCGCTCGACCCCAACGGGGTGATGAATCCGGGAAAGCTCGGACTCTAGATGCAGAGTCCGATTGGGATGTTTGTATGGAGGGCGCGATGGCACTGAAGTTGGCGATGCATAACTGGATGCGGCCGGAACCGATCGAGACGACGCTCGCGCGGCTGGCGCGCTTCGGCTACGACGGCATCGAGATCTCTGGGGAGCCGGCCACGTATGACGCCGGCGAGGTCAAGGAGCTTCTCGCGAAGCACAACCTCAAGTGCTGGGGCTCGGTCACCCTCATGGTCAACGGCCGAGACCTGATCCACGAGGACCACTACGTCAGGCTCGGCTCCATTCAATACGCCAAGGACTGCCTGACTTTGGCTTCGAAGCTGGGCGGGAAGATCGTGACCCTGATCCCCTCGACCGTCGGCAAGACCGCGCCGATGGCCTCTGTCGAGCAGGAGTGGAAATGGGCGGTCGACGGCATCAAGGAATGTCAGGAGCATGCCGAGAAGGTGGGCGTGAAGATCGCCATCGAGCCGCTCAATCGCTTCGAGACCTACTTCATCAACCGCCACGACCAGGCCCTGGAGCTCGCCCACCAGGTCGGCGGCAACTGCGGCGTGTGCCTGGACTTCTTCCACATGAACATCGAAGAGGACGACTGGGTCAAGGCCCTGAAGACGACAGGCGATGCGGGCAAGCTGTACGACGTCCACGTCGCCGACAACAACCGGATGCCTCCCGGCGAGGGTTCAATCGATTGGAAGCGCGCGGTGGACGCCGTGCACGCCGCCGGTTACAGCGACTATCTGACAGTCGAGTTCGTCGTGCCTGTGGACCGCACCCCGCGTTCGACGCGTAAAGAGATCGGAGACGCCACGGAGGCCGACGCCTCCGAGGGCTTGATCAAGTTCCTCCGTGACCACGGCACCGGCGCTGTCCCGGAGCAGTACTACGACCAGTATGTCAAGGACTCGGCCAGCCACCTGCGCGCCAGCGACAAGCAAGTGCAGCCCGCCAAGGCCTGAACCGAACGCGTCACACGTGAGCTCTCACAGGGGTCCACCCGAAATCGAAGATTTCGTCGGGTCGTCCGCCGCCCCGCGCATCGCATTGATCGGCACCCTGGACACCAAGGGCGCCGAGATTGAATACGTGCGCAACCGGATACGCGCCCTGGGTGGCGAGCCGATCGTGATCGACTCGGGGATTCTCGGGTCGGCGTCCGGCGCCGTCGCCGACGTGACTCGAGAGCAGGTGGCCGCGGCGGCCGGCCACCGGCTGGAGGAAATTCGCGAAGCGGGCAGCCGGGGCCACGCAGTCGAGATGATGCGAGATGGAGTGAGAGCCGTCTGCGTACGGCTGCATTCCGAGGGCCGGTTGCAAGCCGCTCTTTGCCTGGGAGGGGCGGAAGGGGCCCTGCTAGGGGCCTATGCCATGCAGGCTCTGCCGCTCGGGGTGCCGAAGCTCATCGTCTCGCCGAGCGCATCCGGCCGCCGTCCGTTTGGACCGTTTGTGGGCTCGAGCGACGTGCTGGTGATGCATTCGGTGGTGGACATACTCGGGCTTAACCCGATCGCTGTCTCAGTGTTCGACAATGCCGCGGCGGCCGTGATCGGAATGGCCGTACGCGCCGGGCGGCCCCCGGCCGGCCTCGGCGCTCGCAGCGTGGGCGTGACCATGCTGGGCCAGACGACACCAGGGGTCATGCACCTTCGGGACGCGCTCGAGCGGGCCGGCTGGCAGACCGTGATCTTCCACGCCAACGGAGTGGGCGGACCGGCCATGGAGGCGCTGGCCAGGCAAGGCGCCATTGCCGGCGTCGTGGACTACACGCTGTCCGAGCTGGCCAACTCTCTGATGGACGGCATCCACGCTACCGGGCCTGAACGGCTCACCGTGGTGGGCGAGGTGGGGCTGCCCCAGGTGGTGGTGCCCGGCTGCGTGGATTTCTTCAACCAGGGAGCTCCCGACACCCTTCCGGAGAAATACCGGCGAAGGCGCAGCTACTACCACAACCCCGTGGCCACGCTGGTTCGGCTCGAACCGGACGAGATGGCAGAGCTGGGACGGATCGTCGCCAAGCGCCTCAACGGCGCGCGCGGTCCCGTCTCTGTGGTGGCGCCGTCTCGTGGTTTCTCGCTGTCGGATACAGAGGGCGGCGCGCTCTGGTACCCGGAGGCGGACGCAGCCTTCCTCAGCGCCCTCGAGGCGAGCCTCCGCCCGGGCATCACCTTCGAGCGAGTAGATTCCACCGTCAACGATGCGGCTTTCGCCGGCGTCGTCGCGGACCGCTACCTCACGATCACAAAGGAGCACGCTCATGCCTGAACCGCAGTCAGCGCGGCCTCGGTCGCACAACCTGTTCGACCTCGCGCCCCCCGATTTGCAGTGGTTCCTGGCGCGCTCGGACATCGTCCTGGTGCCGATCGGCAGCCTCGAGCAGCACGGCCCGCATCTGCCCCTGGGCACGGACACAATCACGGCGCTCGAGGTGAGCAAGCGTGCGGCAGAGCTGGCGGACGTGCCGTACGCCCCACCGTTGTGGGCAGGCTACTCTCCGCAGCACCTGCGCGAACCTGGCACCGGCACTGGCACCATCACGCTTCGCGCATCGACCCTCAACGATGTCCTCTATGACATCGCGCGCAGCCTGATCCATCACGGATGGAACAAGCTGATATTCGTCAACGGGCACGGCTCCAACGTGAAGGTGATCGACCCCGTGCTGCGTCGAATCCGCTACGAGACGGGAGCGATGGTGGCGCTGTACAAGCCGTATGCCGAGCGCTACATCGGCATGCTGAAAGATGTGCTCGAGAACCCGCCGGCCGAGACGCCTGGATGGCACGCCAGCGAGCTCGAGACGTCGCAGGTCATGGCTCACGACGCCGGTCTCGTGCACATGGACAGAGCGGTGGATACGCGCGCACATGCCCCCGCCTGGTTGCCGAAGGGCTTCGACAAGGCGGATGGTGCGCCTGACATCGAATTCGGCGGCTACCAGTACTTCAACTTTCCAATGGACCACGGAGAGTTCACCGAGACCGGCGTGATCGGCAACCCGTTTCGCGCCACCTCGGAAAAGGGCGATGAAGCGTTGAACCGGTTCGCCCGACACCTCGTGCAGGCGATCGACGCGTTTCGGCCGCTCGAGTTCGAGATCAAGAACCGGGCCTACATGGACCGGGTTTGAGCGATGCCTCGCGAATGACCGACCAGCCGCCTCCAGAGCTGCGACGCATCCAGATCCTCGCGCACGTCCGCCGCAACGGTGGTGCGTCGATCAGCCAGCTCGCCCGCGAGCATTCGATCTCGCCCGTCACCGTACACCGCGACCTCGAGGTGCTCGCCACCGAGGGCTTGATCACGCGCATCCGCGGCGGAGCGCGTGCGATCGAAGGCGACACGCGTGGGGTCGAGACGGATTTCATGAAGCGAGTTCGGCAGAACCCCGCGGGCAAGTACGTGATTGCGGCACATGCGCTGCGCGAGATCGCTGACGGTTCGACCATCTTCGTCGATCACTCGACGAGCTCACTGGCGCTGGCCCGCCAGCTCGAGCGGCACCCGCCAAAGACACTGACGATCGTCACCAACTCACCCGCCATCGCCTATGAGCTGCACGAAGGCACGATCCACCTGGTCGTGACGCCTGGAGAGGTGGACCAGGTCATGCGCCTGATCAGCGGCGGCTGGACCGAGGACTTCTTGAGCCGCCTGCACTTTCAGACGGCTTTCATCTCCTCCGCCGGTCTGAGCCTCGAGCGCGGGCTGACGACGACGCGTCAGTCCCTCGCGGGCACGCTGAGGGCGGCGCGCGCCGTCTCGCAGCGGACGCTGGCCCTCATCGATTCGACCAAATTCGGCCGGGACTCATTGCTCACGATCTTCACCGCGCAGGAGCCCGAGGAAATCATCACCGACGACGGAATCGCGCCCGAGGTGCTGGCTGAGTACAGGGGCGCTGGAGTCAACGTGGTCGTAGCGCAGCCCAACCCAATCGCCGTCAGATAACAGCACGCAAGGAGGTGTGCCCGTGGGACGTCCTGTGACCCTCTTCACCGGCCAGTGGGCCGACCTCACCCTCGACGCGGTGGCCGCCAGGGCGGCCAATTGGGGCTTCGACGGCCTCGAGCTTGCATGCTGGGGCGACCACTTCGAAGTCGACAAGGCGCTGGCGGATCCCGGTTACGTCAAGGGACGTTGGGAGATCCTCGAGCGCCACGGTCTCAACTGCTGGGCCATCTCGAACCACCTGGTCGGGCAGGCGGTTTGCGACCCGATCGACAGCCGCCACAAAACCATCCTGCCCCCTGACGTTTGGGGCGACGGCGAACCGGAGGGCGTGCGGCAGCGCGCGGCCAACAAAATGATGGACACGGCGCGGGCCGCCGCCAAGCTCGGCGTAAAGCAGGTGAACGGTTTCACGGGCTCGGCGAACTGGCACATGCTGTATTCGTTTCCGCCCAACGACTGGGCCGAAGTCGAGCGGGGCTATGCCGACTTTGCCACGCGCTGGAACCCGATCATCGACGTCTTCGATGCGGAGGGCGTCCGCTTCGGCCTCGAGGTGCACCCGACGGAGATCGCTTACGACTTCGTGACCACGCGCAAGACGCTCGACGCGATCGGACGCCGGCCTGGTTTCGGAATCAACTTCGACCCCAGCCACTTTGCCCACCAGTTCCTCGACTCGGCGGCTTATGTGCAGGAGTTCGCGGATCGCATCTACCACGTTCACGTCAAGGACTCCAAGAGAACGCTCGACGGGCGCCGTTCGATCCTCGGCTCGCACATCGACTTCGGGGAGCCGGATCGGGGCTGGACGTTCGTATCGCCCGGTCACGGCGACGTCGACTTCGAGTCCCTGTTCCGGGCCCTCAACCGGATTGGTTACGAAGGCCCGCTCTCGATCGAGTGGGAGGACTCGGGCATGGACCGCGACTGGGGCGCGCCGGATGCGCTGGCTTTGGTGAAGCGGACCGATTTCTCTCCTTCCAACGTCGCTTTCGACGCCGCATTCAAGAAGGAGTAGACGCGATGGGTAAGCAGAAGCAGGTCGGGTTCGTCACGATGGGCGCCGCGGCGGGCGGCAAGAAGATCAAGGACATCGGCGTCGGCATGCTGGGCTACGCCTTCATGGGCAAGGCTCACTCCAACGCCTACCGGAAGATCCAGTACATGACGTGGCCGCCGCCGATGATGCCCAGGCTCGTGGCGATCTGCGGCCGGGATGAGACGGCCGTGGCCGAGGCGGCGCGGCGCTACGGCTACGAGAGCTACACCACGGACTGGAAGCGGCTCGTCCGAGACGATCGGATCCAGCTCTTCGACAACGGCGCGCCGAACAACCTGCACGCGGCGCCCACCATCGCCGCCGCGGACGCAGGCAAGCACGTGATCTGCGAGAAACCCCTCGGCCGGACCGCCGACGAGAGCTATGACATCTGGCAGCGCGTGGACAAGACCGGCGTCAAGCACATGTGCGCGTTCAACTACCGCTTCGTGCCGGCCGTGCGCCTCGCCCGTGAGATGCTCGAGGCCGGAGAGCTGGGCGAGATCTACCACTTCCGCGCCCGCTACCTCCAGGAATGGATCGTCGATCCCCAGTTTCCGATGGTCTGGAGATTCGACCGCAAGGTCGCCGGCTCCGGCGCGCTCGGCGACCTGGGCGCGCACGTGATCGACCTCGCCCGCTACCTGGTCGGCGACATCGCGGCGGTGAGCGGTGCGACGAGGACGTTCATCAAGAACCGTCCGGGCGGCAAGGTCGATGTCGACGACGCGTTCGAGTCCGTGGTTGAGTTCGAGGGAGGGGCCGTCGGCACCATCGAGGCCTCGCGATTTGCCCTGGGCCGCAAGAACGGGATGTCGTTTGAGATCAACGGCTCGAAAGGTTCGATCGGGTTCGACCTCGAGCGGTTGAACGAGCTGCAGGTTCACCTGCCGGGCTCGCGTCCGGGAGCCGACGCCCAGGGTTTCCGAACCGTCCTCGTGTCAGAGGCAAACCACCCGTTCTGGCAGTGGTGGTGGCCGCACGGCCACATGATCGGTTGGGAGCACACGATGGTGCACGAGCTGCACCACTTCATCGAGTGCATCGCCAAGAACAGGCGGATTGGCCCGCATGGGGCAACGTTCGAGGACGGCTATCGGACCGCCGAGGTGTGCGACGCCATCCTCAGGTCGGCTAAATCCGGCAGACGCGAGGCCGTTCTCTCCCGCGTGGGAAAGCCAAAGGCGACTCGAAAGCGGGTTACCGCCGGCAGTCGATGAGGACTTTGAGGTGGCTCTCGGGATCGGCGACCAGCGGCTCGAGGCCTCGATCGACCGCGTGCTGCAGCGGAACGCGGTCGGTGATCAGCGATTCAAAGTCGACCTTGCCGGTGCGCAGGAGCTCGATCGCCGGGACGTAGTCGTCGTTCATCGAATGCGATAGAGAAGCCAGGACCACTCGCTCGTCGAGCAGCATGGCGACGAGGTCGATCTCGCGGGGCCAGTCGTGCACGCCCAGCACGACCGTCGTCCCGCTCTTCGCTGTGGCGGACAGCGCATCGCGAAAGCCCGCCGCGGTGCCTGTGCATTCGAAGACGACTGGAACCCGTCCTCCGTCTGGGCCGGGTGGCGCAACCTCGAACCGCATCGCCGCGGCGCGACCCAACCTCGCTGCCGACGGGTCACGCAGGGTGACCGAACGCGCACCGGCCGAACGAGCGACCTGCGCCGCCATCAACCCGATGGTGCCTGCCCCAAGCACATGCACGTCGATGCCCTCGACTCTGCCGGCCCGGCGCACGGCCCGCACCGCTACGGAAAGCGATTCAGCCAGGGCGCCGGCTTCATCCGGAAGGGCGGCCGGCAGCTGGGCGCACATGTATGCCGGGACATTCACCGTCTCCGCAAGCGCGCCGTCGATCATCAAGCCCATCACCGCCAGCTGGGGGCAGAGCTGACGGTTCCCGGAGAGACAGGCGGGGCAGTGCCCGCAGCCGACACTGTTCTCGAGACCCACGCGAGCGCCGGGGTCGATGCCCGCCCCGTCACCCGCCGCGACGACGACCCCAGCACCCTCATGTCCGAGGACGAGGGGAACCCTGGCGCCCGTGAGGGGATGGGGTGAGGTCGGGATGACGATCGGCCCGTGAAGGTACTCGTCGATGTCCGTGCCGCAGATACCGCAGTAGGTGATCGCAACGGTGACCCAGCCCGCGGGTGGCTTCGGCGTGGACGGCCACTGCTGCACCCGAATGTCGCGTCTTCCGTGATAGACGGCGGCAAGCACCGACCACTTTTAGCACAGGGGCTCCCGATCCGATCGCTCGCCTGGGCGCCTAACATCGCGCCAGCGTGGCACGCCCGCTCGAGATCAGCGACCTCATCGTTCGCTTCGACTCGGCAACGCTCGAACCACTGCCGGTATCGAAGAGCGAGGTGGTGGCCGCGCTGGTCGCAGCCGGCGACCTGAGCGCCGCGCGCATCGTCCAGCGCCTGCCTGAGAGAGCAGGCCACCTGGACGAGGACTTCGTAAAGCACCTCCTCGTGGAGGTCCACTGCGAGATCCAGCGGCTGGCGGAGGAGTTCCAGCACGGCCAGCGGATGCGCGCGATCCTCGCGCCGCTAGTGGCGTCCATGCGGGGCTCTGTCCCGCGGCCGGTTCGCGTGGTGGACGTCGGCTGCGGCACCGGCTACGTCCTGCGCTGGCTCGCGAAATTTGGAGCCTTGGGACAAGACGTGGAGCTGATCGGCGTGGACTTCAATCGCGACCTGGTCGAGGAAGCAGCGCGCCTGGCCGCGGAGGAAGGGCTCGACACTCGGTTTGAGCACGGCGACGCCCTCCGCCGCGACGAGGGGGCCGACGTTTACATCTCGACCGGGGTCCTCCACCATATCGAGCTCGAGAAGTTGGCAGGGTTCTTCGAGCGGCAGCGCGATGGCCAGGCCGCCGTCCATTTCGACTTCAGGCCTTCGCGCCTGGCCTGGCTGGGTTCGTGGGTGTTCCACCAGCTCCGCATGCGCCATCCGCTGTCACGCCACGACGGAGTCGTCTCCGCACTTCGCGCCTATCCACCGGAGACCCTCCTCCGAGCCGCGCGCCGGGGGCTTCCCGGATTCGATGTGTCCATGCGCGACGACCGCGCGCTGGCCGCATTCCATATCCTGGTCGCGCGGCGCCCAATTCGTGAAGGCCGATGCTGAGCGCGCTGCTGCTCTACGCGCTCGCCACCGTGGACGGAGCATTGGTCGGCTATCGCGTAGCGTCGGGGCGCTCGGCGCTGGTCGACAAAGGCTCGTACTACTGGCGCTCCATCCTTCGGGGGGCGCTCTTGGTGCAGCCCGCGATCGGGGTGGCGGTGTTCGTGGCCGTCCTCCTGTTGCTGGTGGCGGCCGATTCGGGCCGGCTGACGCTCGAGCTGGTCGGGATGTGCCAGCGGATGCTGCAGGTCTACGTGCCTTACGCCGTCGTGGTGCTGGTAATGCTTGCCCTGCGCGCGGTGCCCTCGACCGACCTCAGGGTCGCCACGAGCGTCACGGTGCTGGGGCCCGCGACCGCGCTGCGGCCCTACGTCATGGTGGCGGGAGTCCTTTGGGCGGCGCTCGCCAGTCTGCGTCCAGAGATTCTGCTGATGGCCACGTTCCTGGCCGCCTTGATGCTCGCCTTCGAGCCGCTGCTGGAGCGCAGGCGGCCGCGAGTGTGATGGCCAGCATGCTTCAAACCGATGCCGGTCTCCCAAGATGGCGAGCTGAGCCATGAGCCTCGACATTCTTCTGTGGGCCTTCCTCGCGTCCTACGTGATCCACCTCGTCGACGAGACCACCATGAATGGGGGCTTCATCCTGTGGATCAAGACAAGCTTCTGGCCGACCTACACCGGGCGGATGAACTTCTGGTTCAACAGCGGCGCGGTACTGGGCATCACCGTAAGCAACCTGCTTGCCGATCTGTTCGGCGGTCACTGGGTCATCCTGGTGCTGATCTGGGTCTCGGGGTTTGCCCTCCATGGCATCACGCTGCACCTCTTCTGGACCATCAGGCAGAGGAATCTGTCCCCCGGGCTTGTGACCAGCGTCCTGTACTGGATCATGGCCTACTTCTTCGTGAGGTACGGCTTCCTGGCCGGTCACATTTCCGCCTCCGATTTTTGGACAGGGACCATTCTTGGAGTCCTGACCGTGGGCGCCTTCCTGACCTTCGTCCCGACAGTGGTGATTCCAAGATTGATGCGTGGTCGTATGCGGCGAACGACTGAAGCGGCGCGCTAGCCAACCACCCGCCTGGGGTGGCCCTAGCCCACCATGCGCTCCGCCGCACACTCCGCTGCTCGCCTCAGGAGGAGCTGGCGCTCCGGCACGTTCTCCGTCAGCGAAGCGCTGCGCTCAAACTCGGCGCGCGCCTCATCGAACCGGCCGAGCTTTCGGAGGAGGTCTCCACGCACCGCCGGCAGCAGGTGATAGGACTCGAGCGAGGGCTCGGAGACAAGCGCGTCGACAAGTTCGAGGCCGGCTGCCGGGCCGAACGCCATCCCCACGGCGACCGCCCGGTTGAGCTCGACGACCGGCGAAGGGGCGAGCTGGGCGACCGCGTCGTACAGCGCCACGATCCGCGACCAGTCCGTCTCCGCCGCGGTCTTCGCTCGAGCGTGGCATGCGGCAATCGCCGCCTGCAGCGCGTAGGGACCCAGAGCACCTCCGAGCGCCTCGGCGCGTTCGAGCTCGGCCAGGCCGCGACGGATGAGCAGGCGATCCCAACGCGCTCGGTCTTGATCGAGCAGGAGGACGGGCTCGCCGGAAGGTCCGACACGCGCGCCCAGGCGTGAGGCTTGAATCTCCATCAGGGCGACGAGGCCGTGGACCTCGGGCTCGTCAGGGGTCAGCGCGGCCAGGATGCGGCCCAGGCGGAGCGCCTCGTCGCACAGCGCGGGTCGAACCCAGTCGCTGCCCGCGGTAGCGGAATACCCCTCGTTGAAGATCAGATAGATCACCTCGAGGACGGACGCCAGGCGCGCAAGGCGCTCGGCGCCGCCGGGGAGCTCGAACCGGACGCGCGTCTCGGCCAGTGTCCGTTTCGCCCGGACGATCCGCTGCGCGATGGTCGCTACGGGGACCAGGAAGCCTCGCGCGATCTCCTCGGTCGTCAGCCCGCCGAGGACGCGCAGGGTGAGCGCGACCCGAGCGTCCATCGCGAGAACCGGATGGCAGGCCATGAAGATCAGGCCGAGGAGATCGTCGCCGACCTCCTCGTCGAGCTCTGGGTCCAGGCCTTCCTGGGCCGGCTCGACAGCCTGTCCGATCAGCTCGTGCTTGCGCTCGAGCGTCTTGCGGCGCCGGATCGCGTCGATGGCTCGGTGCTTCGCGGTGCCCATGAGCCAGGCTCCGGGCCGCTCCGGCACGCCCTCCGACGGCCACTGCTCGAGCGCGGCGACGAGGGCATCCTGCGCGAGCTCCTCAGCCGTCCCGATGTCGCCCACGACGCGGGCCAGCCCGGCGATCAGCCGGGCCGACTCGATCCGCCAGATGGCATCGATCGCGCGATGCGCTTCGGCGCCCGCGTTGTCGCGGCGACCCGGGTGGGCGGTGGCATCTCCTTTTCGCGGACTTATGGCGAGCGCTCCTTCACATGCCCTCGAACTCGACGACCTCGCGGACCTCGAAGGTCCCGCCGTCGTAGGGTGCGCGCTTGAGCCACTCGAGGGCCTCGTCGATCGAGCGCACCTGCCACAGCCAGTACCCGGCCACGAGCTCCTTGGACTCCGCGAACGGCCCATCGATGACGGTGCGCTTCTTGCCGTCGAACCGCACGCGCTTGCCCAGGGAACTCGGGTGGAGGCGGCCAGACTCGAGTACCACTCCCGCCTTGACCAGCTCCTGGTCGAACTTCAGATATTCGGCCATGGCTTCCGGGGTTGGTGGAGCCGCCGCCTCGCCCTGGTTGCCTTCTTTGGCCATGATCAAAACTCGCATCTCTGTCTCCTCTTATTACAATTTCGGTGCTTGGGCTTCGAGGCCTCACCCACTCATCGAACGACCGGCGGCCTTTTCGACATCCCCTCTGGACAGCCTAAGGATGGGGGGGACATGCAATTAGCAGGTTGCATTTCTCTGGCAGGCGGTCTAAGATGCAACCATGAAGTTGCATAACAGCACCGACCGCATAGAGAAAGAGATCGTCCTCCGGGCACCCCGCTCGCGTGTCTGGCGCGCACTCACCAACGCTGACGAGTTCGGCGCGTGGTTCGGAATGAAGCTCCAGGGTTCGTTCACACCGGGCTCGACTGTCTCGGGCATCGTCGCGATGTCCGACCATGAGCGTGTAACCATCGAGATGGCCGTCGAGCGGATGGATCCCGAGAGCCGGCTGTCTTACCGCTGGCATCCCTACCCGGCGCACGCCGACGTGGACCACTCGAGCGAGCCGACCACCCTGGTCGAATTCCAACTCGAGGAAGTCGCGGGAGGCACCCTGCTCACCGTGGTCGAGTCAGGCTTCGACCGCATCCCGGTAGGCAGGCGTGCTGAAGCATTCCGCATGAACACCGTGGGATGGGCTGAGCAGCTCGAGAACATCGCGCGATATGTCGCTTCATAGCGCCGGCTGGCGCGGAGTTTCCCGCGCCGCGCCGGTGTTTGCGGCGCTTGGTGACGAAACCCGGCTGGCGCTGGTGGCCCGGCTGAGCGCCGAGGGCCCTCTCTCGATCGCCCGCCTGACCACGGGATCCGCCGTGACGCGACAGGCGATCACCAAGCACCTGGACGTGCTCGCCTCGGCCGGGCTCGTCTCGGATGTGCGCCGTGGCCGCGAGCGCATCTGGGAGCTCGAGCTCCAGGAAATGGAAGCGGCGCGAACCTATCTCGAGCGCGTCTCGAAGCGCTGGGACGAAGCGCTCGCCCGGCTGAAGCGATTCGTCGAGGATTGAGAAGGGGAACCCATGCTCGTGAACGACAAAGTTGAGGTCGTGACCGGAACCAGGACTCCCACGACCGCAGCCGCTCTGACCGTCACGATGGGCCTCGCAGCGGCGGCCTGGGTCGTGGCGGTCCGGCAGATGAATGGCATGAACATGGGCGCCGCTACCCAGCTTGGCTCGTTCGCGTTCTTTGTCGCGCTGTGGGGGTCGATGATGGCGGCGATGATGCTGCCGGGCGCCGCTCCGGCAGTCTTGAGGCGTGCACATGCGGCCGGCGTGCGAGCGGTGCCTCTCTTCGTAGCTTCGTACCTGGCCGTCTGGACGCTCGTCGGCGTCGTCGTGTACGCCGCGTACCGGCCGCACGGGTCGCTTGTCGCAGGCGTGGTTGTAATCGCCGCCGGTCTATACGAGCTCACGCCGTTCAAGCAGCGCTTTCGCAGGCGCTGCCGCGAGAGTGTCCGCACCGGGTTCCACTACGGGCTCGACTGCGTGGGGTCGAGCATCGGACTGATGGCGATGCTGGTGGCGCTGAGCGTCATGAGCGTCGCCTGGATGCTGCTGATCGCCTTGGCCGTCTTCGCTCAGAAGCTTCTGCCTTCGAAGGCCGCCTTGGATGTCCCGCTCGCGCTTGCGATCGTCGGTTTTGGAATCGGAATTCTCGTCGCACCCTCGTCAGTTCCCGGACTCATGTAGCCACTGAAAGGAGTGAAACAATGACCAACCACAAGATCGGAACACGTGCGGAGTGGCTTGCGGCCCGCCTTGAGCTGCTCGAGGCCGAGAAGGCGCTGACGCGCCGGAGCGATGAGCTTGCGAAGCAGCGCCAGGAGCTGCCGCGCGTTCGAATCGACAAGGAGTACCGCTTCGCGACCGACGAAGGGACGGCGTCCCTCGCAGATCTCTTCAGAGGACGCTCGCAGCTCCTCATCTACCACTTCATGTTCGGGCCTGACTACACCGCCGGGTGCCCCTCATGCTCGGCGATCGCGGACGGTTTCAACGGCTCCGCCGTCCACCTCGCGAACCACGACGTCACGCTGTGCGCCGTGTCGCGAGCACCACTCGCGAAATTGCAGGAGTACAGGCGCCGCATGGGCTGGACCTTTCCCTGGGCGTCATCGTTTGACACCGACTTCAACTACGACTTTCAGGCGTCGGTCACCAAGGAGGAGTGGGACTCGGGAGCCGCCGAGTACAACTTCCGTACGGCGGATTTCCGGCTGCCGGAGGGCGGCGAGAAGGACCCGTTCGTCGCGAAGATCACGACCGCCGTCGGAACTGACTGGGCGACCTATCGGAAAGAGGGGCCCGGCGTGAGCGCGTTCGTGCTCGAAGACGGCGTGGTGTACCACACCTACTCGGCTTACGAACGCGGCATCGACGGCCTCTGGAGCATGTACCAGTGGCTCGACCGAGCGCCGCTCGGTCGCAACGAGAGCGGCCTGTGGTGGCGACGCCACGACGAGTACGAGAGCTCGCCTACGGAACTTCCGGCGGGGTGAGCGTTCTAACGACAGCTCCTGTTTGCATCGGCCGGGTGCTTGACTCTAATTCGCTGCGACGATGCGTCGCATCAGGTGGAGCTCGGTCTGATAGATGTGGGCCGACTTCACCGTCATCGTGAGCGCGCCGACTGCTGCGTCGAGATCGCCGGCCACTCGAGTTTGCAGCGCCGCGAGCTCGACGAGATTGGCGTAGCCCTTGGTGCCGAAGTCGATGGAGTGCGCGTAGACCGCGAGCTGCAGCTCGCCCTCGACGAGCCAGAAGTCGAGCACACTGACGCACGGGATATAGCTGGTGTCGGTCAGTGGCTGGAAGGTCGTGATCGTCGCGTCGCGCGCCGATGGGTTGGCGGCCAGCCGGTCGATCACCCAGCCGACCTGGTCGCGGCCCGTTCGGGCGTAGTCGTACAGGCGCGTCGCATAGCTGTCGGCGTCCCCGAGGTCTGCCACTCGGGAGTGGTCGGTGAAGTTCGCATGCATCCAGGCCACCCGCTCGGGGTCGCCGTACTGGGCGATGATCGGATCGTCCACCTTCGGTGAATGCACGTCGAGGGTCGCGCGGAACACCTCGACGATCGGCAGTCCTTCCCAGCTCCCCGCGACACCATCTTCCAGAATCGCCGCCGCGATCGCCATCCACGCCTCGCCCAAGGTCGTGACCTCAATCCGCGCCGGGACAAAGACCTCATTCATGCGTTTCGCATCCCATCGGTGTCGAGTGCCTGTCGACGAGCTAGCCTAGATCGATGCCGGTACGCGGTCGCGGTGTTCTTCACGAGCTCAATGCGCGCCGGCTACCTATCTCGAGGCTGGGCTTGCGGACCTCAGGCGGTAGTGGTGCTCGGGCCGGCCTGGCCCGCCGTAGCGCATGGTCAGCTCCACCTTGCCCAGCTGGCAGAGGTGATCCAGGTACCGTCGCGCCGTTACGCGGCTGACGCCGGCCGCGTCCGCCACGGCCGTCGCGGCCAGTCCGGATTGCGACTGGCTCAACGCATGGACGATCAATTCCAGCGTGGCGTCGGACAGACCTTTCGGTAGGGGCTCGTTGCGAGGCGTCCTCAGCGCGCTGAAGATCCGGTCCACGTCCGTTTGCTCCGCCTGTCCGATTCGCGTCATGCGATCGCGGGCCGCGGCGTAGGAGAGGAGCTTCTCTTCGAAGGTCGCGAACAGAAATGGCTTGATCAGGTAGTGGACGACGCCGCCTCGCATCGCCGCCCGCAGGCTCTCGACCTCGCGGGCTGCGGTAATCGAGACCACGTCCACCGGCGGATGGTCGCCTTCGCGCAACTGCTGCAGCACCTCCAGGCCGGACAGGTCCGGCAGGTAGATGTCCAGCAGCACCAGGTCCGGCCTCAGCCGGTCGACGCTCTCGAGTGCCTCAGCTCCGGTGTGGGCTCGCCCTGCGACCGCGAAGCCGGATACTCGCTCGACGTAGGCGCAATGGAGGTCCGCGACCCGGTAGTCGTCGTCCACGACCAGGGTGCGGATCATCTGACCGCGGTCACCTTCAGCGGAAGCCGGACGGTGAACAGGGCCCCACCAGAGTTGACCACGCTGACCTCACCCCCGTGCCGGTGGGTCACCTGGCGGACAAGCGCTAGGCCGAACCCGCGGCGCTTACGACCAGGGCCGGACTTTGTGCTGAAACCCTCCTGGAAGATCTGACCATTGACGCCTTCCGGCACGCCCGGACCAGAGTCGTGGACGCTGATCACGACCTCGTCCTGCTGCTCGGTAACGGAAACGCTGACCCACCGCTCCGTGCTCGAGGTTGCCGCCGCGTCCAGCGCGTTGTCGATCAGGTTGCCGAGGAGGGTGATCAAATCCTCACTGTCCAGAGCGCTGCGGGTCATGACCGTGTTGTCGCTCACTCGCAGCTCGACTCCCCGCTCGGACGCGAGGGCGGCCTTCGCCAGCAACAGCGCGCCTAGAACCGGGTCTCCGACCCTGTCGAGGAGCGCCTCGGTGAGCTCCTGATGCACGCCCGAGGTCTGGGCGATGAGCTTCATCGCTTCGTCACCACGACCCATCTGGACCAGACCCGCGATCGTGTGCAGGCGGTTCGAGTACTCATGCGCCTGGGCCCGCAAGGCATCGGTGAGGCTGTCAACTCCGAACCCGCGGGCAAGGCCCGTCAGCTCGGTCGAGTCGCGCAAAGTGGCGACGTGGCCGATCTCGCGGCCCTGGACGCGAATGGCGCGCCGGCTCGCCACCAGCACGCGGTCCCCAGCAAGGAGGACCTCGTCTTCATCGTTCAGGCCACCGGAGAGAAACTTGAGCAGGCGGCCAGGCGGCAGCACCTGCGACAGCCTGCGCCCAACACAATCCGAGGGCAGGGCCAGCAGCCGGCGTGCCTCGTCGTTGGCGAGGGTGATGGTTCCGTCGCGATCCGTGGCAATGGCTCCCTCGTGTATCCCCTGAAGGCTAGCCTCGCGTTCTTCAAGCAGCCCCGCGATCTCAAACGGCTCGAGCCCGAACGTCTGGCGCTTGAGGCGTGAGGCAAGCAGCATCGAGCCCGCGACGCCAAGGCCGAGGGCGAGCAACACCGTCACAGCGAACCCGGGCAACTCAGCCAGGAGCTGATTGAACACGGCGGTCTCCAGGAAGCCGACGGACACCATCCCGATCACGCCGCCCGCGTGAAAGATGGGCGCCTTGCCGCGCGCGGAGACGCCGAGAGTGCCTCGCTGCACGCCCACCCAGGTGTTGCCCTCGAGCACCGTGCGGGGGCTTTCGTCCACGGGCTTGCCGATCAGGGCCGGATTCGTGTGTGAGTACCGGATGCCCTCGCGATTGGTGATGACCACGAAGGTGGCGCCCGTCGACCGCCTGACCTGCTCCGCCGTCTTCTGGATGAGGCCGTCGGGATCCCCATTGAGGAGCGCGTCCTGGATCGCACTGTTGGAGGCGACCGATTCGGCGATCGCCAGCGAGCGCTGCTCGTACTGGTGGTCGAGCTCCCGGCTCGCCTGCCAGACGGCAGCCGCGGCTCCCATCAATGCCGACAGCATGATGATGGCAACCTGGAAAACCAGGATCTGGTAGGCCAGCGGAAGCCGCGTTTTCACGGGATGGTCCTCGCTGATCGTATTACCACGCCTCAACCCTGCGGGTGACCAAAACGACCAAAACGGCCACAACGACCGGATGGATTGTGTGGAGCGCACATGGGATCCAACCTCAGCGGTGATGAGCCCGGCGATCGAGCTTCGTCGCGTGACGAAGCGCTTTCTCACTCCGTCCGGCGGAATCTACACAGCGCTGCGCGACCTCGACATGGTGGTCGAGCCGGGTGAATTCTGTGCCGTGGTCGGTCCCACCGGCTGCGGAAAGTCGACCACCCTGGCCCTGATCTCAGGCCTCGAGCCGGCCAGCGAAGGCGAGGTCGAGGTCTTCGGCCAGCCGGTCAACGGCATCGCCGACGGAATCGGGTACGTATTTCAGGCCGATGCGGTCTTCCCGTGGAAGACGGTGCTGGAGAACGTCGCCGCAGGACCGCGCTACAGCGGCGCGTCGAATCGCGACGCCAGAGAGCGGGCGCGCGACTGGATCTCCAGGGTTGGCCTCAGCGGTTTCGAGGACCGCTATCCATATCAGCTCTCGGGTGGTATGCGCAAGCGCGTAGCGCTGGCGCAGAGCCTGATCAACGGACCGCGCATCCTGCTCATGGACGAGCCGTTCAGCGCCCTCGACGTACAGACGCGCTCATTGATGGAGAACGAGCTCCTGGCCCTGTGG
>DATFVI010000088.1:0-9000 GCA_035260405.1 Candidatus Dormiibacterota bacterium
GCCACCGCCCCATCGTCCAGGTCGGGCTTGGCCGTCCGGAGGCGCTCCGCGGCGACCCCCGCCATGTAGCACGAGAGGGGGGCGAATCTCCGTTCTCGGGTGTGTGCAGCGACCCGCGCCAGCTCGAGCAGCTCGAGCGCAACCCTGGCATCCAACGCAGGCTCTTCGATGGTCGCCTCGCGCCGTCGAGCGCCGGCCACCCAACGCCGGCCGAGCTCATCAAAGAATTGATTCATGACCCTCCTCTCGCTTTCGCCGCCGCCGTGGCGGACCTTTCGCAGTCCCCATTCTCCTCGCGAACCAGATCCCGGGCTTTTAAGAGCCCGGAGGCGAAACCGCCACGATCGCGGCCAGGGTTGCCCGCGGTGCCGGCGGGCCGTTGTCAAGTGGGGCGCGCAGACCACTTGACGGCCCACTTGCGGGCGAGCACAATGCTTGCGCCCCGCCCGACCCTTACGGGAGCCCGCGCTCCCTGGAGAAGAATCAGATGCGCGCGAAGAGAAGGGTCCTGTCCATACCCGTGGTCATCTGTCTGCAGCTTGGGCTTGGCATGGTTTCGGTGCCGATCGCCCATGCGAACGCCGACCCCGTCACCATCACCAAGCACGCGGACCTCGGCTTCACGACGGGCATTCCGGTCGACGTCGACACCGGCGTCGCCAGCCCTCCTTGCCTGCTTACGGTCGTGGTCTGTCTTTTTCACGGTGCGATCGCTTTCCACGGCACGATGAACGTGGGGGTGAAGCTCGGCACTGACGTCGCGCTGACCTACGACCCGTCCCAGCTGAATACGCCCAACGGGCCCCTCCCGGTCATGGTCAAGTACACGCCAACTCCAGGCGGATCTACCGTCACCTACGCGCTGAATGGCAACATGACCTTCGCCTTCGACGGCTGCACCGACTGTGCGACAGCGAAGCCGTTCCATGCCTTTTCAGCCCCGGTCTCGTTCACGGCTCCGATGGACGGCGACGCTCCAATCGCCATCCCGGGCTCCAGCACTTCGTTCACTCTGGTGGTCGCGGGCATTCCGGTCATCACGGCGAGCCTCGGCACCACCCTGACCCTCGCGCCCGCTCCGCCCGGCACGCTGCCCGGACTTGGCGGCGCCGCCGCAGTGGTCAATGTCACGGGCGCCAGCGGAGCCCCGGTGCTGCCGCTCGAGTGGGACTCGGCGGGGGCCGTGCGGAGCTTCACGCTGACGACGCCGTCGTCACCGAGCGCGATCGGCATCAGCTTGACCCCGCTTCTCCACTGGGTCAGCACGTCCGGGAGCGCGCAGATCGATCTCCACTGGACGAGCCAGTTCCAGAGCATCGTGCAGATTGCAGCCGACATCGTCACCCTCGGAGTCTGTGCGCTGCCGTTTGTCGACTGCTCCATCAGTGACCCGTCTCCGATCGGTCTGTTCTCGGGGGGCCTGGGGCCTGTCTACCACACGGCCGGACTCGACACTTTGATTGGCAACGCCGTCGGAGGGGTCGCCGGCCCGCTGGTCGCGGCCCGGGTTGCCGCCGGCTTCGTACCGGTTCCATTGACCTCGCCGGCCCTCGCTTCGATTCCGCCGATTACGATCGGGGCGCTCACCTTCAGCATCGCGTCAGTGTCGATCTCAGGCGCGCCCGCCGGGGTCGTTCTCAGCGGCGATTCAGTTGCACTCACCGCGGTCGCAAGCGGAGGCATGCCCCCGTTCACATACGCCTGGACGAAGAACGGAGCGCCGTTCGCCACGACCAAGACCATCACCGACACGCCGTCGCTTGGCAACACCACTTACGCGGTGACGGCGACCGATTCACTCGGCGGTGTTTCGAATGTGGCGAGCACCGTCGTCAGCGTTTATGACTTCACCGTCGCCGGAAGCCCGACCAGCCTCCAGGTCTTGACCACGGGTTCCAACACTTTTGCGGTCACGGAAGCGCTCGTCGTGGGATCCCCGACCTCCGGGCTGCCCACCATCTTCCTGTCAGCCTCCGGTCTGCCGTCAGGCGCGACGGCTACCTTGATCCCCGCCAGCGGAAGCGCAGGCGGCTTCACTTCCACCATGTTCATCACGACCGCCAGCGCGCCGGCCGGAACCTACACGCTGACGCTCGCCGGTACGGATTCGAGAGTCTCGATCGGCGGCACTCGCACGACCACGCTTACCCTGCAGGTCCTTACACCGGCCCAGGCGATACCGAACGTGATCGCCACCATCAACGACCTCCACGCTCTGGGGGTGTTGAACCGCGGGCAGGCGCATTCGCTCATCGTGAAGCTGGAACACGCGATCACGAGCCTGCTCTCGAAGCCCAACCAGCCGACGGCCTGCAACCAGCTGCAGGCATTCGTCAACGAGGTCAACGCCTACGTCGCGGCGGGGACCCTGACACCGGCTGAAGGTGACAGCCTGTTGGGCGGGCCGCTCGGCATTCTCGCAATCATGGCGTCGATACCCTGCTGAACTTTCAGGTGCTCCGGGCCCGGGGGCCTGGAGCACCTGGATTCTCGCCGTCCCGGTAGTTGTGGTGAGCCGGCGGAGCTACCCCGCCGGCTTCCTCCCGTAGTCCGCGAGGCCTCTCTCGAGGCGCCCAAACCCTCGCAGCGCCTGTGACCTCGCGTCCGCCACGAGCTTCGGGCCGCGCCGGCCGGCGAGAATGCTGCTTCGCACGTAGCCGACCAGCGCCCGCTGGACTCCCATGAGCGCGCTGGCGACGCCCATGGCCTCGACATCGCCAGGCTTGGCGCCGGCCTCCTCGGCGAGCTGGTCCGCGAGCGAGCGCGTGTAGCGGGCCACGATCTCCCGCTCCTGAGCCTCGAGCGCGGGGCTCGCGGAAATCAGGTTTCCCGCGGTCGCGATCACCTGGGCCGCTTCGTCTCCGCCCAGGCGCTTCAATCCATCGAGCACAGGGCGGCGAAAAGCATCCAGGACCGACTCCCCGGGCGCCCGCTGGCGGACTGCATCGAGGAGCTTCTCTTCGAAGAATCGCATGCCCCCGTAGAAGAGGTCTTCCTTGGTCGCGAAGTAGTTGAAGACGGTCACCTCTGAGACGTTGGCGGCTCGCGCGACCTCGGCGACCGTGACGGCGTCGAAACCTCGTTCGGCGAACAGGCGCCGCCCCGCTTCCGCGATCACCTCCCGGGTCTGCTGCTTCTTGCGCTCCCGCAACCCCGGCTCTGTGATCACGAAATCAGCTTAGCAGGAATAGGCTTGGCGGCTAAAGACTTTAATGTGCTATAAAACTATGGTGACTAAAGGAATCGCCACCCAGGGGAGGAGGTCATGAACCTCTACTCGATCGCCCTGTTTGTACACGTCGTGGGAGCCCTGCTTCTCTTCGTCACCCTGACCGTCGAGGGAGTCGCCCTCCGCCAGTTGAGCCAGGCGGCAGCGATAGAGTCGGCCCGGGCTGGGGCCGCCATGTTGCGGCTGAACCGGATCGGCGGGCCGTTTTCCGCCCTCGGGGTCCTGGTTCCCGGTGTGTACATGACCGTCACGACCTGGGGCTGGGTGGCGTGGATCGTCGTCGCGCTGGTGTCCTGGCTCGTGATCGCGGTCCTGGGAGCCGTCAACGGGATCCGCATCCTGGCTCTGGACCGGTCCAGCGGCCTGCTGGTTGGAATCCGGAATCCGCTGTTCCTGATCTCGTGGTTGACGAGGGTCGGGATCGCACTGGGTGTGATCTTCCTCATGACCGTCAAGCCCGGGGCGGTTATCGCGGTGGCCGCGATCCTGGTCGCAGGCGTCGCGGGAGGGGCGCTCGGCATGGCACTGGCGAAGGCACGCCCGCGCGAGCGGGAGGCTCACGTCGCATGAGCGCGCCCACCACTTTTTCGACCGATCGCCCGCCAGCGGTGCGGTCAACCGGCACCGCCGTGCCCGAACCATCGCCGCGGCGCTGGACGTCACTGGCCTTCGTGTCGCTCGCGCAGCTGATGGTTGCGCTCGACGCCACCATCGTCAGCATCGCCCTCCCCTCCGCCCAGGCCGCCCTGCACACATCCGATGCCGACCGGGCATGGGTGATCACCGCCTACACCCTCTCGTTTGGCGGCCTGCTCCTTCTCGGCGGCCGTTTTGCCGACTTCTTCGGCCGCAAGCGCACGTTCCTGGCCGGCCTGGTCGGGTTCGCCCTGGCCTCGGCACTGGGCGGTTCGGCCCCCAACTTCGCCGTCCTCGTCGGGGCTCGGGCGCTGCAAGGCGCGTTCGGCGCGCTTCTGGCACCAACCGCACTGTCCCTGCTCGCGATCACGTTCAGGGAGCCAAAAGAGAGGGCGAAGGCTTTTGCGGTCTACGGCGCGATCGCCGGCAGCGGCGCGGCGGCCGGCATGCTCCTTGGCGGCGTCCTGACCCAGTACCTGAGCTGGCGCTGGTGCCTTTACGTGAACATCCCGATCGCGGTCGTCGCCGGGATCGGCGGCTGGCTGGTCCTGCGTGACCCGCCCATGACCGCGAAATCCCGGTTCGACGTGCTCGGCGTGATGCTTGCTGCAGCGGGCCTGGTCGCCCTGGTCTACGCGTGCACGCTGGCGGCGTCACAGGGATGGCGCTCGACCGAGGTCGCAACGCTGATTGCGGCCAGCGTGGCTCTGCTCGCCCTTTTCGTGGCGTGGGAGACCCGTACAGCCAACCCACTGCTCCCGCTGCACATCGTGCTGGATCGCAACCGCGGTGGGGCATATCTCACCGTGGCCCTCACCATCGCCGGCATGCTCGGCGCGTTCCTGTTTCTTACTTACTACCTCCAGGTGGTGCTCCGCTACACCCCGCTTCAGGCAGGCATCGCGTTTTTCCCGATCACGTTGGCGTCGCAGGTGGGCTCGTGGCTGATCGCGGCTCGGCTCATGCCGCGTCTGCCCGCGCGCTATCTCATGGCTCCAGGAGCTCTCGTCGCAGCGGCCGGCATGGGGCTGCTCACCCAGCTCCAGGCCGACAGCAGCTACCTTGCCCTGGTTCTGCCGGCCGAGCTGCTGCTGGGCATTGGCACCAGCTGCGTGATGGTTCCCGCATTCAGCATCGGCACGCTTGGTATCGATCGCCGCGAGGCCGGAGTCGCGGCAGCGACGGTGAACACCTTTCAGCAGATCGGCGGATCGCTAGGCGTCGCGGTGCTCAACACGATCGCTGCGAGCGCCACCGCCGCCTCTCTAATGGTGAATTCGAATGAGCGGTTGAGGGTAGAGGCAATCGTCCACGGCTACTCTGTCGCAACCGCGTGGGGAGCCGCGATCCTCCTGCTGGGTGCCCTGGTCGCCGCGGCACTGATCAACGCCGGCAAGCCTTCAGCGCCGTCACATTGAGCCGCAATCAGGGCAGCTTGCCGCCGCGAATCCAGCGTTCCAGGAGGTCGACTTGCCGAACCGGCCAGGCTCCGTCACACGGCATGGTGCCTGCCCGCACTCGCTCCAGGATGCCATCCGCGTGCGCGCTCACGTCTTCGTAGGACGCCAGGTCGAAGTGCCTTGCCATCGATTGACGGTCCTTTTCGCGAAACAGCGGTTGAATGTCACTCGCGAATCGGACGGGTGCACCGTCGTTCGGCAAGCTCATGGCCAAACCTCCTACTGATTGAGACTATCCGTCCAGGTGTGCGCCATCGGAGTGCGCGAACGCGAGGTACTCATGGACTGAGCGCACTGCAGCCGAACCCTCGCCTACGGCCGCCGCCACCCGCTTGATCGAGCCGGATCGCAGGTCGCCGACGGCAAACAATCCCGGTTGGCTGGTCTCGAACGGGAGCGGCAGCCGACCCATCGCCTGCCATCGCGCATCCAGCTGCTCCCCCCCAAGCGATCGGTCCGTCAGCACGAAGCCGTGCTCGTCAAGCGCGGCGCAACCCGAGAGCCAACCCGACGCGGGATCGGCGCCGATGAACGAGAAGAGGCCGCCGCACGGCAACACCGAATCGCCATCGGCAGACCGAACCCGGACCGCGGTGAGCGACGCGCCGCCCTCGAGACCGGCGACCGTAGTCGTCGTGTGCACAGAGATCCGGCCGTCCGCGTGGATCCGGTCGACGAGGTATCGCGACATGTTCTTGCCCAGGTCCGGGCCGCGGATCAGGATCGACACGCTGCTGCCCGCCTCTGCCAGGAAGAGGGCGGCCTGACCGGCGGAGTTGCCGCCACCCACGACGACCACCGGTGACGCGGCGCACAGGCGCGCCTCGATATCCGTCGCCGCGTAGTACACGCCGTTGCCCTCGAAATCCTCCAGGCGATCGGCTTCCAGGCGGCGGTAGCGGGCGCCGCTGGCCACGATCAAGGCTCGGCCGGTCACCTCGGTTCCGTCGGAGAGGGCGACCACGAGGTACCCGGCTTCCTCGCGCAGGCCCGTGGCCGCGCACGGACTTGTCAGCCTGGCGCCGAACTTCTCGGCCTGCACCACGGCTTTCTGGGCGAGGTCGGCGCCGGCGATCCCGGTCGGAAACCCGAGGTAGTTTTCGATCCGCGAGCTTGCCCCGGCCTGGCCGCCGGCCGCGGTCATCTCGAGGACGAGGGTGTCCAGGCCCTCCGAGGAGCCATAGACACCGGCCGCAAGGCCGGCCGGGCCGCCCCCGATCACGACAAGGTCGAAACCACGCTGCTCGATGGAGTCGAGCGTCAGTCCCAGGTAAGACGCCAGCTCTCCGGGAGTTGGGTGGCGGAGGACCACACCCGGCGCGATCACCACCGGGAGGTCTGCCGGCTGCACGGCGAGATCTCGCAGGAGCCGCTCGACGCGCGCGTCGCGATCGGCGTCCATGAACTCGTGCGGAATGCGGTTGCGGGCCAGGTACTCGCGCAGCCGGAGTGAGTCAGGCGAGAAACTGGAGCCGACGAGGCGGATGGCCGTCGTGCCGTCTCTCAACAGCCTCGCGCGCCGGGCGAGGAACGCGGCGAGGATCGTGTCGGCGAGCTTGGGCCGGGAGGCGAACAGCTCGCGCAGCGTCGCGGCCGGCACATCGATCACCTCACCCGACTCCGCGACGCGTGCCGACACATAGACTCGCTGGCCCGAGAGCAGGTTCAGCTCGCCCAGGAATTGACCCGGTCCGAACCGAGCCACGAGCCGCTCTGTGCCGTCCGCCTGGACCACGATCTCGACTGCTCCCGACACGATGACGTAGAAGTCGTACTTTGCGTCTCCCTCGCGGTAGAGGTAGTCGCCCCCGGACACGGCCCGACGTTTGCCGAGCGCGTCGATGGCGGCGATCTCGGGCGGGGTGAGGATCGGGGACGCTACTTCGTCATCGTCCATCGGACTGGTTTTACGCCAGGAGTTCCCGGACGCGGGGTATCACCTGCGTCCCATAGAGCTCGATGTTCTTCATCACCACGTCGTGCGACAGGCCCCCCATGCCGTATTTCAAGTCGAATCGGTTCGCGCCGAGGGCGGGAAGGTAGGCCGCGATCTTTTGCGCCACAGTCTCAGGAGATCCGACGTACAGCGCTCCGCGTGGGCCGACCTCGTACATGAACGACTCCTTCGTCGGAATGGCGAACCCGCGAGTCTCGGCGACATGCGTTATGACCTGCAGGTAGCGCGGCCAGAATTCTTCCCGAGCCTGTTCGTCAGTATCCGCCACGTGTCCGGGCGAATGTACCCCGATCGGAAGCGGGGCACGCCCGAAGCTCTTGAGGGCCTGGAGGAATAGACGCGAGAAGGGCGCGAACCGCGCCGGCGATCCGCCGATGATCGCGAGCATGAGCGAGAACCCGTAGTGGGCCGCGCGCACCACCGATTGTGGACTCCCGCCGACACCGATCCACGCGGGAAACGGGCCGAACTCCGTGTGTGGCACGACATCCTGGTTGTGGAGCGCAGCACGCGTGTTGCCTTCCCACGTGACCGGGCCGCCCTTCAGCAGCTCGGCGAACAGGTTGGTCTTCTCTTCGAACAGCTCCTCGTAGTCGGCCAGGTCGTAACCGAAGAGCGGGAATGAATCGATGCTCGAGCCCCGTCCGAGGATGACCTCCGCCCGTCCGTTCGAGATTGCGTTGAGTGTCGAGTAGCGCTGAAACACACGGACGGGATCATCCGAGCTCAACACGGTGACGGCCGACCCGACGTGGATGCGGTTGGTGCGCGCGGCGATCGCGGCGAGCACCACGTCGGCGGCCGAAAGCGGCCAGTCGTCGGTGTGATGCTCGCCGATGCCGAAGAAATCGATGCCCAGCTGGTCGGCCAGCACCCCTTCGTCGACCAGGTTCCGGATCGTCTGGGCATGTGAGAGCGGGCGGTCGTCGGCGTCGTGGGTGACATCGCCGAACGTGTCCAGTCCGAAGATGAGCGGGAACTTCACCGCGTCTCCAGGTGGGGTGGACATGACCATCTCTACGCGGCTTTGACTCGAAGAGCCTGCTCGAACTTGGTGCGGCTGAACAGGGAACCGAACACCGGGCTTCCGGGCTCGAGGAGGCGACCCGCTGTCAAGCTGTCCAACCGGACCGTGTCGAAGCCGATGCGATCGATGAAGTCCTCGACGACCTCCACCGCGTCGGAGTTGTCGCCGGCCACGCCGATCGCCCGGCGTTCCGGCGAACCCGCCGGCCGGCGCGCGTCTTCCAGGTCCTGGTAGCCGATGTGGTTCAGGCTCTTGACGATCGTCGACTGGGGAAGCCGGCGCTGCACGATCTCGCTGCTCGTGGCCTGGCGATCTTCGAAGATCTCCTCAACGCCATCGGTGGCCGGCCAGTAGTTCATCGCGTCGATCACAAGCTTTCCGGCCACGAGCGCGGGATCGAGGTACGCAAAGTTGTGAAGCGGGATGGCCAGCACGACGATGTCGGCGCCCTCGACGGCGCCGGCAGCCCATCGGGCGTCGGCGCCCGGTATCACGATCTCGGTCATGAGCGCGATCTTCTCTGGGCTGCCGGAGCCGGCAATCCCGACCTCAAACCCCGCGTCCAGCGCCAGCCGCGCGATGACCGGCCCAACGTGACCGGCGCCTATCACTGCGATTCGCTTCATGCCCGTCCCTTCCCTGGATAAGGGTGGAGATGGCTCTGGACGGACTGCAGGATGCCCGCGAGCGC
>DATFVI010000089.1:0-5220 GCA_035260405.1 Candidatus Dormiibacterota bacterium
ATCCGAACGCGGAGGGTCAGGCTTCTTTGGTGGGGGCAAATTTCTTCTCTTCCAGTCCGCGCAGCATTGCGAAGGTGCCCTCGTCGATGGCGCCTTGCCGGGTGCTGCGCCGGCGAATCGGGTCCCAGGACTTCCAGTCGACGCTCACTTCTGGTGATCTGGTCTCGAGCTGCTCCTCGAGCCGGGTGCGCAGTTCGCGCGGGCCCAGGCTGAGCTTTCCTTCTTTGTGGAGCGCGGCCACCTCGCCGTCCGGCGGTCCGAACCATTCGATCGCCTCGGTCCACGCGCGATTGAGCGGCTCCGCGCCGATTCCAGATTTGAGCCAGCTCCGGCCATGCAGGAAGTGATAGCGCTCCTCCATCAGCATCTTGCGCAGGCGGTGCTGAAGCACCTCGACGGAACCGTTGACGCAGGCCTCGATCATCACCGTGAAGGCCGTGTCAAGGACCGCGTTCGCGGCCACGAACTGCGCCCACTCGGTCCAGGGCTCGTCGAAATACGCCAGCGCTCGGAGGCTTGCCGGGTCTGACTCGCGCTCGGGTCCGCGCGGGTCCGCGCCCAGCGGTTCGAGGCAGCCGTAAAGGACGCGGCTGTGGCCGAGGTCGTCCAGCCCCATCGCCGCGGCGGCGATGTCGGCTTCGAGCGATGGGGCGCGCGTCGCCCACTCGGCGTAGCGCAAACCGAGCATCTGCTTGTTGTCGGCGATGCTCAGCACCAGGTCCGAAAGGCTCACGACTCTCCCGGTTGCCAGAGCTCGATGACATGTTCTTTGCGCACGATGGCCATCTCACACCAGCGCTCTTCGTCGTACGTTGCGCGCGCGTAGGCCATCGCGAGATCGTCGTCGGGCGCCACCACGCTGCCCACCTGGTGCAGCGGCTCGGCGCGGGTCTTGCGGGCGAACACCTCGTACTCGACCGCGTCGCCGCTGACTCTTTTATAGCTCGTCAAACGGCGAGGCCCCAGGACTCGAGTGCGTCGCGGCCGGCCTCGGTCATGCGCGCGACAGTCCAGGGTGGATCCCAAACGACGTTGACCCTCACCTCTGTGACGCCTGTCTCGCGGAGCAACCTGTCGCGGACGTCCTCCAGGATGAATTCAGATGCGGGGCAGCCCATGGCGGTGAAGGTGAGCTCGACCTCGACCACGCCGTCGTGCTCTGTGATTCCATAGATCACGCCGAGGTCGACGAGGTTCACAGGCATCTCGGGATCCTGGACTTCGGAGAGAGCGTCCCAGAGACGCTGCGTCATGCCCCGTTCTTGTGATGCGTCTTGCGAAACTTGTGAAACTCTTCCTGGAACATCGCGACCATCTCGGCGTTGCGAGGCCCGCGCGCGCGCCAGCGGACGAGCACGTCGTCCCAGCTGATCGGCCGCTTGAAGTCCCAGCGCTTCTCTTCGGCGTCGAACTCACACGGGAAGGGATAGTCGAGCTCCCAGACATCCTTGCCATCGCGCACCTCTTTGTGCGCGGGCACCTTGATGCCGATCTGCTCGCAGTACGGAACGACCGTCGAGAGCCACCACTGGCGGAGCTGGTCGTTGGTCAGCCCCTTGAGGCGGTACTCGAGCTGGGTGGAGTGCATCTTCTTCGAGTCGGGGAGGCCGAACCACTCGACGCTCAGCGGGAACATCCAGTCGACCGCGCGCTGGAGCTCATCCTTCGCCGAGCCGCCGGCGGCGCTGATCCGCTTCATCCAGGTGCGGCCGTTGCGCAGGTGGAAGTTCTCCTCCGCCATGACCTTGTTGAGGCCGCGCTTCCAGGGGCCGTACGAGCACTTGTCGTGGATGTCGCCGAGGAGGCAGAAGCCGGCCTGGTCGTACATGCCGTTCGCGACCACCAGCTCAGTCCAGGTGTCGAGGGGGACGTCGAAGGCGTAGGGGTAGCGGAAGCTCTTGGGGTCGCGGCTGAAGATCAGCTTCTCCTGGTCCTCGCCGAGCTCCTCGAGGATGTGGTACGCGATGTGGGCGTGTGCGAGCTCGTCCTGGATGATCGCGATGCCGGTCATGAAGGCGTTGATGCTCGGTGCCCGCTTCGCGGCGAGGTAGTAGGCGGGGGCGGAGATGAGCTCGGTGTCGCCGGAGACGATGAGGGTGTGCTTGAGCTCCTTGAGGTAGTCGGGCGTCATCTCGTTCCGGGACTCGATCAGCTCCCCGGACTTGATCATCTGGTCGAACTCGGCTTGAGTTGCCATCCGCTCTCCATTCTCTGACAACCGGGCCGGGTAGAATCGTGATTCGCTAAAGGGCCGCCGGCTCCTGGCCCGCACCGTGGTGGCTATAGCTCAGCATGGCAGAGCACCAGATTGTGGATCTGGCTGTCGAGGGTTCAAATCCCTCTAGCCACCCTTTGTCCACCCAATTCGTATATACTGAATGGGTGGACGACCGGCGGATCGTCTGGGATGCCGCCAATCGCCGGCACCTAGGCTCCGATCATCCCGAACGACATATCTCCATTGCAGAGATCGAAGAGTCACTTCGCGATGGCGATCGAATCGAAACGGAGGTTGCCTATCGTCAGGCGCATCAGGTGATCGGCCGGACGTCAGCCGGCCGCTGGCTCGTGGTGATCTGGATCGATGACCGCGACGGTCGCTACCCGATACACGCGCGCGAGGCGTCCAGGAGAATCATTCGGAGGGTTAGCAAATGAAGACGAAGGCAACCAGGAAACCATTCAATGACCCATTCGACGAATTGAGTGACGAGGAGTTCGAGCGTGAGGTGCTCGATTCGCTGGACCAGGCGACCACCAAGATTTCACTGCGCGTTCCAAAGGACCTCCTTGGCCGCACAAAACAAGCTGCCGAGAGTCGCGGCGTGCCATACCAGTCGCTTATGAAGGCACTGATCGACCAGGGCGTACGGCGCCTTGAGCGAGTTCGCAGCGGTCCAGTTCGTGGTAAGCGATGACGTCTAGAAAGTGAGGGCGCAGAAATACGCCGACGAAAATGGCCATCTGGACGATGTGGCTGTGGTCGCGGCGATGGTTTCGGCTTGCGCCGATCTGAGGTCGACACTCGACGAGGATGCCGAGATTTCGGCGGACTTGCCGTGTCTCCAGGTCGCTCTGATTGCGAAGGCTCTCGTGGACTTCGTCAGCGATCAACCGGAAGCTATCAGACCCGTCCTCGACGTGGCAGAGGAAGTACTCGCGCTTTGGGATCAGGAAGGTCGCGACTTCATAGGGGCGTGCATGCTCGAGGGAGTCCCTCAAGGTGGGGAGGCTCTGCTGCTCCCGTTCGCTGGGCGGCTTGTAGCCGAGCAGATGTCTGATTATCTATGACGAGGGCGGTTCTAAAGTCGTCCCAGTAGCCACCCTTACTCGCGCGTGATGCGGCGACTGGGGCCCCGATGGCCACATCTAAAGCCGGGTTCTAGTTCGATGGCACGACGGCTGCGGCGTACTGAGCAAGCAGGTTTGACAATTCCGCTGCGCTGTGACCCGCACCGAAGACTGGGCCGCCCGGTTGGAGGGCCATTCCTGATTCAAGGTTCCCGGCATCGACGGCGTCGAATCCGAGCCTATCGATCAGTTGAAGCACCGCGGCAACCGCAGAGCGGTCATTGCCGGCGGCCGCCATTCCAATGCGGCCCCGCGTGCGGTGTGGAAGCCTGCTCTTTTCGAACTTGAAGTAGCCGAGGTGGTTGAGACTTTTGACCACCCTCGCGGATGAGAACCACTCCTGTACGAGCACGCTGGTACCCGCCGGTGCGGCCGCAAATGGCCCATCGACGCCATCGATCTCATCCCAGTAGTTCGTGGCGTCGACGAGGATCTTGCCGGCGAACAGGTCGCGCCGAAGTTCCCGAAAGCTGTGCAGTGGTATTGCCAGGACGATGAGGCCGGCGTGTCTGGCCACCTCCTCAGTAGTGGCCGCACGGGCACCCGGAGCCAGCACTTCAACGATCAGCTCGATGCGTTCGGCAGATCCCGACCCCGAGATTGCGACGTCGTATCCACCGGCCACGGCCGCGCGCGCGATGGCAGTGCCGGCCTTGCCCGCGCCGACGATGCCCAGGCGCCGGTCGCCGTTCCCGTTGCTAGACACTTGATGGGAGCGCGGCTGAGGCCGCAGGTTTCTGGCTGCCAGACTCCGCTTCGCCTGCCGGCTCTGCGAGCAATTCCCTGACCAGCGGTATCACCTCTTTTCCATACAGCTCGATGGTCGCCATCTTCTGTTCGTGGGGCACTCGCCCGGTCGCGTAGGCCAGGTCGAACCGGCTTAGCCCGAGAAGCTGGATAACCCACGCAATTTTGGTTGCGACCGTTTCCACCGACCCGAGATACAGGGATCCTTCGTCGACCTCGGCCTGGAACCGCTCCATCGTCGGCCGCGCCCACCCACGTTCGGCGGCGGCCTGTTCGAAGACGTGAGCCCAGTGCGGCCATTGAATCTCGGCGGCTTCCTGGTCGGTCCCGGCCACGAGCCCGTGAGAGTGCATGCCGATGCGCTGCCGCGGCTTTCCGAATTTGTCGAGGGCTCGCTTGTAGAGCTCAACGAGCGGTAAGAAGCGGATCGGCGGCCCGCCGATCACGGCCAGCATGAGCGGGAGGCCGTAGCGCGCGGCGCGCACGACCGACTGCGGACTGCCGCCCACGCCAACCCACACGGGAAGATGTCCCTCCGGGAGGGGAGGACTCAGGTACTGGTGCGTGAGTGGGGAGCGGAACTTGCCCGACCAGGTGACGGGCTGGTCCCGCAGCAGGCGCATAAGAAGGTCGAGCTTCTCTTCGAATATCTCCTCGTAGTCGTCCAGGTCGTATCCGAAGAGCGGGAACGACTCAACCAGCGAGCCGCGTCCGGCGATCAGCTGGGCTCGGCCGTTCGAGACCGCATCGAGCGTAGCGAACTGCGTGTACACCCGAACGGGATCCTGCGTGCTCAGGACGGTGACGGCTGTGCCGAGCCGGATGCGCTTGGTCCGGCCGGCGATCGCGGCCAGGATAATGCTCGCCGCGGAGTCCATCATGTCCTGGCGGTAGTGCTCGGCGATGTTGAACGAGTCGATCCCGACGGCATCCGCGAGCACCGCCTCTTCGACCGTGTTGCGGATGACGGCGTCGCCGCTCAGCTCGCGACCCGACTCGTCAACACTGATGGGAACGAACGAGTCCAGTCCGAACTCGATGTCCTGGGGGCTGGTCATCTTTGTATCCTCCCGGTTCAAGCCGGCTGAGAGTATTTGCAATTACAAATACCTCCGATCGAAG
>DATFVI010000090.1:0-6428 GCA_035260405.1 Candidatus Dormiibacterota bacterium
GATGAATGGGCGAGTCGCGCCGGTGCTCCCGCCCGCTCCAGCGGCGCCTGGCGCTGCACCCGATCCCTGGGCGGCGCGTCTCGCCGACCCGAATTCGCTCGCGCACAAGTCATGGGCGAACCCGGCGGTCCCGCCCGCGGCGTTCAACGAATACCCCTTTCGCGGAGCTGAAGTACCGGCCGGCAACGGCATCGGGACCGCCAGGGCCCTCTCGCGGGTTTACGCGGCCTGCATAGGAGAGGTCGATGGCGTCCGCCTCCTCGAGCCCACGACCCTCGAGCGGGCCACCAAAACCCAGGCCGACGGCGAGGACCTCGTCCAGGGCTACGAGACCCGCTTCGGAACCGGCTTTCAGCTGTCGTTCCCCTTCCGGCCGATGGCGGGCGAGGGATCCTTCGGGCACTACGGAAGCGGCGGCTCGGTCGGGTTTGCCCACCGGGAGCTGGGCATCTCGTTCGGCTACACGATGAACCAGATGCGTCCGGTTTACGGCAGGGATCCCCGCACATCGGGGCTCGTGGAAGCGCTGCTGACCGCTCTCCGATAAAACCCTGCGAACTCAGAGGCAACGCCGTGAGTTCGCGGGGACCCCTAGGCCGCCCTCGACGGGCCTAACATTCGATTCGGTCGTGGTTACTTAATGGGCGCGGCGGATCTCGTATTCGGCGTCTGCCTCCTGCTGGGGGGCGGCCTGCTGCTCCTGACCCTGGTCGTCGACGACATCTTCGGCGGCCTCCTGGGCGCCCTGCACCTGGGTTTTGACGTCGCCGGCGTTTCGCCGACACCGCTGCTGCTCGGCTTCGTCGCCATGTTCGGCGCCGGGGGGCTGTTCGGCCTCCACAGCATCAACGCGGGGGTCGGCGTCTCGACGGTTATCGCCACCGGTGCCGGCCTGGTCGGAGCCGGGGTCGCGTTCGGCGCCTACAAAGTTCTGAAGCAGGCCGAGTCGACCGACACATTCAGCCTGGAAGACATGGTCGGCTCAACCGGCCGTGTGTCGGTCGGGATCCCGGCCAACCATTTCGGCACAGTACTCATCAGCTTCGCCGGCGCCTCGCACAACATGACCGCCACCGCCGATTCCGAAATACCCGCGGGACGCGTGGTCAAGGTCGTGTCCGTCGCCGGCGGGAACCTCGTTGTCGTCCCCAGCACGATCCCGACTACTGAAGGAGCACGGTCCGATGCCTAATTTCGCGGCGACATCGCCTTTCATCGTCGTCACCGCTGTCGTCATCCTCATCCTGATCCTCGCGTTCGTGGCGAGCCGCTACAAGGTGGCGGGTGCCAACGAGGCGATCATCGTCGCCGGTTCGCGAGGCGCCAAGGTGCGCGACGAGCACGGCCGTGTCGTATCGACGCCAGGAGACAAGGGCGTGAAGGTGGTCGTCGGAGGCGGCACGATCGTGATGCCGCTGCTCAACCGGATCGGCCGGCTCAAGCTGACAGCGCGACAGATCAACGTGCAGCTGAGCGACGCCGTGACAAGCCAGGGCATCAAGGTCCAGGTCCAGGGCGTCGCCACGTTCAAGATCGGTCGCGACGTGGAGTCGCTTCGCAACGCGGCCGAGCGCTTCCTCGACGCGAAACCCGAGCAGGTCGACTCCATCGTCAAGAACGTGCTCGAAGGGTCCCTGCGCTCGATCGTCGGCACCCTGACCATCGAAGAGCTGATCCGCGACCGCCAGAAGCTCCTGCAGCAGGTGCAGGACGCGGCCAAGGGCGACCTCGCGACAAGCGGTCTCCAGATCGACGCCTTCACCATCCAGAGCTTCTCCGACGAGTCGAACTACATCGAGCTGCTCGGCCAGCAGAGCGTCTCGACGATCACCCGCGACGCGCGCATGGTCAAGGCGACGACGGACCAGGAGGCGGCGGTGCGAGAGGCCGAGTCGATGCAGATCAAGATCAACGCGGGTCGAGACGTTTCGCTGCGGGAGGCAGAGACTAAGACCCAGGTCGCGGCCGCTCAGGCGCGCGCCGACCAGGCCGGGCCGCTGGCGATGGCCGAGGCGCAGCAGGAGGTCGTGCGCAAGCAGACCGAGCTCGCCCAGCTCGAAGCGGACCGCAAAGAGAAGGAGCTCCTGTCCTCCACAGTCAAGCCCGCCGCCGCAGAGGCGCAGGCTGTGATCGCCCGCGCCGAAGGTGACAAGCGCGCGCGCATCGCATCCGCCGAGGCGGACGCTGAGACGACGAGACTCGAAGGTGGGGCGGAAGCACAGATCGTGCTCACCAAAGGCGAGGCCGAGGCCAAGGCGCTAGCCATGCGGGCGGACGCCTACAAGCAGTTCAACGAGGCCGCCATCATCCAGACCGTGCTGGCCGCGCTGCCTGAGATCGTGCGCGCCGCCGCGGAGCCGATGGGCCACATCGACTCGCTGACTGTGATGAGCGCTGACGGCGCGTCCGACATCGTGAAGAACGCGACCCGCGCGATGATCGAATCGACCACCGCGATCAAAGGCCTGACCGGCCTGGATGTGCCAGGCCTCATCGGCGGCGCGATGGGCCGCGGGTTCGGCGAGCGGCTGCGCACCGGGGATGGCGAGCGCGGCAGCGACGCCGGAAGCGCTGCCGACAGGATCACCGAGATCGCGGGCGAAGGCCTGTCGACGCTGAAGGCGGCGAGAGCGGAGGCTGCGGCGAAGGCCAAGGAGGCGGAGGCCAGGGCCACGGAAGAAGCCCAGAAGGCTGCTGCTGCCGCCGAGAAGGTTGCAGCCGCCGCGGACGCCAAGGCCGCGGAGGTTGCGACGAAGCTCTCCTCCTCGGGCGCTGTGCACGCTGCCCCGGCTGCGGCGGCACCGAAGCCGGCGTCCGCTCCCTGGTCCACCGTCGAGCAAACCAAACCCGGGGCGGCCGCCGTGTCCCCCGCCGCCGACGGCAACACCGCGCAGTGGGCGAGATGGCTTTCCGATCAGCTTCACCAGATCCCCGACATCCGGGTCTACGACGCGCTCCGCCTGGCGGACCTGACGAGCAAGGGGCCGGCGTCCGCGCGCGCCGTCTGGGCGACCGCGCAGGCCGTGCTTGCGAAGGAGTACGGCAACGTCACCGTGGCCGACCTGCTCAAGCGGTTTCACCCATAAAGCGGGAAGCCGGTTGCGCAGGTGACCTGTAGAAAGCGGGAAGCCTGCTTGCGCAGGCTTCCCAAGGCTGGGGTGGGGGCGTGGAGTCGAGTTCAGGGCCGGTTTACCGGCCGCCGATATGGTAGCACGGTGTACGCGTATCCACAAGATATAGACACCTGGGGACAACCGGCGTGAAGCTTCCCATCCCGGCCGACATGGAGCCGATGCTCTCCGCGCCCTCCGAATCGGGCATTCCGAAGGGCGACAGCTGGGAGTACGAGCCCAAGTGGGACGGATTTCGCACCCTCGTTTTCCGCGACGGCGACAGCGTCGAGCTGATCAGCCGCGGCGCCCGCCCTATGACGCGCTACTTTCCCGAGCTCCTACCCGCCTTGCGCGGCCTGCGCGAGAAGCAGGTCGTCCTCGACGGCGAGATCGTCGTCGTGGCCAAAGACGGCCTGGACTTCGGCGCCCTCCAGCAGCGGATCCACCCGGCGGATTCCCGGGTCCAGATGCTCAGCGCGGCCACGCCGGCCTGGTTCATCGCCTTCGACATCCTGGCCGAAGGTGCGATCGACCTCCGCAAGGAGCCTCTCGGAGAGCGGCGCAAGCATCTCGAGAAGCTGCTCAAGGGTGTCAAGCAGCCCATCTTCCTGACGCCGTACACGCGCGACCACAACACCGCGGAAGGCTGGTTCGAGCGTTTCGAAGGCGCCGGGCTCGACGGCGTGATCGCCAAGTCATGGACCGGCGCGTACGTGCCCGGCAAGCGGCTGTGGGTGAAGATCAAGCACCAGCGCACGGCCGACTGCGTCGTGATCGGGTGGCGCAAGTCCAACGACGGAGCGTCGCTGGGCTCGCTGCTGCTCGGCCTCTACGACAAGAAGGGCAGCATGCATTACGTCGGTCATACCTCTTCGTTCAGCGCGGCCGAGCGCAAGGAGCTGATCGCCAAGCTCCAGCCACTGCAAACGGAGATTCCGGAGTCTGAGTGGAAGGCGAACCCGGGGCGAATGCCAGGCGGTCCCAGTCGCTGGTCGCGCGGCAAGGAGGCGGAATGGGTCGCGGTGCGGCCTGAGCTCGTCTGCGAGGTCGCCTACGACAAGCTCGAGGCGGGCGAGCGCTTCCGCCACGCGACGCGCTTTCTGCGCTGGCGGACCGACAAGCCGCCGCGCAAGTGCGACTTCGCGCAGATCGCGTCAGCGGTGGAGTTCGACGTCCGCGGGATCTTCGGGAGCAAGTAGCAGGGGCCGCGCCCCCGGCCCGCCTGGCCCGTAGTACTTCAGCGCCGCCCGGCCCAGCCCGGTCACCGCGAGCCAGTCGAAACCGGCGCCGACCGCGACGCCAACTCCGAGAGGCACCACGCGCGCCGCGACCTTGGCCGCGCCCGACGTGGCAAAGCGGGCAAGGATCCGCGTGAGGATCCGGCTGCCGCCGTGCGCCAACAGGAGGCTGGGGAGATGGCGAAACGCGGCGATGGCGATGCGCTCGCCGCCCGCCACGAGCACGTCCTCGCGCAGCTTGACAGCTCCGCTGGTGATGCCGACGACCACGAGCGCCTCGATGACTCGCTCATCCGAGTTGCCTAGCTCGTGTCCGAAGATCATCGCGATCCCCAGCACGAGCTCGACCTCCTGCTCGAGCGCATAGAGCGTCTGGCTGGTGATGGTGCCGATCGCGAGCACGGTGCCGAGACCAGGCGCGATCGAGACTGCGCCGCTCAACGCCCCGGTGGCGGCAACTCGGCGGCGCGTGGAACGGATGAACGCCAGGGCGAGTTGATGGTTGTCGTAGTTCGGATGTTTTGTCCGCAGCTGGTCGACGGCGGCCCGGATGGCGGGTTCCCGGCTGTTCACCGCATGGGCGAGGACGCCAAGGACCGATCGAAGCTGGGGCGGCAGGTTGTCGAAGTCCACCGGTGAAGAGTACTGCGGGGCTGCCGGGGTGCTCGTCGTGAGAAGGAGTCGCACGTGTCAAGAAGGCGATCTGAATATGAAGTTGCGACAGAGTCGCAACAAGCATTAGGCTCCACGCGTGGCCTCCATCGGCGCGTTGATGCGTGACTCCTTCGATCGGGGGGAGCGGCGGCGCCTCGCGGGATTCTTTGGCGGGGTGGGCTTGCTGCACGTCGCGGGTTGGGGCCTGCTGTTCGCCGCCGCCGCCGGGCAGCCGACCATCCTTGCGCTGGGCGGACTCGCTTACACGTTTGGCCTGAGGCACGCTTTCGACGCGGACCACATCTCCGCGATCGACAACACGACACGCAAGCTGCTGCAGGACGGTCGCAAACCGGTCGGCGTGGGGTTCTTCTTCTCGCTCGGCCACTCGACCGTTGTCTTCATCATCGCCGCTGCTCTAGGCCTCGCGGTCAAATGGATCGTCGACGGGGTGGCGGGGAACGGCGGCCAGTTGCGGAGCGTCGGCGGAATGCTGGGCACGGTCGTCTCGGGAGGATTCCTGGTGCTCATCGGCGTCCTCAACCTGGTCATCCTGCTCGACATCGTCCGCGTCTACCGCAGGCTCAAAGCAGGTGGGTACGACGACAAGTCCCTCGAGCTGGACCTCACCGCCGGCGGCGTGATGAGCCGGATCTTCGGGCGCCTGTTTCGTGTCATCCGGCACAGCTGGCAGATGTATCCGATCGGGTTTCTCTTCGGGCTCGGATTCGACACCGCATCCGAGGTCGCGATCCTCGCGATCTCGGCAGGGGCGGCGGCCAAGGGCCTGCCGTTTGTGGCCGTCATCGCGCTTCCACTGATCTTCGCCGCCGGGATGTCGCTGATGGACACCGCCGACGGCGCCTTCATGGCCAAGGCGTACTCGTGGGCCTTCACCAGCCCGATCCGCAAGGTCTTCTACAACCTGACGATGACGAGTCTCTCGGTGTTCGTTGCGCTTTTCATCGGCGGGATGGAGCTCATGCAGGCCCTGATCCGGGCCTTCGGCTTGAAGGGCGGAATGTTCGGCGCCATCGCGGGCTTCGACCTGGTCGGACGGGCGGGCTACCTGATCGTCGCGGCGTTCGTCGTCGCGTGGGCGGCCGCGCTTTTGATCTACAAGGCGCGGCGCATCGACGAGCGTTGGAGCGAAAGGGTCAGCCGCGTCGCGTAGCGGCGGCCAATCCGGCTATTTCCAGGAGCGCTCGATGCGCAACTCGCCCCGCGTGGCGGCGACAGCGCCGTTGCAATGCAGCTCGAACGTGATGTCTAGATTCGCCACCGCTCCGTCCGGACCGTAGGTCATTTGCACGATGTCAAAGCTGCCGGCGGTCGGGTCGCACGAGTGGTAGTTCGCGGTCATTTGAAGACCCGCTGCTGAACCGCGCCGTCCCTCATCGAACGCGGGCTTGAATGTTCCCGG
>DATFVI010000091.1:0-2553 GCA_035260405.1 Candidatus Dormiibacterota bacterium
TGCTCGCCGCGCTGCTTGCTCCAGGCGCCGACGGTGATTTCTTCCGCGCCCTGGAGGTCGGGCATGACCACTTCGCGGACTTCAATGCTCACGTGTCTATTTTGCGCGAGGCAGTTGCCGCGATTGTGCTAGAAGCACCTCCCCCCATCCGACCGCCGCTTCGCGGGGGCCACCTTCCCCGTGCGGGGGAAGGGAGACACCACAATCAAGCCAGGGACACCACATCCAATAGGTCTTCTTCCCAGTAATCGACGCGGCCTTCCGGCATGAAGAGGACTCGCTGCGGTTGCAGGGATTCGACGAACTCCGGGTCGTGGCTCACGATCACCATCGTGCCCGGCCATTCCGCGAGCGCGCGGGCGACCCCGGTACGGGACGGGGGATCGAGGTTGTTGGTCGGCTCGTCGAGCAGCAGCAGGTTGTGCTTTCCGGCGACCAGCTGGGCCAGCGCGAGCTTCGTCTTCTCGCCGCCCGACAGCGTGCCCGCATCCTGCCGCGCGATGTCGCCGGTCAGGTTGAACGAGCCGAGCAGCGCGCGCAGCACGCGTTCGTCGGCGTCCGACTGCTCTCGCATGTGCGCCAGCACGGGCACACCCTTGCGGATGCCCTCGTGCTCCTGCGCGTAGTAGCCCAGCGACACGCCATGCCCGAGGCGGAAGGAGCCGGAGTTCGGCTCGGTCTGGCCCGCCAGGATGCGCAGCAGGCTCGTCTTGCCGGCTCCGTTGAGGCCCATGATCACGATGCGCTGGCCGCGCTCGACCTCGAACGTAACGTCGCGAAAAACGAGCGGTCCGCCATAACCCTTGCTCAGCCCCGTCGCAGTCAGCACGACGCGACCGCTGTGCGGGGGCTCAGGAAAGGTGACCTTCACCTTGCGCTCGCGCTTGGGCGCGGAGACCTGCTCTGCCTTCATGCGGTCGACGCGCTTGAAGATCGATTTGGCGGTCTTCGCGCGCTTGGCGGTCTGGCGGCGCATGACCTCGGCGAGCACGCTCAACCGGTTGATCTCCGACTCTTGCCTCTGGGCGAGAGAAGTCAACCGCTTTTCCTCGAGCACCCTCGCCTTCTGGTACTGCGAGTACGTGCCGCGGTACTCGCGCATTTTTCCCGCGTCCAGGTGGAGCACGCGAGTGATGGATGCGTCCAGCAAGACGAGGTCGTGGCTCACGACGATGACGGAGCCGCGGTAGTCGCGCAGGAAGTCCATCAGCCACGTCTTGGCGTCGCTGTCCAGGTGGTTGGTGGGCTCGTCGAGCAGGAGCAGGTCGGCTTCGGCGAACAGCACCCGCGCGAGCTCGACCCGGCGCCCCTCACCACCTGACAGCACGCTGACCGGCAGGTCCACCCGGTCGGGTCGCAGCCCGAGCCCGGTCACGATGCGCCGGGCGTCCGATTCGGACGAGTAGCCCCCGTCGAGCCGGTACTTCTCCTCCGCGTCCGCAAAGCGGTCCAGGACCGCCGGCGAGTGGTCGTGCTCGAGCTGGGTGTGAAGCTCCGCGAGGTGGATCGCGGCGCGATCCAGGCCTCGCCCGGACAGGATGTGCGCCAGCGCCGTCTTCGAGGCTTCTGCTCGCGGGCGCGGATTCTGGGGCACGTAGCCGAGCGTGCCTTGCCTCAGGACGAGCCCGGCGGCGGGGTCGTCCTCGCCCGCGAGCACTTTGAGCAGGCTCGTCTTGCCGGCGCCGTTGCGTCCGACCAGTCCGACCTTGTCACCGGGCGCCACGGTGAAGCTCGCGTCGGAGAGCACCCGGCGCGCGACGACGTCGATGGCGAGGTTTCTGACCTGAAGCACGACACGCGATGTTACGTGCCGGCGGATGCGGCGTTTGGTCAGACAGCTCGGAAATTTACTTTGGAGGCCGTCGAATGAAGAAAGTCCTCGTAGTCATCGCGATCCTCGTGGCGGCGGCCGCATGCGGCGGCGCCGGCAGCGGAAGCACGGCTGAGGGCCCGGCGCCCAAGGGCGCGCCCTATGCGGGTAACGGCTCGTCAAGCGGCGCGCCGACCACCATCAACGGGCAGCCGGGCACCACCAACCCAAGCGGCTCCGACACCACCAACCCAGGCGGCACAGGCACGACCGTGCCCGTACTCCAGGGTCCGCCCGTGATCCGCCAGGCACAGCTGACCATGACGGTCGGCGCCGGAACGTTCGACTCCAAGCTCAGTCTTGCCCGCTCTATCGTCGAGACGGAAGGCGGCTACATCGCCGGAACTCAGGCGCAGATCACGCCGGTGGACAGCCAGATTCGATCCGGTGTCCTCAACTTCATGGTCCCGGCGGCCAACTTCGACGCCACCATCGACGAGCTCTCCAAGGTTGGAAAGGTCCAGAACGAGCAGATCACCGGCACCGAGGTGAGCGCGCAGTACCTCGACCTGCAGACCCGTCTTGACAATGCGATTGCGCAACGCGCGGCGATGCTGAGCCTGCTGACCCAGGCCAAGACGATCAACGACATGATCGCGGTGCAGAACCAGATCGGCCAGATCACGGGCCAGATCGAGCAGCTCAAAGGCCAGATCAAGTACCTCGACGACCACACAGCCTTC
>DATFVI010000092.1:0-24684 GCA_035260405.1 Candidatus Dormiibacterota bacterium
CCGTCGTCGTGCGCCTCGGTTGACGTGATCCGCTGCCCGAGCAGCCTTGCCAGCGAAGGCAGATCCTCTTTGGCGGCCGGATCGCTGACGACGACCTCCAGCGACTCGCCTATCGGCACATTGGCCATCCGGCGTCGGAACTCCTGCGCCAGGCCATCGGCGCAGCCCATCGCGCCGGCCTCGAAAACGTGCACTGTGTGCTCCCCTGTCATGTCTCGAGGAGGATCGTAAGAAGGACCGGTCAGGCCGTCGTCAGGGGTTCGCCCTACAAATCGAACGGCTCCAGCGTCTCCAGAAGTCCGTGTTGCATGGCAAAGAGAGTGACGGTCGACCGGGTCGACGCGCCGGTCTTTGAATAGATGCGTTCGATGTGGGTTCCGGCGGTCTTGGCGGTAATACCCAGCGTCTGCGCGACTTGGCGATTGGACGCTCCGCGGGCGATGAGGATCAGCACCTCGAGCTCCCTCGGAGTGAGTCCGGCCGGTCCGGTTTGTCGTTTGCCCGGGCTCTGTCCCGCGCCGGCCAGGACGGCGTCCACTGCGCCGGCATCGAGACGGCCGGCACGAACCTCACCGCGAAGCTCGCCCGTGGCCTGTTTGGCTGTCATCGCTGGTCGGTGCGAACGCGGCTCCGTCATGGCGCGATAGGCGCAGGCGGCGGCGAGCAACCGCCCAGAGGCGGGGATCGCCGGGCCGGCGAGGCCACGGTGATAGCCGGAGCCGTCGGAGCGTTCGTGGGTCAACGAGGCGATGGCGCCCAGCCGGGCCAGGACCGGCGGGCGGGCGAGCATCCGCTCGGTGTAGTAAGCGTGCATCCGCATCCGCTCTGACTCCGATTGCGACAACGGACCCGCCTTGTCGAGGATCGATGCGGGGACACCGTGCAAGCCGATGTCGTGAAGGAGGCCCGCCCGGCGAATCGCCACGATCTCTGCGGCCGGACGGCCGGCGTGAGCCGCCGCTCGAGCCGCGAGATCGGCCACGCCGCGCGAGTGACCGGCCCGCGATGGCGACCGTAAGTCGGTGAAGTCGGCAATAGCTTCCAATGCCACGTCGAGCTCCCCTTCGCTCAGGCGTCGCTGCAATGCAGGCTCCTCCGCGATGAGAGCGTTCCAATCAGCCTCAGCTGCACGATCGCCAAGCACATCCGTGGCGACGGCGCAGAACGCATCGACCAGAGCGGGATCGAACTGCCTGCCGCGCCGGTCACGGGCCACTTCCACGGCGGCGTCAGTCCCCTCTGCACGGTGGAAAACCTCGACGGTATCGGCAAGATGAAAGAGGCGCATAGGGAGGGCAATGGACTCGCCACCGACACCCCCAGGGACACCCTTGCCGTCCCAACGCGCGAAGAAGTGCTGGAGCGGTTCGCCAACTTCCGTACCAAGACCGATTCGCTCTGCCATCCGCGCGGTCGTCAGGCAGTGGGACATCAGGCCGCGCTCGATCGCCGCGCCTCCCGCGACGACCATGTTGGCGGCGAGTCTTAGACGTTGCACCGCCGGTTTGCCCGCGCCGGCGTGACGGAGCATGAACCCGAGCATGGGGAGGCCGGCCAGGTCCACAAGGTAGCTATCGCCCCGGTAGGCGATGTCGTCACCGAACCAAGTCGCAACTTCGGGCGTGTCGGCAACGCAGCCGACCCAGGCGAGGGTCGCCGTGTAGAACAAAGAGCCACGCTTCTCGCGATCGAGGCCGACGTGTTCGCCGAGACGAGCAGCGATGAGCCACGAGCGCAGGACGTGCTCCATTGGTTGGCCCAAGCCAAGGTCCATGGCCAACGAGAACGCGGCCAGCAACTCTGCCAGCCGGAGGCCCGAGTCTCGTTCGCTCGCTTCCACGGCCAAAGCTTACGGTCGGGTTGGCGCGGTTTGGCCTCCTGGCAAATGTCGGGTGAACCCCCGATGGCCGCCACGGGCTCTATCCCCATACTGCTGACCGATGGCTGACATTCTCGATGTTGTCGACATTGACGAGCTTCGCCACCAGGTGCGTCAAAAGTATCGCGACGTCGCCGCCGATCCGAATGGGAGTCAGCATGTCCATCACTTCCACACCGGCCGCGCGCACGCGGTCCGGCTCGGGTACGCATTGCATCCGCTAAGCGAACTTCCGGACGAAGCGTGCGAGGCATTCGCGGGCGTGGGCAACCCCTTCTTTTGGGGTGGCCCAAAGCCTGGCGAGAAGGTTGTTGACCTGGGGTCCGGGGGTGGCATGGATTCTCTACTTGCAGCGCTCTGGGTGGGGACCGCTGGGCGCGTGATCGGAGTCGACATGACTCCCGAGATGGTCGAGCGCAGCCGTTCGATCGCCGAGAAGATGGGGTTGAAGAATGTCGAGTTCCGCGAAGGTCTGATCGAGGACCTACCAGTTCAGGACGGATGGGCGGATGTCGTCATCTCCAATGGGGTGATCAACCTGTGCCCGGACAAGATCGGTGTCTGCCGCCAGATATTCCGGGTGCTGAAGCCTGGCGGAAGGATGACGGTGGCTGACATTTGTCTGGAACGTCCAGTTCCAGAGGAGGCCCTGCATGACATTGATCTCTGGACTGGTTGAATCGCGGGTGCCCTGCCGTGTGCAGGGTGGGAGACGGTGATCGGCGCGGCTGGGCTCGTGGATGTCGAGCTGGCGAATCCAATCGACGCCTTTGCCGGCGCGAGCGGAGAGGCAAGCGCCAGGGAGTTCGGAACGTTGGGCTATTCAATCCGAGCCCATAGGCCCGCTGAATAGAGTGCGCTTACCTGCTGACAGAGCGACGGTCCTCATGGGCGTGTCGCTTGCCGCGGTCACGGTTGCTGCCTGGATCGCGTTCCTGGCCCAGACGGCCTCGCCCAGCAGCATGGCGATGAACACGATGTCAACCGGTCCGGACCTCGCGGGCGCAGCTGGTTTCATCGGTGCATGGGTCGTGATGATGGCCGCCATGATGCTGCCGTCGGCAGCGCCGCTCATACTGCTTTATCGCGCGGCCGGGCCAGGTGGGCGTGCGGCAAACACGGTCCCGCTCGTCGCCGGCTATCTGCTCGCATGGGCCGGTTTCGGCGTCGTGGTTTACGCAGCGCAACAAGCGCTTGGCGTCGTGTTCCTATCCAGCCCTAGGTTGGGCGATGCGAGACCCTACGCCGTGGCAGGTATTGTCGCTATCGCAGGTATCTACCAGTTCACTCCACTCAAGCAGGCGTGCCTGCGCCAGTGCCGTTCTCCGCTTGACTTTCTGATGCATCGCTGGCGTAGTGCGGGCGCATTTGACGCTTGCCGATTGGGGGTGGAGCACGGCGCTTACTGTGTCGGCTGCTGCTGGGGCCTCATGGCGGTCCTGGTGATCGCGGGCGCCATGAGTCTTTTGTGGGTGGTGCTTATCGCGCTCATTGTTTTTATGGAGAAGCTGATGCCTTTCGGCGAGCGGGGCGCCCAGTTGACTGGAGCTGGGCTTGGATTGGTGGCAGTACTCGTGGCGGCACACCCGGAACTTTCAACATTGCTTCGCGGCGGCATTGGGATCTAGTCAACCAGTTGAAGGAGGCTAACGAGATGGCACAGTCGACGGCAACGAAATGGATGCTGAAGGGAACGGTGTTGATCGCCTGTAACTGCGATTACGGGTGCCCGTGTAACTTCAACGCTCTGCCCACCCACGGGCACTGCGAAGGCGGCTGGGCCTGGCATGTGCAAGACGGTCGCTACGGGAGTACTGACCTCGGCGGACTTACTTTCTCCATCGCGGCTGACTGGCCGCAGGCGATCCATGAGGGCAATGGCGAGGCTGCTGTGCTGATTGACGAGCGGGCGAACAATGCCCAACGCGAAGCACTAAACACACTGGTCTCTGGGTCGGCAGGCGGCCCATGGGGCATTCTCAAGAACACATGGACAAAGGTGTACGAGGCGCGTTACGTTACGTTCGAGATCAACCTGGCCGAGCAGCGAAGCCGAGTCAAAGCCGGCGACATACTCGAACTTGAGATGGAGCCGATCAAAAACCCTGTCACCGCTGCCGAAGTAACTCCAGGCGCCGTCTTGCCGGAGGGCTTTATCACAAAAGATCCGAAGTTCGCGGCGTCAAGGGTCTTCCGCGTCCAGAACGGTGTGCACTACGACCACAGTGGCAACTACGCTGCGGTCGGATCGTTCGAGTACACCGGCCCCTAACGCTTGCGGCTTGCGAGCGAAACGTCCAGTTCGGAAACGCGGTACGAGTCAGCACCTTCTCGCGATGCATCGGGAATAATCCTCTCCATGACCAGCAGGGAGATCGGTAAGGGGGAAGTCCAAAAACCGGACACGCGCAATGCGGCACAAGTCGACGTCGCCACCACGCTGCCGGAAGCTATGACCGGCAGGGCAAGCCCCGCGAAAGCAGCGGTCGGCGACAAGCCGGTCTTCGCGTACATCGCCAGCCTGCCGCAGCCGCAGCGCGGCATCGCCGAAACGGTCGATGCGCTGGCGGCCAAGACGCTGCCGGACCTCCGGCGCTCCGTGAAGTGGGGCATGTCGTACTACGGCGTCGGCGACGGGTGGTGCTTCAGCTGCGGCGGCTTTGCCGGTCACGTCAAGCTCATGTTTGTGAATGGCGCGGCGCTCGAGCCGGTACCGCAGGTCACCCCGGTGGGGATGGGCAAGTCGACGCGAGGTGTGGAGCTCGAATCCATTGACGACATCGACGAACGCCAGATCGCGGCGTGGATGAAGCAAGTCACGTCCGTGCCGGGTGTTGGGGGCAAGAAACGTTGAAGCCAAGGCCTGCTGCCGAGGCAAACGAATCAACGCGACCTGACCGTACCGACTAACGCAGGAGGGCACCCATGTCGCGTATTCGCTTCGACCACGTCGGCATTACGGTCGCGGACCTCGACGCGGTGATGGCGTTTTTCGTCGGGCTGGGTCTCGAGGTTGAGGGCAGGATGTTCATGGAAGGCGAGTTCGTCGACACCGTCATTGGCATACCTGACTCCCGTTCCGAGATCGTCACGCTGCGACCGCCCGACGGAGGAACCGCGCTGGAGCTGTCGAGCTTCATCCGGCCTGACCATGTACCGGGATCGCCCGAAGCCATGTCCAACGAGCTGGGGCTGCGCAACGTTTGCTTCGAAGTGGACAACCTCCAGGCGGTTGTCGACCGGCTGGCTGTGGACGGCTACGGCCTGGTCGGCGACATCGGTCAATACGAGGACGTCTGGCGGATGGCCTACGTGCGCGGGCCGGAGGGAATCATCGTGGCCCTGGCCCAGCGAATCGACTGACACAGCGCTCGGCCGAAGCCGCAGGCGGCCGGCGGCATCATCGGAGCTAGGATGGGCGATCGATGAGTTCCAGGGTGATCTCCGGCGGAGTGGTCCATACCGTCCCGATGGACTTGAGACGCGTCTTGATCGCCACGCCAAAGGCGCTGGCGGCGTGGCAAGATCTCACCCCTCTTGCCCGCAATGAGTGGATCTGCTGGGTGCTCTGGCCGAAGAAAGCAGAAACGAGGAGCCAACATGTCCAGCGAGTGCGATCCGAACTGCTGGAGGGAAAGCGGCGGCCGTGTTGTTGGCTTGGCTGCACGCATCGAAAGGACAAGGAAGTGAGCCCTTCGGTCCGCTGGGTGTTGAGCCGCCGCGGCAAAGCATCGGCATGAACGACGCATCCGCGTCCCAACAGATCGATGCCATCGTCCGGAAGACCTCCGGCTGGCGGGGTGAGAGGCTGGGCCAGCTGCGGGCTTTGATCAGGGGCGCCGACCTCGGCGTAATCGAAGAGGTGAAGTGGAAGAAACCCTCCCGGCCCGAGGGGGTGCCAGTCTGGTCCCACGACGGCATCGTCTGCATAGGCGAGGCCCTCAAGAACGCGGTGAGGCTGACGTTTCCAAAAGGGGCCCAGCTGAAGGACCCGAAAGGACTCTTCAACACCCGTCTGGACAGCAAGACGGTTCGTGCCATAGATTTCCATGAGGGTGACGCCATCAACGCGTCCGCTCTGAAGGCACTCATCGTCCAGGGCGCCCGTCTCAATCGAAGCTGAGATCGAATCCGGATCGATCTCAGCGGTTTTGCCGAGCCGCGAAACTCGACAGACCAAACGGTCCTCAGCCTGGCACGAGGTCGGACGTGGTGACGCATCCGACCAGGAGGAAAGCGCTGCCGAGATGAACGGGCCGTCGGCGCCCATTCCGACAAAGTCGGCGTCCATCCCTCATCCAACTGTCACGCGAGTGCGGGAGCCTGCGTCAGTGTCGCAGCGCCGTACTCCTCGTGGCTGGGCCGAGCCGCACCCGCTGCACCATCAACGGCAAGCACCGTGGCCAAAGCTGAGCGCAACTCCGCAACAGGATTGGCTGCTCCGGAAAGGGAGCGCCACGCCACATGACCATCGGGACGCATCAACACGCAGCCGGAGTCGGCAATACCCAGCAACGATGTCCATGTGTCTCCGCTGCCGGCGGGGAGGCGCTGTGTCCGCATCGGAACCTGCGACGCCGTCACCACCTGGGCGACTGCGCGCTTCCAGCTGGTGCGCCGTCCCGCGAAGACGGTGAACGCCGAAGTCATGCAATCCATCGTGGAGAGCGATGAGCCGCTTTCGCGCAGCCACAGATGGGGAAGGCGGTGTCCCGGCGCGGCGCACGGGATGTAGTCACCCGTGTCCGATGGCGCCACGCTCACCCGTTCCGCGACAAGCGCGCCCGTCGAGTACGTGAAGCCCAGGTCGACGTCCAGCGCTGTGCGAAGCGGCGTGCTCGCGGGTGGGACATCGGCCTGGTGGATATCGATAAACCCGTCGAGCGCGCTGCCGGGGGCCAGCAGTTCCACGGAGCGTCGCATGTTGAACTCAGCGACCGGCCGTCGCTCCGTCTCGTACGTGTCGAGCAGTGCCGGGCCCGCCCATCGCTGCATCACCGCCGCAAGCTTCCATACGAGATTGTGCCCGTCCTGGATCCCGGTATTCATGCCGAGGCCACCCGCCGGGGTCATCCTGTGCGCCGCATCCCCGGCGAGGAAGACGCTGCCGGAACGCCAGCGGGTTGCCACGTCCGCGAGGGCCGTCCACGGCGACACACCGAGCACCTCCACCTCCAGGTCGGGGACGCCCGCCGCGTCCCGAACCAGCTGCACACATCGTTCGACCGTGAAGTCCGCCGGCGATTCGCCGTCCTCGGGGCGGTAGCCGGTGGCCATGACCCAGCGCGAGCGGCCGTCGGTCGCGTAGATGACGCCGGACGCCCGCTCGTTGTTCACGCTGTGCAGGAAGATCGGCGGGTGGGTGAGCCGCTCCATCAGGGGCGCCAGGAAGTGGATGTTCACGTTCTGTCCGAGCTCTCCGAAACCGGCCATGTCGATACGGAGCAGCCGTCGTACCGTGCTGCGGGCCCCGTCGGCCGCGACGACGTAGCGGCACCTCACCTCGATGGCTCTGCCGCTCTCCCGCTCGACGAGCTGGGCGCGCACACCCTCGACGGACTGCCCGAGCGAGCGAAGCTCGACGCCAAAACGGACGTCCGCGATCGGGTGTGATATGGCTTCGTCGAGCAGGATGGGCTCGAGCGCAAGCTGCGAGCACGTCGTCCATTCGGCAGGGCTGACGTCGGTGGCCGGTGTGCCCAGCGACGGCGAGAGCTCCGGCTCGGGATCGATGAGCGTGCGCGAGCGCGCCACAAACGGGAGCGCCCTGAACCCGTTCTGACGGATACGTTCGTCGAGCCCCAACGATCTGAAGATCTCCATCGAACGGGTGTTGACGGCGATCGCGCGCGGGAAGATCGTCGTGCCGGGATGCCGCTCGACGGTGAGCGATGGGATGCCCCAGCAGGAGAGCAGGATCGAGGTGGTGAGGCCGGTTGGGCCGGCGCCCACCACGAGCACGGGCACCTCGACCACCGAACTCTCCTCGGCGGCTCGCTCCGCACTCATCACTGCCGCGTACGGCGTCGGCTCGTTCATGAGCCTGACGGTAGGCGCGCGCAGCGCGGGCGGCATCCGTGGTACCGCTGAATCGCTACTGAGGGCGGTCCTTAGCCCACGTGGCGAGCTGAGTGCGGTTGACCAGGCCGGCCTTCATGAGCGCGCTGCGTACGTGGCTCTCGACGGTCCGCACCGACAGGTGTAGGCGTGCGGCGACCTGCTTGTTGGTGAGTCCCTCAGCGACAAGTCGAGCGACCTCGAGCTCACGAATGCTCACACCGCCCGGGGAGATGGCTGGCGATCGGCCGTCGCCGAACGCGAGCGCGATGGCGTCATCGACGCCGAGGCGGGAGCCGTCGGCCCAGGCCGGCCGGGACGCATCGCCGGCCGCTGCTTCCGCAGCGCCTCGAATGCGTTCGGTGCGCTCCTGGAAGAAGGGCGTGAAGGTTGCACCCGCGCGGTCGCGGATCGCGCAGGCCGCGGCGATGACTCGCACGGCACGCGGCGCGTCGACGGCGACGAGCATCCCCGCCTGCCCGATCAGCGCCGCGGGCAACAGGGGCCCGCCCCGGAATCGGCGCAGCCGGCTCGCCGCTTCGCGAAAGTGGGCCGTTGCCGTCCGGGTTGCGTGCTCCGATTCGGCGATGACGCCGAGGTAGAGGTGACAGTGGCCCAGGCCCCAGTCGTCGCCCTCGGTGACGTCCACCGCGAGCGCCTCCTCGACCAGCCGACGAGCGCGCACCGGATCGCCCTCGACCAGGAACGTGACACCCAGCACGGCGGTCGCACGCGCCCAGCCGACGCCAATCCCGAGGCTGCCGTGGACCGCCCGCGACGCCTGGAGGTGCGCGCGTGCCGCATCGATCTCGCCGGAGAGCCCTTTGATCAGCCCAAGGTAGAAATGTGCCCAGCCTTGCAATGCGTCCTCGCCGAGCTGCTCACTCAGTTGTGCGGCGTCGGCGAGCACGCCGGTGGCGGCCTCGTTGTCCTCCGCCAGCATCGCCACCGAGCCGTAGACCAGCTGCATCTCGATCCGTGACCGGTCGTGGGCCGGACAATCCTCGAGCAGTCGCTGCGCCAACCGGCTGCCCTCGGCGGTGCCGAAAAGCGTGAAGAGGTCCTTGGCGCCGGCGAGCAGCGCCCGCGCGCCGCAGGGATCCGCTGCGGCCGCCCACTCGAGCGCGGCGCGGATGTTGTCGTAGTCGTCACCCAGTTCGTCGAGCATCGACTGCGTCTCCGACAACGGCCAGCGTGGCTCGAACGGCCCGACCAGCCGCGAGAAGTGCCGGCAATGCCGCTCGCGGGCGGCCTCGAGCTCGCCGCTGGCGGTGAGTAAGTCCAGCGCGAACTCACGCATCGTCTCGAGTAGCCGGTAGCGCGTGCGCCCCCCCGCGCTGCGCGAAACCGCCACCAGCGACTTGTCGATGAGCCGCCCGAGCGCGCCGAGCGTGAGCCCAGCAACGCCGGTGGCCGCCGCCGCGTCGAACCCGGTGACGAAGACCCCCAACTGGCGGAATCCGTGCTGCTCGTCCGTCTCGAGCAGCTGGTAGCTCCACTCCAGGGTCGCGCGGACGGTGCGGTGACGCGGCGGCGCCAGCCGGCTCCCACCACCGGCGACCTGACCGAGGTGCGAGCCCAGCTGCGTGAGCAACTCGGCTGGAGCCATCATCGTCGTGCCTGCGGCCGCGAGCTCTATCGCGAGCGGGAGGTGATCGACGCGCGTACAGATGGCCGTGATCGCAACCTCGGATTCGGGATCGGCGATGAAGCGCGGGTCATGCTGCCTCGCTCTCTCCACGAACAGCCGATGTGCGTCTGACGGCTGCAAGGGCTCGAGCCGCCAGACAGCCTCCCCGGTGACGCCCAGGGGCTCGCGGCTGGTGGCGAGGATACGAATCCTGCGGCAGCCGCCAAGCAGCGCTGCAGCCAGCTTCGCCGAGGAGAGGATCACGTGCTCACAGTTGTCGAGGACGAGCAGGAGGTCGCGGTCGGCGAGGTAAAGGACCAGCGCGTCCGTCGGCGTCGCCCCGGACAGGGGGCGCACGCCGAGCACTCGCGCTGTCTCAGCGGCTACATTCTCCGGCCCGGGTGCGGCTGTCAGGTCGACCAGCCATACGCCGTCGCCGCGACGTCCGATTTGCCGTCGAGCCAGCTCGAGGGCCAAGCGGGTCTTCCCAACGCCGCCGGGTCCGGTGAGGGTGGCGAGGCGGTTGCGCCCGAGGATCTCCTCTATAGACGCCAGTTCGTGTCCGCGGCCGACCAGCGGGGTCAGCGCCAGTGGCAGGTTTGTCGCGGCGGCCGGCAGTTGCGTCGTCGCCTTCATTTGTCGAGATCATCGCAGAGGCTCGCGCAGACGCCCCGGCTAGGACGAGCAACCCGGCCTACTCTTCCTTGTCGGCTTGACTCACTTAGGCCGATCGGCAGGAGCTTGAACCCTATCTCCAGATTCGACGACAACGACTCGCACTCGCTGAACGGCGTTGTTCTGCACCCCTTCGCAATTCCAGTTTTGCGAACTCGGCTGCACGTTGCCCGCGCCATCGGTCGCGCGCACGCACATCTCATACTCGCCGGGTTTGGTTGCATCCCACACATGGCTCCATGAGCGCCACGCATAAGGTGAGATGGTGTCGCCGAGCGTGGCCTCGGTCCACGAGAGACCCCCGTCCGCGCTGACTTCGACAGTCGTAATTGGCGCGTAACCAGACCACGCACGCCCAGTAAGGAGCTGCGTGGTGGGTGCCGAAAAACGGACTCGGGACATGAAGTCGGGAATCCCGGGCGGCATCATCAGAGCCCGTGGAAGGATGCGCGTGACTGGTACCCCAACGTCATCGGCTGAAACGCGGTAGTGGTAGGCGGCTGCTTGCTGATAGCCGGCGAATCTCTCGCCGAGCACCGTGATCGCGCGAAGCCACTTGACATGGGTCATCCCATACCAGCCGGGGACGATGAGCCTGACCGGGAAGCCATGCTGCGGGGCCAAAGGTTGCCCGTTCATGGCGTACGCGAGAAGGATTTCGTCCCGGCGACATTCTGTAATCGGGAGGCTTCGCTCGTACTGCTGCTCGACATCGCCCTGGACGCCTCGATCGAGTCCTGTGAACACAACGTCGGCGGGGTGGTCCAGTGGCTCGGCCTCGTCCAGCAGCGGCCTCAAAGGGGTTCCTGTCCATTCGGCCGTTCCGACCGCCTCCTCGAGCCAGGGCTGGCTGAGCGGGCGAGGTGAGAGCCGCGCTCGGCCGTTTCCCGCGCACTCGAGTGTCACCGCGATTGTGGTCGACGGTCTGGCTTTGAGCTGTTCCAGATTGAGCCGCAAATGACGGCGCACGCGGCCGCCGACAGTGAGCTCCCAATTGTTGGGATCAACGGCTGGAATGTCGAAATGTATCAGCAGATAGTGCAGGCCAACCGGGGTGATCGCGTACCGAAGTGCCTCGAGCGGCATGGAATGGTTGCGCACCGCCAGCTGCAGCTCATTCGGGGTGATGTCCGGGACGTCGATCAGTGTTCCCGCCGGCAGCGAATCCGTCACGTTCTCAGTCAAGCGTTATCACTCCTTGGGGCGTAGGCCTATCGAACCGTACTTCACCAAAGCGTCGCCGTCGACACTGCGGCGAACGGCCGGAACTTCCGCCGGGCCTAGCCAAAGTCAGCAGGAGTGATCCCGGCGGCGTGGCCAGGTGGCCATTCCACCCGTTCTGCGATAACCATCACGGTCTGTGAGCCATGAGGTCTGGGTTCCGTCCGGTCCGCCGGGGCGCTCCACCGGGCCGGGGCTCAGCCCAGCTTGCGATAGAGCGTCAAGGGTGGCACTGAGCTTGTCAACTTGCACGGCGAGGTGGCTGAACCCGGAGCCATTGTCGACGGGTCCGGCGGCTGGCCTGTGCACCAGCTCGAGCGTGACCGCCTCCTCGCTGGGGAACTTGAGCATCGTCAGACTGGCACCGTCCCCGATGTCAACGCGACCGACCACGCGATACCCGAGAGCAGTGTAGAAGGACAAGGATGCGGCTAGATCCGCAATGAGGTACGCGGGATGGAGAGTCCTCATACACGGAGGGTACTCAGAAGCCGATCAGAGATTGATCTCGTGTCGATTGATGGCATCGTCATGCATGACGAGAGAGCCTCGAGTTCACGTCCGCAGCGCCTGGCCTTCGGCGGCCAAGGCCAAGCGGCAGCTAGATGCCCAACCTCGCCTGACTTGACCGCCGTTAAGTGATATCCTGCGACGGGTCCTAGGCGGCCACAGTCGAGAACTCTGGATTCCGACCGGAGCCCGGGATTCAAGGTTTATATGCTCCCTCGACGCCTCGCTAAGAGGGAGCTCCTTCTTTAGGTCACAAGATGTTCTTAGTTGGGAGCATCCCGATCTGCGACGCTCGCCCGTTTGTAAACGGCGAGACGGGGCGCCTACTCACGCCTGCGTGGCCGGACCCTAGACCCGGAACGGACTTCGTCAGATCTTTCGGTCACATCACTGGCACTCCCCCAAGGGTCGTCTGCGACGCCACGTGGGCGATGCGATTTCCTGACAATTTCGCAGCCGTCCCACTCGGAACCTCGCCTTCGTTGAAGGGCTTCGGCAATCTCAGCCGGACGTATCGCTCGGATGGACGCGCGGTGGGACGATTCGACGTCGCTGTCTACCGGGAACCTGCCGCCCTCACCTCCGAACAGTTGCTGAGCGTCAGTGCCGGACTCCTGGACTGTGCGGTGAAGGTGCCCCAGCCGCCGGGTGATCGATGGCGAGGGATATTCATCAACTCAGGACGGCCACTTGCCAAGCTACTTCTAGCTAGCACCACATCGTCCAGGCAAAACGGTGCGGTGAGGCAGGACTGGTGGGTGGCCGATGGATCGCCGATGGTGATCTGCGTATGCGAGCCGACCGTCAAGAGCTTCCCTGGGGTCCGCGTGACGTTGTCCGGGTTGAAGGGCCTTACCGTGAACCACACGCTGGTCAAGCACGGCAAGAGAATGATCCCTTTCTGGTTCCTCGGACTGAAGCGCGGAACTCTCGACGAGACTCTCTCCAGGGCATTCGAGCATTTCAGCGTGGTTCATTCCCAACGCGAATGCTTGCGGGAGGTACTTCGGCTCGTACTTGAAGAGAGAGTCGTCGCTGAGAAGCAACAATCACAGTCGCTTCAGGACTTTCTGAAGTCTGCTCTGTCCTGGACTTCAGTCCGCCCACAGCGGTTTGGCGTTAAACGGTCTGCCACTTTGGACGCGATCTACGCGGCTGATCGAATCGTCAACGCCGAAGAGTTCGAGCAACTGAGCTTCCGTTTGAGACAAATCAGACCAAATCTCAGGCGCCAGGTCGATGAAGGTGTGTCGGTAGATGCGCGAACGGCGCGACTTCTCAAGCAGCTGGTCGAATCCAGCAACGGCAAACTGGAGGTGAGCGTGGGCGACAAATATGTGATTTCGGGTCAAGCGGGCGCGGTTGGCCCTGGGGCAATGGCGGTTGCGAACACGTTCACGCAGGCGTGGAACACGCAGCCAAATCAGCCGGACATGGATAAGTTGGCGGAGGAGCTGCAAAAGGTCCGCGAACAGCTCAAGAAGCTAGACGCATCGGCAGAAAATGACATTGCGGTAGGTCAGGTCGCTGAGGCCGAGAAGGCGGCCAAGAACAAGGATGGTCCGGCGGTCCTGCACTTCCTTGGACGCGCAGGCAAGGTCGCCCTTGACACCGCAATTCAAATTGGCGTTCCAGTGGCAACGGCAGTGCTGCAAACCGCCATGCGCGCCGCAGGTCTGCCGGTCTGAATTCATCGGGAAACGAGCGCCGGCTTTGACGGGTTTGAGACGGCCCGCGGGAGGCCAAGCGCTGGCAGAATGGTCTGCAGACTCGGCTCGACTAAGCCTTGCCATCGCCGGGTCCGGCGCCATTCAGGACGCCCGCTCGGCCTGCCCAAAAACTCAGCCTGCGTTCGTATCGGTGCATCTGCGCCTGGATCAACTCGACATCCTCGGACAGCTCAGTTCGCGCCTCTTTTGACACTGCGTCCAGGCCGACGAGCACTCGGTCAAGCACCTGGCGCTTGAACCCGATCATTTCGGCATAGACCGAGATCCAGTGCTCGGCGTCCCGAGATCGCATGGTCTTTGTGTCTTCACCTGGCATCAGACGATCCTCGACCAGGTCCCCAACCGATACCCTAGCCTTCCGACGCGGTGGCTTCATAGTCGAATAAGGGACGTTCCCTGGCATAACAAGATCAGCAACTTTCGCCACTGACGCCGGGAAGTGTTGGCTGGCCAGGCCTAAATGAATCCCGCCAGACGGGGTTCTAACCGCCTCCCGGCGGGCCGGAGGCTGAGCTGATCGAAGGTACTTTGAATCGCGCTAAGCACCTGGGGGGCTCAGGTCTAGATGGCCCCATGCAGAGATTGATGTATATCGTCTGCGCGACGGCGCCGCTGCATTGTGCCTTCGACGAAATCAAGATGGTCGATTACTTCAGGCGGTTGGCCATGCACATTGATCAAGTGACCTTGTAGCTCAGGCCAATCCATGGTCTCCCGCCACGAATCGGGGTGCGAGTGAATTGATGACCCGACTGCCATTGGACTCAGCCCCTCCTCAGCGTTTTACCCCCGACGGCCACCCCGGCGGAGCGCTTACCTAAGTCATAGCAAACCCTGAGCATCAAAAGACGCATCAAATCGTCTTTCGCAAAGCGGCCCTGTATTGACCGGGTTGGCTTGAAACTCCAGCCGTCAGCTGGCCGCGCGCTCGGAATCGCCGATCGGTCCCGCGGGGCCGCGGCAACGCGCCCGTCGCTGCCTACTTCACCCGGGTCCGCGACTGACGCGGTCGGTCGTCGGGAGTGCCTTGTCCGGAACCGATCATGCCACCGCCGAGCGCATGTCCATCGGCCTGGGCGCGGTCCAGCTCGATCATCTCGCTGAATGCGCGGTCCAATCCTTCGGCGTTGCTGTAAATGTCGCCGGCGAAAGCCTTCACCTCGTCCAGATCAAGGTGGTCTGAATCGCGAATGAGCTCGCTGAAGCCTTGAATGCCAACCAGGGCTGTGCGGAACTGGTGGCTGATCCGGGTGAGGTATGCGTTCTTAACGGCGTTCAACCGCTCGAGCGCGGCAACGTTGGCAACCGCGGCGTCCTGTGCCTGGTTGAGCAATCGCCGCCTCAACCGGTCTGCCAGCAACACGACCGGGAACATGGATACGTAGAAAACGGTCAACCCGGCCGCCAGCAACAGATACAGCTGATTCGACTCGCTGTCGATCGCGGCTTGCACCGGTGCGTACGGCAGGTATAGCTCGAAGGCTCCAGCGGCCGACGACGTTCCCGCGAAGACGAGCGGTACGTAAACCTGGATCAGCGGGCCGGCGAGGTTGTCGCCGGAGTTCTCCTCGTCATGGCCGTTTGTGATGCTGGCGCTCGAGTGTCCGGACAGCGCCGCACGCAGGTCATCGTCGGGTAAAAACGTCCGGCCGATGAGTGCGTGGTTGTCGGAGTACACAACTGTGCCGTTCTTGTTCCAGACCTTGATTCGGCGTACGTCCTTGCTGACCGCGGCACCCCGCAGCTTGTCATCTATCGTGGCGACATCCGTGAAGGACAGGCCATCCTCCACCAGCTGTGCGCTCAATAGTGGCTGGATCCCAACCTGTGTGATCAAGGTCGCACTGATGCGGGCGGTCTCCAAATAGCGCTGCTGGAGATCGACGTTGAGCTCGCGGGCGAGCACCGCCCCGAGGGCGATAAGAGGCACCAGGGCGAGTAACCCAAATCGAACCAGAGAACCCATTGCGTTTGGCCCGTATTTCGTGGTGTCGAGCATTGTGCGCTTGGCAACGCCGAGATCGACCGGCCTAGGCTACGGTTTCACTTCAACCGCCAGAGTTGGCTTCGTATTCGTAGAGGCATGGTAAGGGGGCTTGCGGGTTCAAATGGCGTATACAAAGCAATGGCTGGTTGACATCCTGCGTCGACTCGGTTACACGCAAGCGGCTGACGACGCGTTGCGGGAAATGCCCGATGAGTTTGACCTCAAACAGCTTCAGGAATTCGGCGCTCGGCACGGCATTTCCCGCGACGAAGTGACCGACGCGATGGGCGGCAGCCCGTAGGGAACAAACTGCCGCACCTGCTGGTCGTGCACATCGGCGGGCTCACGTTGTCTTGCCCTGAGTACGAGCTTCAATGTCGAGGCGCTCCGCCCGGCGGGCGCGGACTGGGTGGCAACTTCATTCGTGCAACTCCCAGAAAGTGTCCTGGCGGCAATCGGTGTTGTCGATTGATCAGAATGCTTGCTTCAGAAGGCGCGATGACCGCATCACCGCCGTCCACGTTTGGCAAGTGAAGGCTCTCATCGCGCCATACCTCGAGACAACTCGGCATTGTTACGTCGGCGGCAAATCGAGTTACTGGTTGATGGAGGAAGGCTGCTCAGCGTGATCGGGCTCCAGAGCTACATTGCATTCCTCGGCGTATCGCTGCTCGTCATCTGCACCCCGGGCCAGGACACTGCGTTGACCATTCGGAACACGCTGTCCGGCGGACGGCCGGGTGGAGTTGCTACAGCGCTTGGAGTCTCGGCCGGTCAAGCAACCTGGACTGTTGCCACCAGCGCCGGTCTCGCTGTCGTCCTGATTGCGTCGGGACCGTTGTTTCTTGCGATCCGGCTTGGCGGGGCCGCCTACCTCGTCTACCTGGGTGTCCGTTCGCTGCTGAAGGCGGCCTCGCACATCGAACCCAATTCGGCGTTATCGACCATGACGACGACTCGACTGTCACCCGCCGCGGCGTTCTGGCAGGGCTTGCTCAGCAACTTGTCGAACGCCAAGATGGTTGCATTTTTCATCAGCCTGCTGCCGCCGTTCGCTGGGCCCCGCCCAAGCTTTGTGGTGCTCCTGGCGCTCGGTTTGAATTTCAGCCTGCTCACCCTGGCCTGGTTGGTGGGGTACACGTATGCGATCCACCGCGTCAGCCACCTACTTGGCCGGACATCAATACGCCGCGGCCTGGATGCGGTCTTGGGCGTCGTGCTGGTTGGGTTCGGCATTCGCCTGGCAGCGGAAGCCAGATGAGAGGGCCTGGGTGTCGCCATATGTGGCGTCGCTCTGAAGCCCGACCGCCGGCTGAACTCATACAGCGGCCCATCGCCGATGAAGATTGGGGCGCCATCAGAGGATCTGTGGCCAGCGGCCGCCCCGCGCCTCCTCAAAAAGGTGCCGCGTGTGCAGCAGATTGCGCACGCGCAATACAACTTCCTGCGGGTCCAGTCGCTTGGTCAGGAAGTCGTCAGCTCCGAGGATCAGAGCAGCATTGCGCGCGACCTTGGATGAGTCCCCGGTGAGTACAACCACCGGAAGATAACCGAGGCTTTCGCGCGCGCCGCGCAGCCGGCGCAGCACTTCAAGGCGTCCGGATCAGGCATGTGCAATTCGAGCACCACGATGTCTGGTTCGAAATCTCTGAATACCTGCTCAACCTGTCGCGAGTCGGTCAGCACCTGGACGTGGTCGGAAACTTCGGCCAGATGTTCCTTTAGAAGCCGGATCGTTCCGGGGTCATTTTCGACGATCAGGGCGCGATTGCTCATGGCCTGGCAGCCGAGCCTAGGCTCGGCTGAGCACACCCCAGCCAATCGCCACAAGCTTTGTGCCGGTCAAGACCGCAGCCAGGCTCGTCAGGACTGGAGCCAGCCAGTCGAGATTCGGCGAGCCGAGAAGCACCAACACCGGCAGCATCGCCAGCAGCACGGCCGCCAGACCCACCAAACCGGCGGCGGCCGTCAGGCCCAGGCGGACCTGGCCGAGTTCCTCGACCAGCTGCTCACGACGCTCGTCGGCTTTCCAGATCAACACTCCAGCGACCCCGTGACGATGTTAAGTCAAGCGGGAATGGATTAACGGTCATCCGTAACAGATTCCGAAACTCTTTCTCTGGGCGGCGAACTTGGCCGACCGGATTCCGCACGCTTGGCGCCAACCGCGCCTTATTGGCGGTCGTGATTCGCGCCGCTGGCGCCAAAGACGCGGAATCCAGCCCGGAGGTGGTGGCCGCGGAGCCGTTCGCGGCCACCTTGTTTCAAACGGCTGATCGAGGACCGATCCGTAGCCTCAGGCGCCTAGCATGTGGCCCGATGGGAGCCTGATTGGACATCATCGGTAGAACCGCCGAGCTCGAGAGATTGAACACCTGGCTGCACGGCGGAAAGCTCAGCCTCCCCGAACCGAACGCAGTCACAACCATGCTCGTAATTGAAGGCGAGCCAGGCATCGGTAAGACGACGCTGTGGGCCGAGGGCGTCCGTCGAGCCCGGCTCGAGGACCATGACGTCCTTTTGTGCCGCCCGCGTCCTTCGGACGCCGGCCTGCCCAATGTCGGCCTGACGGATCTCCTGCGCTCGGTCCCAGAAGAGGCCTTCGAGAAGCTTCCCCTTCCTCGGCGAAGGCCTCTGGAGGTCGCTACGTTGCGCCGCGATGCCGGAGAGGGTGACATCGAGCCTCGCGCGGTGGGCACCGCGCTCACCGCATTGCTGGCCAATCTCGCAAGTCGTGGCCCACTGGTGCTGGCTGTAGATGACGCCCAGTGGCTCGATCCGGCTTCAGCGCGTGCGCTCGCGTTCGCCCTTCATCGCCAGGAGGGTCGTGACGTTCGGCTCCTGGCTGCGCTCCGGATCGAGATCGCCGCTTCGCGACAGTCGAGCGGCTTCTCGGTCATCGAATCGACGCTCGGCCGCGAGCGATCGGAGCGCCTGAGCCTCGGCCCGCTGAGCGTGGCTGCAATACACCAGGTGATCCTGGAAGAGTTCGGCGAGTCGTTCACGCGGCCGGTGCTGCTGCGAGTCCACCAGGCGGCCGGCGGCAATCCTTTCTATGCGCTCGAGATAGCCCGCGAGATCCAGCGCCTCGGTCCGCTGCCTCCGGGGCGACCTCTGCCCGTCCCGGAGGACCATCGCGACCTTGCCCTGCTTCGGCTGCGCCGCCTTCCCCGGACGACCCGTGACGTGCTCGCCCAGATCGCCGCGATGTCGCGGCCATCGACCGACGATCTCGACCTCGAGGCGCTCGCGCCGGCGGAGCGGGCCGGCATCGTGCGCGTCCTTCCTGGGGGCCGCGTGGACTTCACACATCCGCTGTTCGGCTCCGCCCTCTACTCGTCGCTGCCGGAGGCGACGCGGCGCAAGCTCCACCAGGGGCTGGCGGCCCGGGAAGGGCGCCTGGAGGAGCGTGCTCGACACCTCGCGCTGGGCGCCGCCGGTCCGGATGAGGCCAGCGCCGAGGTGCTGGATAGGGCGGCCGAGGCCGCAGGATCCCGAGGCGCTGCCGAGGTGGCGGTCGAGCTCAAAGAGCTGGCCCTCCGCCTCACCCCGCCCGACAACTTGAAGGCCGTGGTCCAGCGGGAGATCGAGCTCGCGTCCCGCCGGTACTTCGCGGGTGACGCCTCGGGATCGCAACTGGAGCTGGAGCGCTGCCTCCGCTCATTGCCGGCGGGTGAGGATCGGGCGAAGGTGCTGCTCGAGCTCGCCAGCATCACGTGGAATCAGCAGGGCGGCGATGACGCGTTTCGCATGATCACGCAGGCGCTTGACGAGGCGGTCACACCCTCGCTCCGCGCTCAAATCCACTCCTGTGTCTCGTGGATCACAGAAGACTTCGAACAGGGGCTGGAGCATGCGGAGGCGGCGCTTTCCTTGACCGAGGAGAAGGAGGACCCCGTCCTCTACTCCTTCATCCTCCACAACGTCGCCCGCCTGAAGTACTACTCCGGCCGGGGTGCGGACCACGAGGCAATCGAACGCGGTATGCGCCTTCAGCGCGAGGCGGCACGACATGCTGGGTGGAGGAGCGCTGCTGCTGCGGCATGGGAGCTCAGTGTCGTGCCCGCCTACTGGGCCCGCGATTTCGACGACTTCGACATCGCGATTCGCCGGTTCGAAGAGCTCATCCGGATCAGCCGCGAACGAAGTGACGAGGCAAGCAGTTCGGGCTTGCTGGCGAACCTGTCGGTGATCCATTCCTGGACCGGGCACCTTCAGCAGGCCCGCGACCTGGCCGACCAAGCGCTTCAGCTGGCTCACCAGACCGAGCAGGAAGTCTGGATCGAGATCGCCCTTTGCGCGTTGGGCCAGGTGCGCGCTCGCGGGGGCGAGCTCGACGAGGCCAGGGCTGCGGCAGACGAGGTCGACCGCCGGCTCGAGGTTCACCCTGACGCGACGGTCAGCGCAATCGCGGCGATGGTGCGAGGGCTGATTGCCTTCGCGCGTGGCGAATTCGTCGAAGCTGACCGGCAGTTTGCGGTCACCGACGACTTCGACGAGGCGCACCACCTGCGGGAGTCGCCCAACCGCTATCACGCCGACCGCGCCGAGGCAGTCATCGCTTTGGGCGAGCTCGATCGGGCAGAGGCGCTGGTCTCCCGCCTGGAGGAGCGCGCCCGCGCGCTCCCGAGACCCTGGATTCTGGCTGTCAGCGCTCGGTGCCGCGGGCTGTTGCGATCCGCCCGGGGTGATCAGGACGCGGCCCTGGCGTCCCTGCTGGAGTCGATCGCGCACCACGAACGACTTGACATGCCCATCGAGCGCGCGCGCACCCTGCTCACGCTCGGGCAGGTCCACCGGCGTCGCAACGAACGGCGCGCCGCGAGGACTGCCTTCGAAGATGCGCTCGGGACTTTCGAACGGCTCAGGGTCTCGCCATGGGTGGCGCGGGTCCAGGCCGAGCTTGCGCGCGTACCGGTCCGCCATGCCTCGAGCGACATGACTCCGAGCGAAGAGAGAATTGCCCAGCTCGTCGCCACCGGGCTGACCAATCGGGAGGTCGCGGACCGCGCCTTCATCAGCCCGAAGACTGTCGAGGCCAACCTGGCCCGCATCTACGACAAGCTCGGCGTCCACTCGCGTGCCGAGCTCGGCCGGGTGATGAACGAGCGGGAGCGAGCGCTCAAAACGTAGGGAAACACCCGATTCGGCGCGACCGCTCGCCGCCATAGCGTTGGTCGCGTGGCGGAGACGTCGAGGCGCTTCATCGCCGAGTGTTTTTGGGTCGGGGTCAAATCGGACGACCTGAGCGCGCTCGATGGGCGGGTGGAGGCCTGCGTTGCCGGGATGACCGGTGACGGGGAGAGCGTTCGCTACCTCGGGTCGATGCTGATGCCTGAGGACGAGGTGGTCCTGTGCTTCTTCGAAGGTTCCGCGGCCACGGTCCGGCTCGCGGCTCAGCGAGCCGAGGTTCCCTTCGAGCGAATCCTGGAATCGGACGGCACTGCGTGGCCGGGGGTCAAGCCGCCATCCACGGGGAGGCGGAGTCGATGAGCATCGGGTTGCGCGCCAGGAACGTGTCGTGACGGAAATCGCGGGTATGTCCCGGCGCGAGTTCCTGGTCGCGGCCAACGCGGCCGCCTTCCTTCTATTTCTGGAGAGCTGCAGCATCGGCTCACTCGGGCGCCAGGCCCCAAGCCCTTCGATTCCGCGGGGCGCGTCCGCCTACGAGCAGGCGCTCAAGCTCCTCCGCGATGCGGTGAGAGCCAGCCCCGACCATCTAGCTCAGCGCGCCGCCGAAGTGGTCGCCACCCGCGATGCGACGAAGATCGTCGACTTCGTGCGTCAGCGGATTGCCGTGCTGCCGCCCTTCATCGAGTACGACGATCCGGCGACCGCTCGACGATGGGGTTCCGCTGGGACGCTTCGGGGTGGCCAGGGCACGCTCCGCGACCGCGCCGACCTGCTCGCCGAGCTGCTGAGCCAGGCCGGTTTCAAGGCCCAGGTCCAGGTGGCCGAGCGGCCGTCGACCATAGCGCTCGACGGGCTCTACGCGTCGCGCGCAGTCGCCTTCGCCCCTGACCGGGGCCGGATCGACCTGGCCAGGCAGGTGCTCCGGCAGGGTGGCTTTCCCGCTCCGGGATCGCAGCACGCATTCGCACCCGGGCCCGACCCAGCCGCGGCCATCCTGGCCGCGCTGCCGTCTGAAACCCAGGTGGCCAGGGTGCGCAACGACCTGCTGCCGCAGAGGGTGCCCGTCGTGGCCTTCGAGGACGGCGCCAAGCAGCGGTACGCATACGCCATCGAAGGCGCGGGGATCGTGGACGCCGCGCCCTCAAAAGCTGGTCTCGCGCGACGCGGACGCGGTGCACAACATCACGATCACGGTGTCGGCCACGTGCAACCCCGCACTCGGGGGCAGTACCCCGAGGGGTCGCATCGTCGACCTGGTGACTGCCTCTTGGCCCGCGGACCAGGTCGTCGGCCGGCAGGTCTTGCTGGCCTTCATTCCGCCGCAGGGCGCCAAGGCGGTCCTTGGATCGGGCCTCGACGCGCTCCCACTTCGGGTTGCGACCCTGCGCCTGCAGACCGATGCGCTTCCAGTCGGCGCCAATCCGGATTTGTCTGTCGCCGGGAAGTTCGTCACCGTCCAGGGCGATGTGCTCGGCCCCGCGAGCGCCGTGCCAACTCCGGGCGCGGGAACGCCCGGCGCGTTCGGAACGGTCCAGGTCCTCTCCGACGCAGACCGCGCCTCGGCACTTGCCCGGGTGGCCTCGATCGGAGCGTCGGCCAACGCCACCGCTTTCACCGAGGTCGCGCTCGAGCTGGCCGTCACCGACAGCACCGGTTCGGCCGTCGATGGCCTCGACGCGCGCTCATTCGCGGTCAAAGAGCAGGGCACCTCGGTCGACAGCTTCACGCTCTACTCGAACGTGAAGAAGCAGCAGCGGCCGCGGGTCCTGATCGTGTACGACGGCTACGTCGCCTTCGCGCCGAACCTCTTCAAGACCGAAGCCGACAAATCGGCGTTCGAAGCGTCGCTGGCCTCGGCGATCGCAGCCCAGGCCGCGAAAACACCCTTCGACGTTCAGGTGGTTGGGCTTGGCGTCGCGCCGGACCCGCAGGGCTGGGCGCCTCCGGACGCAGGCCGGCTGTCCATTGCGCTGGCTGCCGCCCGCGAGATCGCCGACGACCCGTGGGGGACGGTCGGCGGTCCGGCCCTCGAGCAGGGAGTGACGGCGATCGTGCTCGTCAGCGACATGAACGCGTCGGACACCGACCCCGCCCGGATTCCGACCTATCAGCGGCGCGTGATCGCTTCGCGCGTCCCGGTTCTTGTGCTGGCGGTAGGCCAGATCGACGAAGCCACCGCATCCTCGGTCGTCTCCGTCAGCGGCGGTACGCGCCTCGACGCCGGCGACCCTGCCACCCCTTCCAAGATCGCGGCTCTGCTGGCGCCGCTGGCCTCGGCGTGGAAGGGCGGCGGGTACCGGATTCGTTACGTGGCTCACCGGGACGGTCCATCGCAGCGGACCGTAACGGTCAGTCTTGCCGGCCACGACCATCCAGTCGGCACCACGACCTACGATGCCCCGGCAAACCCGATTCCCCCTCCCGCGTTCGCCGGTCTTTACGCCACCATCTCCTACGGACTGCTGACCGCTACGCGCCGCCTCGCCGGAGTGGAGATCAGGCCCGACGGCACTGCCCTCGGAGCCCTGGACGACCCGGCCGTCGTAGCCGAGACCAGGGCGGCGGTGGATGGGGCGACCACCATCGCGATCGAGCCCGGAACGCCGACGAGCGCGGCGATGCTGGACGACGTGCTGTCTTCAATGCTCACGCTTGCGCCGGCGATCCCGATCTGGAATTCCGCCAACCACGACCAGGTCCTGGCCGCACTGAAGCATGGCGTCCGCCGTACGCCCTTCGTGCTCCCGGCGCTGCTCCGGCCGGTGAACTGGGACCCCGCATCCGTGCCCGGGCTCAGGGTCGCGATCTTCCAGGAGCGCGTGGCCTCATCAACTGTTCTCGAGGAGCACGCGGACCTGGCGATCGGACTCAACGAGGTGGTGCCCCTCGCCGCCGACCGGCACGCCGCTTTCAAAGCCGCCGTTGCGACCTCCGTCGCGGCATGCGCCGCCGAGGCGGCGACCTACCCTGACAGCGCCTACGCGCGGTTGTCTGGACATCCGTTGATCGCGATCGCCAGTGGGGATTACGCGGGGTTCAGCGCTTGGCTCAAGACCGTGCCGAGCGCTCGACTGGCTGCATGGAACTCGATCTACGGCGTCTACGAGAATTACCACCTGCTCGTGCCCGCCGCGGGCGCAGTTGAAGCGCTGTGGGTGGTCGACCCGACCACCGGTGTGGCCAAGGCGGTTCTACTCGACAGCACGGGCGGCGGTGTCCTGGCGAAGAGCTGTCACCTAAGCGGCTTTGCGGCCCTCGCCCTGTACATCGCCGAGCTGTGTCTGATCTGCTCGGCAGTTGCAGAGCTCTACCCGTTCTGGTGCATCGAAATCAACACGCTGGGCTCGCTGATGTGCGTGGTCGCCCTTTTCAATGGGGAGGCGGACATCGGCACGCCGCTGGGGGCGATCCTGCCCTGGCTCCAGCTCGGCGAGGCCGGCCTCGCAGGCGCCGAGGCCTATCTCGGAATGCTGCTCATCGCGCTCACCCTCGCATCTGAAGGCTGCATCTGACGTCAAAACATAGGGAAACACCTGATTCGGAAGGCCCGCCTCGCGCCTTAGCTTCGATGTCGATGACCGGATCAGATACCCAGGTTCCGTCGTCGAGCCTCGGGATCGACACCGGTGAGGACTTCTAAGGAGATTGGTTCCATGTTGCGAAAGTCTTTCGGCCTGCTCGGCGGCCTTGCTCTGCTGTTGATCGCCGGCTGCGCCAGCTCGAATTCACCCACCGCGAACACGTCGCCCGCTTCGAGCTCGGCCGCCTCGCCGAGCGCCCCGGCGAGAACGGGTATCAAGACGACGACCGACCCATGCCAGCTCGTGACTGCTGCGGAGGCGTCGTCGCTGTCCGGCGCGTC
>DATFVI010000093.1:0-3752 GCA_035260405.1 Candidatus Dormiibacterota bacterium
GACTCGGTGAAGCTTTGGGCCTTCAGCGACAGACGGCGAGACATCGAGCTAGTGCCCAGGATCGCCCCGCACGAGGTGGATGTCGGTGCTCGAGCACGAATAGCACCTCTCCGGCATCTCGAGCCCGCGCTCCCATCGCCCGCACACGTTGCAGGTCCAGCGCGTCGAGGCGAAAAAATCGAGAACATCGGAGCGGCTGAGCAGGCCGACCATCTTGCCCCCCTTGATGACCGGCACGCGCCGGATGCGCTCGCCGATCAGCAGCCGCGCCGCCTCGTCGATGCCCGTGTCCTCGCTAACGGTGATCACGTGCGAGCTCATGATGTCGCGCGCGACCTTGCCTTTCTTGGAGAAGACATCTACCTCGGAAACGATGCCGCTCACGTGCCCATCGCTGCCGATGACGGGCGCGCCGGTTATGTGCTTTGACGCCAGAGTCGTCGCGATCTCTTCTATCGGCGTGTCTTCGCGGAAGGTGATCACGTTTCGCGTCATCACCTCTTTGACCGGGATCATCAGGTTCCGAGCAGTGTAGCCACCGTCTTGAGGTTGGCGTTACCGCCGGTGAGGATCAGGCCGGCGCGGCTTCCGCGCAGCTTTCCCGACGTGAATGCGGCCAGGGGCAGGGCACCCGTCGGCTCCAGCGCGAGATGAAGCCGCGTCCACGCCAGCGCCACGGCGGCGGCGATCTCATCCTCGGTGACGGTGACGATCTCGTCGACCAGCCCCTGCCCAAACATGACCTCGAAGGTCCGCTCGCTGATGGCAGTCGTCCGCACACCGTCGGCAAGTGTCGCCGGCGCCCGATCAAGAGTTTCGATCTTGCCCGCCTTCCAGCTCCGGTAAGCGTCATCGGCCGCAACCGGCTCGACGCCGACCACCCTGATCTTGGAATCGTGGCTTTTGGCGGCGATCGCGGTTCCTGACATCAGGCCGCCGCCGCCGACCGGTGTCGCGATCACATCGAGCGCGGGATCATCCTCCAGGAGCTCCAAAGCAGCCGTGCCCTGTCCATGGATCACATCCCAGTCATCGAACGGATGCACCAGCGTGAATTGCCGCTCGGCCATCACCTCGTGCACACGCTGCTCGCGATTCGCGAAGGTGATCCCGTCCTGCATCACCTCAGCGCCCAGCGCGCGTGTGGCGGCGACCTTGGCCGGGTTGGCGTCCTCAGGGATGAGGATGAGGGCGGGCAGACCGACGATCCGCGCGGCCAGCGCAACCGCCTGCGCGTGATTTCCGGAGCTGACCGCGATCACGCCGTTGGGACGCGGGCCGCGCTCCATCAACGACAGCACCGCATTGAACGCGCCCCGAGGTTTGAACGACCCCGTGACCTGAAAGCACTCCGCCTTCAGGCGCAGGTCCGGGTTGAGGTCCGTGCGGAGCGCCGGCGTGCGGCGCACGTACGGACGGATGCGCTCCGCCGCAGCACGCACTTGATCGGCGTGCTCGTCCAGAAATCGGCTCACGCTGCGGCCGGTTCTTTCTCGGTGACTTGCTTCGGCTTGCGAGCCCGCACGTTTGTGAGCACGATGCCGGTGAGGATCACCACCATGCCGATGATGATCGGACTGGTGACGACCTCATGCAGAAGAAGGACGCCCCAGATCACCGCCGTGACGGGAACCAGCAGCGTCACCCCGGTCGCCTGCACCGGGCCGAGCTTGTTCAGGATGTAGAAGTAGAGCAGCAACCCGATCGCCGAGCCACCGACGCCGAGGGCGATGACAGCCGCCATCGAAGGAAGCGCGACATGCACGCTGGGCAGCACCGGCCCCGCGAAGGGAAGTGCAAACAGGGCGGTCGCCGCCAATTGACCAAGGGCAACCTCATACACGCTGACTCCGCGCAGCTTCCGGCGCTGGTAAAGAGCATTCACCGCGTATGAAAGCGATGCCAGCACCACCGCCAGCGCGCCCACCGCGCTGCCCGCGATGCCTTTGGCCGCGAGGTCGGGCACGACCAGGATGACTACCCCCGCAAGGCCGATCAAGACACCCGCGTAGTTCAACGCGCTCGGGCGGTCGCTCGGGATGACCCAGTAGACGAGCACCGCGGTCCAGAGCGGAGTCGTCGAGTTCAGGATGCTGGCCAGCCCGCTCGAGATCCGCGTTTCGCCCCACGCGATGCCGGCCCACGGCAGGAGGCCTCCGGTGATCCCGAGAATCGCAAACGGAATGAGCCGCTGCCGCCAGCCCTCGCCGAACAAAGGGCGGCCCATGGCACGCACGATCAAAGCAAGGGCGATGCAGCCCGAGGTGGAGCGGATGAGCACGAGCGCGATGGGGCTCATGTCATGGACCGCGACCTTGATGAAGAGAAACGAGACGCCCCAGATCAAAGCGAGGCCGACAAGAGCCAGATACGGGAGGAGGCCGTGGTTGGAATCAGACACGCGTGGGCCAATCGTCAGACGAGAGCACGAGCGTCACCGGACCGTCGTTCTCGATGGTCACCCGCATATCCGCTCCAAAACTCCCGGTCTGAGTTTCTATTCCGCGCTGTCGGAATCGCTGGATGAACGCGAGGTACAGCTCTTCGGCGCGTTTTGGATCGCCCGCCTTCAACAAGCTCGGCCGCCGGCCGCGGCTCATGTCCGCGAAGAGCGTGAATTGCGACACGATCAATGCCGATCCCTTCACGTCCTCCAGGCTCAGGTTCATCTTTCCGGCTTCGTCCGCGAACACGCGCAGGTCGACGACCTTGTCCGCGAGCCTGCGCACTGTGGATTCATCGTCATCTGACCCCGCACCCACCAACAACACGAACCCGGGTCCGATGGTTGCAGCCTGTTGAGTGCCCGCTTCCTCCCAGGTCACCGACCCGGAGGCAACGCGCTGCGCGACGATCCTCAAGCGGCGCTAGATCTTGGGGCCGAAGTGTGGTTCCGCATGCACAAGCGAGTCGATGTAGCGGAAGCGCTCGTAGCGGTGCTGCAGCAATTCGTCAGCCGGCTGCTCGAGAAGAGATTGCAGATGCCGCTGTAGAGCCTCATCGAGCACGCGCGCCGAGGCGTCGTAATCCAGTTGGGCGCCTCCTTCGGGCTCGGTGATGACCTCTTCCACCACGCCCATCGCAAGCAGGTCCCGCGACGTGAGCTGCAGCTGCTCCGCGGCCTCGACCTTGCGCGCGTTGTCGCGCCAAACGATGGAAGCTGCCGCCTCGGGTGACGCAACCGAGTAGATCGAGTTCTCGAGCATGATGACGCGGTCGGCGACGCCCATCCCGAGGGCGCCTCCGCTCCCACCTTCGCCGATCACCGCCGCCACGATCGGCACCCGCACTCGGAACAGTTCCAGGATCGACCGCGCGATCGCGGCCGCGATGCCGCGCTCCTCGGCGCCGGCGCCCGGATAAGCCCCGGGCGTGTCGATCATTGAGATGATCGGAAAGCCGAACTTGGCGGCATGGTGCGCGAGTCGAATCGCCTTCCGATAGCCCTCGGGATGCATCATCCCCCAGTTCCGAGCGACCCGCTCCTTCAGGCTCCGTCCCTTTTGATGGCCGAGGAACATCGTTGTGCGGCCGTGCCACGTGCCGATGCCGGCGACGAGCGCAGGATCGTCACCCGAGAGGCGATCGCCGTGCAGCTCGATGAAGTCGGGAGCGAGCCGCCGGATGTAGTCGAGCGAGTAGGGACGGTTGGGATGGCGGGCGAGTTCGACGACCTGCCAGACGGTGAGTGTCGTCTCCTCGGGTCGCCGGCCGTGCCTGGTCATGGATACAACTCCAGGAGGTGGGCGAGC
>DATFVI010000094.1:0-13824 GCA_035260405.1 Candidatus Dormiibacterota bacterium
GACCCGCCACCAGTTCGGCAAGCCGATCGGCATCTACCAGGCTGTCTCGCACAAGCTAGCCGACATGCTCGTGCTTTCCGAGAGCGGACGGTCTGCAACCTACTACGCAGCCTGGGCGGTCGACGCGGACGCTCCTGATCGCTCTCTTGCGTCGTCGATGGCGAAGGCTTACGTGTCCGATGCGTACCGCAAGGTCGCCGGCGACGGAATCCAGGTCCACGGCGGCATCGGCTTCACGTGGGAGCACGACATGCACCTGTACTTCAAGCGGGCCAAGTCGTCAGAGGTCACGCTCGGCGATGCGACGTACCACCGCGAGCTGGTCGCGCAGTCCCTGGACCTCTAGAAGAAATTAACCCGCGGCGAGCAGGCGGAAGACGACGAGGCCGAAGAGCGCGCACGCCGGGATGACGAGGCCTCGAAACAGCGTCCAGTAGCCCGCCCACGCTTCGCGGAGACGGTCCAAACGCCTGCCTGAGCCGAAGATCAGCGACCAGTAGATCGGGAGCGCGGCGCCAGTGTTGACGGCGAGCGCGAGCAGTGCGATGCCGCCGGCACCGGCGAGCCACGGTTCCAGCGGGGCCGCTCCGCCAAAGCCTGCCTGCACCCCCCAGAGCGCCCCTGCCCCGATCAATCCGAGCAGGGCGGGCAGGCCGAGCAGGAAGAACGCGGAGAAGGACACGATCACCATCAGGAGCATCAGGGCAAGCGTCGCCACAAGCCCGGCGAGCGCCGCCGCCGCGACAGTTATCCCGCTCGCCGTCGAGGCACCTGCGTGCGCCGGAGCGTTCGCCGCGGGCGCCGGGTCCATGGGCGGGGTGCCGGTCACGGCCGCCTGTACGTCCTGCCACGAGTGCCAGTGCGCGCTCGCCGTGATGGTGCCGGCGACGCCGGCGGAGGCCGCGGCGATCAGCACTCCGGCCGCAATGGCGACGGCGTTGCGGCGGAGGACAGCGACCGGGATCCACACCCGGCGCTTGCGTGCGCGTCCGAGGCCCGTTTCCATCAGGCGTTCGCGGTCGAACGTCGTGCCGCAAAGGATCGTCAGGGCGAAACACGCGGTGATCGGCAGCAGCAGCGACCCAATGGCGAGCGGTGAGCGAAACACGAATAGGGCAAGCGGCAGGTCGGCGACGGCCGCCGATACCGGCGAGAGAAGAAATGACCAGGCGCCTCCGGCAGCACCCTCGCGTGGAAACAACATGAAGCCGAGCATCCTGCCCATCGCGGCCCAGTACGCGGTCACCGCCGCGACGAAGGCGAACACAGGGAGCAGGTCCCAGGGGGCCGGCTGTCCGAACAGGCTGAGGAAGGCCATGCCGGCGGCCATCCAGAACGTGACCCAAACGGTGCTGACCACCGCTCCCGGCAAGACTTCGAGCCAGATGAGCGAAGGATCGTCGACCGGGGTGTAGAGCAGGACCTCCAGGGACCCCTGCGCCTTCTCCCACCAGATACCGATCGAGCTTTTGATCGATTCGAGAAGCGCGAAGGACATGAAGAAGAGAGGTAGCAGCAGGCCGGCTTGTAGCGCCGTGCCGCCCGCAAGGCGCTGGGCGACCTGGCCCGCCGCGCCCGGCAGCTGCCCGAACAGCGAGGTCGCAGCCACCAGTAGGAGCACGAAAGCGTTCAGGTACATCACCCAGCTCAGGTCTCCGCGGCGCCACCACGAGCTCACATAAAAAGGAAGCGCGTGGCGGAGGAGGCCGCCTTGAGTGCGCAGCGAGCCGAACATGCGCGCGGCCGGAATCCCCGAGACGACTGGGGTAAGAGGCGGCGCCACCGAACTCTGAGCAGCGGACGGCTCGTCCATGGCCTGGATGTAGACCGACTCCAGGCTCGTCTGTTCCTCCTTCAGCTGGTGGAACGGCGCGCCGTGCTCGTCCAGCTGTGCCTGTAGCCGCGAGGCGAAGGCGGCGCGATCGCGGGTGCTGGTAGTCCAGGGCAGCGAGTAGGTGAGACGCTCACCATCCAGCTTGTGGCTTAGCGCGTGCTCGCGCAGCCACCGCTCGAGGCCCTCCTGGTTCGTCGGCGCCGCAGCCAGCTGCGCGGCGAACACCCGGCCGTCTCCCGTTTTTCTTCGCAGCTCTTCCAGGGTCCCGTGCGTGACGACTACGCCCTTGCGCATGATGGCGATCCGGTCCGCCATCAGCTCGGCTTCGCCCAGCACGTGCGTCGTGACGATCAGAGCGGCGCCGCGAGTGCGCTGCTCGCCGAGGTAGTGGCGCATGTCCGCGGCGGCCACAGGGTCGAGGCCGGCCGTCGGCTCGTCGCAGAAGATCCAATCGGGCTCGTGGAGCGTGGCCCGGATCAGCGCGACCTTTTGCGCCATGCCCCGCGAGTAGGCGGCGAGCACGGTGTCCGCGCGATCGTCCAGCTCGAAGCGTTCGAGCAAGCTCGCGATGCGTTTGCGGCGAACGTCCTCGGGAACCCCGTACAGGTACCCGAAGTGGTCGAGGTACTCGGGCGCGGTGTTTCGGCCATACAGTCGCGCCTGGTCGGGGACGACGCCAAGACGAGCCCGGACCTCGTCCAGCCGGTCGGGAAGCCTCAGCCCGTCGAGCTCGATCAGTCCAGAGTCCGGATGCAGGATCCCGCCAAGGCAGCGCAACGTGGTGGACTTGCCGGCGCCGTTCTGCCCCAGCACGACCAGCAGCTCGCCGCTCTCGACGTGCAGGTCAACCCCATCGACTGCGCGTACGTCGCCGAAACTCTTGCGAAGGTCCTCGACCAGGATCACTGGAGAACGGAGCTTACGCTGTCGCGCTCACACCTTCGCCGCGATAAGCGGCGTGAGGCGGTCCCTGACCGCGAAGTGGATCTTCTCGCGCGATCCGGTCGCGTCGAGCCGCACGAAGCGATCCGGCTCCGCCGCCGCCAGCCGGTCGTAGGCCGCCGCGACCCTGCGGTGAAAGTCGAGCGACTCCTGCTCCATGCGGTCCGGCGTTTTGCCTGCGGCGACGTGACGCTCGAGTCCGTTCTCCACTGGACCTTGCAGGAGGAATGTGATGTCCGGTCGCGGGAACGTGGAGGGCCACGTAGTTGGCACGCCACGAGCGCCGCCCTGGTAAGCCACCGTTGAGTCGTGGTAGCGATCGGCAACCACGATCTTGCCCGCCTCGAGCGCAGGCGCGATCACCTCGGCGATCAGCTGCCGCCGCCCCGCCATGAACAGATACATCTCAGCTTCTGCATCGATGTCGAGCCCCGCGTACAGGACGACCTCCCGCACGCGCTCCCCCAGCTCAGTGCCGCCAGGCTCTCGCACGACCACCGGGTCGCGCGCCGCCAGCCACTCCCCGATCATCTCGACCTGCGTCGTCTTGCCAGAGCCCTCCGTGCCCTCGAAAGTTATGAAGAGCCCGGGCATGCTCAGGCGGGTTCTTCTGGAGAGAGGGTGATGCGCAGGCGGCGCTGGGGCTCCTTGCCCATGCTGCGGGCCGACAGCTCGTTCTCGGAGACGAGCTGGTGTTGAAGCCGCCTCAAGTAGGCGTTCTGAGGAGAGATCTCCACCGGGCGAAGGGTTGACTTCACGGCCTTGATCGCGGCCGCTGCCTCGGCCAGTGCGCGCGTAGTGGCCTCGTCGTGGCGGTCGACGCCATAGATCCGGGACAGCGCGTCGCGCACCTGCGTCACCGAGTTGCTCTTGAGGATGTGAATCGGCAGGCCGCGACTCTCAGCCTGGCGCAGGCTGTCCGGGCGGCGCCGGTAGTGGTTCTTGAGCGTCAGGACAGCCCCCGCTCCATCGAGGTTTCCGAGCACCCGGACGGGCAGCTCGAGCTCTTTGATCGTCTGCTCGACGTGATGGCGGCTCACTCCGTAGGGAAAGATGCCGAGCGGCTTGTTAGGCGTGGGCGCCGCCGGCGGCGGGTCGGGCGTCACGACTACGGGCGAGTCGACGTTGGAGATGACTCTCCCCTCTCGCGTCCGCATCCGAATCTTTGGAGTGAGCAGCGGCCCGCGCAGAGCCGTGTCGACGATGTCCGCGAGGGGCATGTGAATGGCCACGCGGTCGCGGTCCTGGATCTCGACCAGCACGTCGAAGGTCGGGGGCGCCTTGCGCTCCAGCACGGATTTTTGCGTCCCTCTCCGGCGCGCCTCTTCGTCAGAGAGCGTCACGCTCTGGATTCCGCCCAGGAGGTCGTTGAGCGTCGGGTTGACCAGGAGGTTCTCGAGCGTCTGACCGTGTGCCGTGGCGATGAGCTGCACCCCGCGCTCCGCGATGGTGCGCGCCGCGCCCGCCTCGAGCTCGGTGCCGATCTCATCGATAACGATGACCTCGGGCATGTGGTTCTCGACGGCCTCGATCATCACGGAGTGCTGCAGCAAGGGCGTCTTCACCTGCATGCGCCGCGCGCGGCCGATGCCGGGGTGAGGAATGTCGCCATCGCCGCCGATCTCGTTCGACGTGTCGACGATCACCACGCGCTTGCGCAGCTCGTCGGCGAGCAACCTCGCGCACTCGCGCAGCATCGTCGTCTTGCCGATGCCCGGCCGGCCGAGCAGCAGGATGCTCTGGCCGCTGACGACGATGTCGCGGATGATCTCGCCGGTCCCGGTGACCGCTCGGCCGACGCGCATCGTCAGGCCGGTGATCCGGCCCGACCGGTTGCGGATGGCCGAGACACGGTGCAGCGTGCGCTCGATGCCCGCGCGGTTGTCGTCGCCGAACTGCCCGACGTTGTTGGCCACATGCTCGAGGTCCGAGGCCGAGACCGGGTGGTCGGCGAGCAGGACCTCGCGTCCCGGAACGCGGGCCTCCGGCTCGCGGCCGAGGTCCAGGACTATCTCGAGCAGCTCGCGAGGATCGGTGCGTTCGTGCAGGGCCTGCGCGAGGTCGGGCGGCAACGCCCGGGCGAGGAGCTCGATCTCCTCATCCCATTTCGGATCTCCGGTGCGCGTGGCTACCTGGCGAGCGATGCGAGCTTCTGAGCTCATCCGAATGAAGGCACCAGTCCCTTCTCGCGTGCCGGTACGCGGACGGCAAGTTCTTTGACCAATAACAACTGTGTCAAAAGTACGCTGAATCCACGCCCGCGGAGGGCGTCGATCATGTGGGCGTCATAGTGGCGCAGGCTGGACCAGGTCGGGGCTTCGGAATCGCCCAGCAGCGACAGGCCGAAGTCCGCCAGCTCACCCGGTAAGGGTCCCTCGGGCAGCGCCATGAAATTCAACGTGTCCGGGCGCGCGCCGGAGCTTCGTTCGGCCTTCACCCACCCGACCAGCTCTATCCGATCGACCACGAATTCATTCTTGTCGGAGCCCCGGGCGGCGAGCCTGCCCGTCCATTCCCCGCCGTGCAGCGCCCTCCACTCCCGATAGGTCGGCGCTTCGAGCTGTGACACTCCCTGTGGCGTCACCTTGCGGTAAAGCTGGTAGAGCATGCGATTGTCGCCGCGCTTCACCGGACGCACGCCCTCGGGAAACTGCTCCGAGCGCATGGCACGCTTGTCCGCGTATACCACCACCTCGGTGGCGTACTGGCGGAAGCCTCGCAGGCGGAAGGCCGGCAGCAGCGGATCGCCCTCGGGAAGGCGGACGAAGAGCCTCAGCGCACCTCGTTCGAGCGCCTGGTTGGACAGATGCTCCACGAGCGCGGTCGCCACCTCTTCTAACTCGGGGCGCCCCGCGCGCGCCCGGCCCTCGGGCCGCCCTGCTCGGGCTCGGCCCTCGGTCTCCTCGGCGACCTGGAGGTTGAGGACCTGCAGCACGGTCGCTCGGCGCAGGTCGAGGCCCAGCGGCTGGCCCGACGCCTGGATGAATCCGATCACCTTGCCGTTTTCCTCGGCGACGTAGATCAGCGTCTCCTGGGAGAGCGGGAGCAACGCCGACAGCGTCGAGCTCAGCAGCGACCAGAGCCGCGCCGCCGGCGGCGCTGCCTCGCTGAGGCGGATGTCCGCCGAGCGGTGCATCTCCTCGATGCGCGCGAGGTCGAGCAGACCCGCGGCCCGGATCTTCACGATGCAGCCAGCTTGACGAACTCGCGATGCAGTCGAAGATCTCCGGTGAGCTCCGGGTGGAAGCACAGCGCGACGATGCGTCCCTGGCGAACCGCGACCGCGTGACCATCGTGCCGGGCGATCACCTCCGCGGACCCCGTCGATTCGATCAGGGGCGAGCGGATGAACACGCCGGGAAAAGACTTGCCACTCAAACCGGTGACGTCAAGCTCCGTTTCGAAACTGTCCACCTGCCGGCCGTAGCCGTTGCGCCGGACGGAAATGTCGAGCAATCCCAGCCCATGCTGACCTGACATGCCGTCCACTACATCGCGAGCAAGCACGATCGTGCCGGCGCACGTGGCGAACGTCGCGAGCCCGCGACCGATCGCCTCGCGCAGCGGTTCGAGAAGGCCGGTTCGTTCCATCAACATCGTCATGGTCGTGCTCTCCCCGCCAGGAAGCACGATGCCGTCCAGTCCCTCGAGGTCTTCAGTCGTACGAACCAGCCGCGTGCGTGCGCCGGCTTTCTCGAGCGCTCGAACGTGCTCGGCAAACGCTCCCTGCATCGCGAGGACCCCGATGAGAGGGCTGTTTGTCTTTTTGGAAGCGGACGCCGACCTACCAGCCTCGGGCAGCGAGCAGCTCTTCCTTGGGGATGGCGGGGATCTCGAGCCCGTCCATCGCCTTCCCCAGGCCGGCGGACACCTCGGCCAGTTTTTCCGGCTTGTCGAAGTACGTGGTGGCCGCGACGATCGCCTTGGCACGCTTCAAGGGGTCCTCGGACTTGAAGATGCCCGAACCGACGAAGACGCCATCCACTCCAAGCTGCATCATCAAGGCCGCGTCCGCGGGCGTCGCGATGCCCCCGGCGGCGAAGTTGACGACAGGAAGGCGGCCAAGACGCTGGCACTCGGCGAGCACGTCGACGGGGGCGCCGATCAGCTTCGCCTCGTGGACGAGCTCAGCGTGGTTCAGTCCCTGCAGCTTGCGAATGCCCGCGTTCACGGCGCGCGCGTGGCGGACTGCCTCGACGACGTTTCCGGTGCCCGCCTCGCCCTTGGTCCGGATCATCGCCGCGCCTTCGGCGATGCGCCGAGTCGCCTCACCCAGGTCTCTGCAGCCGCACACGAACGGCACCTTGAACGGGTGCTTGTCGATGTGGTTCTCTTCGTCGGCCGGAGTAAGGACCTCGGACTCATCGATGTAGTCGATGCCCAACGCCTGGAGGATCTGCGCTTCGACGAAATGCCCGATCCGGCACTTCGCCATGACCGGGATGGTCACCGCTTCCATGATCGACCGGATCAGGTCGGGGTCGGACATGCGCGCGACCCCGCCCTCCTTGCGGATATCGGCGGGAACTCGCTCGAGGGCCATCACGGCGCAGGCGCCCGCCTCCTGCGCGATGCGGGCGTGCTCGGGCGTGACGACGTCCATGATCACGCCACCTTTGAGCATCTGGGCAAGCCCCGCTTTGACCTTGAAAGATCCCTTCACGGCGCCGTTTCCATTACGCGAACCGTTGAGCGAGCTAGCTCGTCCAGGATGTGACTTATTGATTGGTTCGGCCACGACCGGAATTCTACGCCGGGGTCGTTCTAGAGCCGCTCCAAAACGAGCGTCCGCTTCGAGGCGTACTCGCCGTCGGTCAGCAGCCCGTCTCGATGCAGCCGGGTCAGCATGTCCATCTCCTCGAGCACGTCCAGCAGCGGCGCCATGGTCCGCCGCGCCAGGTAAGCGTCGGAGGCGGTTCCGGCCTCCTCGCCCCGCGCGTCGAACTCGCGGATGAAGAAGAGCGCCTTCACCGCCGAGAACGGAATCCCGAGCTTGCGGATGGGGCTGTCGGCCTGCTCGGCATGAAGGTGCAGGACCACTCCGTACCTGTGACGCTCCAGTGACCCGTCGAGATGCCCACGCAGGACCTCACCGTCGAGGAACCTGATGGCGACTTTCCGGGTCGGCGTCTCCGATGCGAGCTCCTGGTCGCGCGGAAGCTCCACCCACTTCACCGCCGTCAGCGGGATCCAGGCGGTCTCGTTGTTCTCGAGACCTCCGGCGTCGTCGACCTCGACCAGGAAGTCGGGCTCGTCGAAGTCGAGATCGCGAGCGACGCCCTCCAGGGTTTCGTCGTCGAAGAAGCGGACGACTACCTTGGCCATTTCACACCTACTGTACTAACCCTCATTTGTCCACTCTCCTGCGCTAGCCCAGCGAGCTCGGAGGCGCGGCCTTGAGTTCGTGGGAGCCTTTGGCACGGCGCCGTCCGATTCGACGGGCGCATTTCATGCAGACCGCTATGTGCTTGCGAACGGCTTCGGCCTGGTTCCGGCGGAGCTTGCCGGCCAGGTACGGGGCGAGAAGCGGAACCGCCTCCGTGTGGCTCAGCTCACCCTCGCCCTCGGCTGCTATGTACTCCTCTTTGAACCGGAGGCGCGCACGATAGAGCAGCGTTTCGACCGCGCTCTCGGACATCTTCAGCGTGTGCGCGATCTGGCGGTAGCTCAGGTCCTGCAGCTCGCGCAGTGTCAGCACCAGCCGGTACTTCTCGGGCAGCCGCTGAGCTACCGTCCAGACCTGCCGGCGCATCTCGTTCGACTCCTGGACCAGTACCGGGTCGAAGCCCTTGCTCGTTGACGGCAGGTTGGCCAGCAGCTCGCCCTCGTCGGCCTCGACTCCGTCGTCGGCGCGCAGGTCGCGCTGGCGCCGGCGCAGCTCGTCGAAGCACAGGTTGCGCGCGACGGTGTGAACCCACCCGCCGAAGTTGAACGAGTCGTCGACGCGGTCCATCATGCGGAGCGCCTTCATGAAGGTTTCCTGCGCGATGTCCTCGGCGAGCAGCGCGTCCCCGAGCTTGCGCCTGACGAGCCGGTAGATGGACGCGACGTAGCGGCGGTGCAGCTCCTCGAACGCGTGGATGTCGCCGCTGCGATAGGCCTTGACCAGCTCGACGTCTGAGGGCTCGATTCCCTCCTTCGTCGGCGGCGGGTCCTTTTCGTCTATTCCCAAGCGCGTTCCCGGCACGCCCGCGCGGTGGCGCGCCTCAGCATGTCGCCGGCGTCTCCCATGAGCTGCTGCAGATTGTCACCTTCTTCGTCGAGCGTCACCACATCGGCGACGCCAAGTTCGCTCAACACCTCCCAGCCGGGCGCCTTGCTCCCGGCTATCAAGAGAACCGGGATTCTAGCCGCTTTGCCGCGTTTTGCCACCTCCCCAGGCGCCTTTCCGTAAGCCGTCTGGGCGTCTGCCCGGCCCTCACCGGTGATGATGAGGTCGGCGCCCTTCACCTTTTCGTCGAATCCGCTTGCGGTCACGATGAGCGGAGCGCCCGGGACAAGCTGAGCCTCCAGGAAGGCCAGGAGCCCGGCGCCGGCTCCGCCGGCCGCGCCCGCTCCGCTTACCTCGGCGACCTTCTTTCCCAGGTCGCGCTCGATCACCTGCGCGAGCCTGGAGAGCGCGGCTTCCAGCTCCTTCACCGCGGCCTCGTCCGCGCCTTTCTGCGGCCCGTAGACGGCACTCGCGCCCCGGGGGCCGGTCAGGGGATTGGTCACATCGCAGGCGACCTGCACGCTCACCGCCTGCCAGCCGCGATCGAAGCCGGAGGCATCGATTCGCTCGAGGCCGGCGAGCGCCGCTCCCCCTCGCGGGAGATCGTGCCCGGAGGCATCGAGCAATCGATAGCCCAGCGCCTGCGCCATCCCGGCGCCCCCATCGTTCGTGGCGGAGCCGCCGATGCCGGCAATGACCTGGCTTGCGCCGGTACCGCGAGCCGCTTGCAGCAGCTGCCCGAAACCGTACGTGGAAGCCTTGCGCGGGTCACGCCGCTCGGCCGGGATAAGCGTCAAACCGCTGGCGGAAGCGAGGTCGACCACGGCCATCCGGCCATGGCCGGCGAGCCCATACGTCGCCTCCACCGGATCTCCGAGCGGTCCCTCGACATCGGCGGTCCGGTAGTCGCCGTGGAGAGCGCTGACGAGCGCTTCGACGGTACCGTCGCCGCCGTCCGCCACGGGAACCTCGAGCACGAGGGCTTCGGGAAAGGCGTCACGAACGCCAAGGGCCATGGCCGCCGCGGCTTGCGAGGCGGTGAGCGAACCCTTGAAAGCGTTGGGGGCGACTACGACTTTCATGAGTGCGCCGCGCCGGAATGGCGCCGCCGGTGGGCGCGATCGGCGGTCGGTGCCAAGGAGGCGACGAGCACGCGAAGGAGCGCATCCGGATGCGCGACTGAGCGCGCGCAGGAGCCGACGCAGGCATCGGCGCAGCCCGGCCGCCTAGCGCGATCCACCGGCAAGCCAGTTCCGGCGCGGCGCACTCTGCCGCGAGCTTAATAGACGGGGATCGTCCAGTCCTTGTACTTCTTCGATTCGCCGCGGACGGCGCCGAAGTAGATGCTCTGCAGCTCCTGGGTGAACTCGCCGACTCTGCCGTTTCCGACCGGGCGCCGATCCACCTCGACGACCGGCGAGATCTGTGCGCCGGTGCCGCATAGCAACAGCTCCTCGCACGTGTAGAGCTCGGTGCGGTCGATGCTGCGCTCGACGACCGGCATGCCGAGGTCGTCTTTGATGAGCCGCATGATCAGTGTTCGCGTCACGCCTTCGAGGATGTCGTCCGTGACCGGCGGGGTGAAGAACGTCCCCTCTTTGAACATGAACAGGTTCTCCGCCGATCCCTCCGAAACGTGTCCGTCGACGGTCAACACGATCGCCTCGTCAAAGCCCGACTCCACAGCCTCGGATTTCGCGAGCGCCGATTGCGCGTACGAGCCGGTGATCTTTGCTCGCGCGGGCAGCGACTGGTCCGGCACCCGCCGCCACGTGCTCACCATGCACCGGATGCCTGACTCGACCTCGACGTAGTTGCCGAACGGTATGGCATAGATGAAGAAGCTGTGCTCGAGATTGTGCAGGCGGACTCCGATCTCCTCACTGGACGTATAGAGAAGAGGACGGACGTAGACGTCCGACTTGAACTGGTTGCGGCGCAACACCTCGAGCGTGTGATTGACCAGTTCTTCGGTCGAGTGTGGGAGCGTCATGCGCATGACGTTGGCCGAGCGGCGCATGCGCTCGTAGTGCTGGGCTGCCTCGAGCAGGAAGAGCTGTTCCTGCTTCGCGTTCCAGTACGCGCGAATGCCTTCGAAGACGCCGGTGCCGTAGTGAAGCGCATGGGTCATCAGTCCGAGCCTCACGTCGTGGTAGCGGGCGAACTCGCCCTCGTAAAAGACCCATGTGTTGGGGTGAGGCGCGGGTTTCCCCGGGGCGGCCTTCCTGGCACCCACACTCATCGAAATAAGTGTAGGGCGGCTGCACAGCGCGCCCGGCTTCTGTTATGAATCCGGTCTGTGACCCTGTACGGCACCATCGCCGACCTGCGCCGCGAGCAGCCGACCCCGGCTGCCATGCAGACGCTCGACCTCGTCGTGGCAGAGCTCGGCAAGACCCGGGATAACCTCAAGGAGGCGGTCGCGAACCTCAACGGCAAGCCGCTTCCGCCGGGCGGCAAGCCGGTGCTGGACGAGCTGGTGGCGCGGGCCCGCGACGCGGGGGTCTACGACCTCGACTACGGCCCCGACCCGTACGACAAGCCCCCTGTCGAGTCTCTTGACGAAGGCACCGCGGGCATCGGCGCGCTGCTCGCGATCTCGTCGCTCGCGGCAGTTGCGCTGGCGGCGGCCGCAGTCGTGATCGGCATCAACGCGATCCTTCACGCGAGCAGTGGCTGAGTTCTCCTTCGACGTTGTCTCTGAGTTCGACGCGGCCGAGCTGACCAACGCGCTGGACCAGGCCCGTCGCGAGGTGGGAACGCGCTATGACTTCAAGGACACGGCGACCATCTACGACCACCAGGAGAGCAAGATCCTGATCGAGTCGGCAAGCGAGGAAAGGGCGAAGGCGGCGCTCCAGGTCCTGCGTGAGAAGGGCGCCCGCAGGCAGCTTTCACCGAAGCTCTTCAAGGCGAGCGATCCGAAAACTGTCGGCAAGGGTCGCGGCCAGATCGAGATTCAGCTGAATGCCGGGATCACCGACGACATCGCTCGCGACCTGCGCAAGCGAATCCAGAACGTCACGCCGAAGGTCCAGGTGCGGATCCAGGGTGACCAGCTGCGAGTCGTGGGCAAGGACAAGGACACCCTCCAGCTCGTGATCAAGGCGCTGCGCGAAGCGGACGACATCCCCGTTCCACTTCAATTCACCAACTACCGTTAGATCCCAGCCGCGCAATCAGCACCATGGTGGTCATCCCGGCGATCGACCTTTTCGGCGGTAAGTGCGTCCGCCTGACCAAAGGCGATTACCAGAAACCCACCGTGTACTCAGACGAGCCTCTCGACGTTGTAGATGAGTTTTTGCAGGCACGCGCCGAGCACATTCACGTGGTCGACCTGGACGCTGCGCGCGGCACCGGTGACAACAAGGCTGTGATCGAATCGATCGTCGGTAGGCACGACTTAAAAGTGCAAGTGGCGGGTGGAATTCGAACGTCCGACGCAGTGGATCACTGGATCGCCGCTGGCGCTCACGCCATCGTCATGGGCACGGCGGCGGTGCGTGATCCACGCCTGCTCGAGAGATGCGCTCGCAGGTATCCCGCACGCATCCTCACAGCGCTCGACGTGCGGGACGAGAAAGCGGCGGTGAGCGGCTGGACCGAGACCGAGCCTGTGATGATGGGAGCCCTTCTCGCGCGGTGGGACAAGCTGCCGCTGGCGGGCGTGATCTTGACGTGCATCGACAGGGACGGCACCCTCTCTGGGCCGGACCTGGTCACGCTCGCGAGGGCCCGCTCGATGACCGGCCTTCCGGTTCAGTACTCAGGTGGAGTCTCGTCACTGGAAGACATCGCCAAGGTGGCGGCGACGGGCGCTTCGGCGGTCATCCTCGGCAAGGCACTTTACGAAGGCCGCATCGCGCTCGACCAGGTGTTCGCTACGTGAGGCGGACCTGCATAGCAATGGCGATTTCGCTCGCTCTGCTGGCGTGCGGAGGACGCGAGACTCCCGATGACACAGGTCTTCACCAGGACATCGTCAACAGCGCCAACGGCGCGGAAGTCACATTCGATGCGACGATCCTCAGCGAGCCTGTGGAGTCGGGAGGGCACGAGCGATTCCAGGTCAAAGATCCCGCGGGAGACAGGCTCGAGATCGATCACAACACGACCCTCGCGCCATCGGTGCCGGCTCACGCTGGAGACGCGCTGGTGATCCACGGCCAGCTGTACATAGACCCGGGACCCAGGGTCGGCGTGCACTGCACGCACGCACACACTTCGAGCGGATGTCCCAATCCGGGATGGATAGAGTTCGCGCAGAACTACTTCGAGTAAGGATGAGAGGAAACCCAGATGGTTTCCTCTGCGCGCAAGCGCGAGCAGGATGGGACTTACTGATTGCATCGCGCGTGCGGCTCCGCCGCAGGCGCTGCTCTCCTTCCGGTATGCGGATGTGACTTTATTAAGTTGTCACTCCTCACCACGTGAAGGCGACATTCATGAAGGCGGTTAGACGGCCTGGCGGAGCCAGGCCTACCTGCCACGCAGAAGAACCGCTAGGTCGGAGATTTAGGATCTGGTTTTGCGCGCCACCACTTGCGCCGTGGCCTGGGCCACCGGGCGCACCACGATCTCGTCGATGTCCACATGCGGCGGCCGCGTGACGGCGAAGACGACGCAATCGGCGATGTCCTCCGCTGACAGCGGCTTCAATCCTTCGTAGACCGCCTTAGCCGCCTTGCGGTCACCGTGAAACCGCACGACGCTGAACTCGGTCTCGACAAGCCCAGGGTCGATCTCTGTCACTCGAATTGGCTCTCCATTCAGCTCGAGCCGCAGCGTGCGGGTGATCGCCCGGACAGCGTGCTTGGCGGCCGTGTAGCCCGCG
>DATFVI010000095.1:0-41536 GCA_035260405.1 Candidatus Dormiibacterota bacterium
ACTAGTGTGCGCCGGCCTTCTCCCGGTCCCTCAGGATGCGCCGCAGGATCTTGCCGGTCGGAGACTTGGGGATCTGGTCGACCACCTCGACGCGCCGGATCTTCTTGTGAGGAGCGACCCGCGCCGCCACGAACTCCATGATCTCTTCGGGATCCTGCGGCGCCTTCAGCACGACGAACGCCTTCGGCACCTCCTCACCCTCTTCGTCGAGCACTCCTATCACCGCGACGTCCGCGACGTTGGGATGAGACAGCAGAAACGCCTCCAGCTCGGCCGGCGCCACCTGGAATCCCTTGTACTTGATGAGCTCCTTCAAGCGGTCGACGATGAAGTACAGGTCGCGGTCGTCGATGTGGCCGATGTCCCCTGTGTGAAAGAAGCCGTCGGCATCGATCGAGCTCTTCGTCGCCTGTTCGTTGTTCAAGTAACCACGCATCACCTGCGGGCCGCGAATCCAGATCTCTCCGTCCTCATTCCGGCCGAGCTCTTCGCCGGTCGCCACGTCCACGATCTTGCATTCCGTGTTCGGCGCCGCCGATCCGACCGAGCCTGGCACCGGCTCGTCGCTGTCGGACACGATGTGCGACACAGGACTTGTTTCGGTGAGACCGTAGCCCTGGCTGATCCTGCACCCGATGCGCGCGCTCGCCGCCTGCGCCGTGTCCGCGTCGAGGGGTGCCGCGCCGGAGAATGCGCGCTTCACCGATGACAGGTCGTACTTGTCGATCGCCGGGTGCTTCGCAAGCAAAACCACGATTGGCGGCACCAGGAAGAACCGCGTCACCTTGTAGTCCTGCACGGCCTGCAGGCACGGTTCGAGCTCGAAGCGCGGCATGCTCACCAGCGTCGCGCCCCGATAAAGACCCTGGTTCATGATCACCGTCATCCCGTAGATGTGGAAGAACGGGAGGAAAGCCATGATCGCCTCGTCCTCCCCGATCGCCAGGCACGCGGAGGTCTGAATGAGGTTGGCGACCAGGTTGCGGTGAGTGAGCATCACGCCCTTCGAGAAGCCCGTCGTCCCGCTCGAGTAAGGCAGGGCGACGAGGTCGTCGGCCGGATCGATGCGCACATCCGGGGCTTCGCCGTCCAGGAGCAGCGACGCGAAAGGAACCGCCCCGTCCGCCTCGCCGAACACGATGATCTCCTCGACTTTTGACTTGGCGGCCGCCTCCTGCGCCTTGCCCACGAGCGGCGGAATGGTGATCAGCAGCCGCGCCCGCGAATCGTTCAGCTGGAAGGCGATCTCGTCCGGCGTGTAGGTTGGGTTGAGGGTGGTGACGACGCCGCCCGCGGTCGCGACGCCGTGGAACGCGATGGGGTATTCGGGCAGGTTGGGAGCCATGATCGCGAGCACGTCACCCTTGCGGAACCCGCGCGCATGGAGGCCCGCCGCGAGCTTCCGAACGCCCTCCGCGATCTGCTGGTAGGTGTATGAGCGGCCGGTTCCGGCCTCCACGATGGCGACCTTGTCGCCGAGCCGCGTCGCGTTGCCCAGCACGAAGGGGCTGAGGGCGGTGTCGGGTATGGCGACGTCCGGATGAGGACTCTTGAAGATCACGGTTGAGAGTCTAGGCGGCGCCTTGTGAAGCGGGCTCGCTCGCGGGAGTCGCCCGCTGGCGCTCCAGGCTGTCGGCGTTGCGAATTCCGATTGCGTTCACAAGCGCGCCCAGCAGGATGATTGCGGCCCCCACGAACATCGCCAGGTGAAACGAAGAGGTCGACGCATCCCGCACGGCCGCCACGAGGTGCGGATCCAGGGGCGTGTTAAGCGGGCTGACCTGGTTGCGAAAGCTGGTCGAGGACACGTCGACCCCGGGCAGCTTTGAAGCCAGCGCCGAATAGAAGTTCGCCGTGAGGAAGATGAAGATCAACGCGCCCGCAAGCTGGGGGCCGACGCGCGAGATCGCGTTGTTGATCGCCGACCCGACACCTGAGTTGTGCACGGGCACCGACGTCATGAGCGCCGTGGTCAGAGGAGCCACCATCATGCAGATGCCCAGCCCGAAGATCACCGAGCCGGGCAGGAAATCGACCAGGTAGGAAACAGGCGGGAGATAGCTGCTCGGATCGCCGGGCACCAGCCTCCACGGGGTGCTCGTGGCCGGCACGCGCGAGTACCACAGGACCCCGAGGGCCATGATCGCGGGCCCGAACGCCATGAACCATCGGGGGCCGAAGCGCGCGGCGAGGGTTCCGAACCGGCGCGACAGGAAGATCAGGAACAGGGACCCGGGAATCGACCCGGCCCCGGCGGCGGCGGCCGTGTAGCCGAGCGTGCCTTGCTGAAATAGCGTGAGGTAGTAGAAGGTCGCGAAGGCGCCGTAGATCAACAGGGTCGAGATGTTGGTCACGGTGAAGTTGCGGGAGCGGAAGAGCTCAGGCGGGATCAGCGGATGCGCCGACCGCACCATCCAGAGGGGCAGGGCGATCATGCCCAGCACGCCCACCGCAAGCGCGATGTATCCGATCGGGTCGCGCCAGGCGCGCTGCTGGCCATAGATCGCGCCGAACGCGAGGCCGCCGACGGCAAGCGCGACGATGATGGCGCCGATCCAGTCGAAATGCGCCGTCGCCTGCTCGTCCCGGCTTTCGGGCACATGCTTCCAGGTCGCCCATAGGGCGACGGCCACGAGCGGGACGTTGATGAAGAACGCCGCCCGCCACGAGATCGTGTCGACCAGAAACCCACCGAGGACCGGGCCGAGGATCGTCGTCGCCCCGGACGCCCCCGCCCAGGTGCCGAATGCGCGCCCCTGCTCCTCGCCCGAGAAGTTGGCCGTCAGCAGGGCAAGGGAACCTGGTACCAGCAGCGCGCCGGCCACGCCTTGAAGGATGCGAAACAGGACGAGCAGCTCCATGGTCGGGGCCACGCCGCACAGCACCGATGTCACGCCGAAGCCGGCCAGGCCGTACAGAAACATGCGGCGCCGGCCGTAGAAATCGCTCAGCGCGCCCGCAAGAATGATGAGCGAGCTCAGGGTCAACAGATAAGCGTTGTAGACGTACGACTGGCCCTCCAGAACGCCCAGGAAGGAGCGGTGGAGGTCGCGACCCATACGGGGCAGGGCGACGTTGACGACCGTCGAATCGAGGAAGACGATGCCGGACCCCAGGACGGCGGCGACCAGGATCCAGCGTTTGGCTGTCACGGTGACAACTTTAGAAGTCCTGGCGGCCCATGAAATGCTCGACTACCGCGGGCCTGGACAGCTCGTAGAGCGCGACCCGATGGCCGCCCTTCGTGACGAACGATGCTGCCGGCCCCATCGGGAGCTCGACCTCGTGCTGCTTTTTCAAGCCGCGCCCCTTGAGCCTGGCCATCGCCTTGCGCAGGTCCGCGACGCGGTAGACGAGGATGGGGCGATCGCCATCGAGGTGATCCGCCAGCAGCAGGTGCGGAGGGCCGCTCGCCAGGACGACCATGGCAACCCGGGCCCCCATGCCTTCGACGGCGAAACCCACCTGCGCACCCAGGACGTCCGCGAAGAAGCGCATGTCGGAGGCGACGTCGCTGCTGGGCGTGTACAGGTAGTCGAGCTGCTCGAAGGGCGCCGCCTCCGTTGGCTTTTTACTCGAGCGCGAACTCAGTGGATACCTCGACTCCGTGGCGCAGGGTCTGCAAGGTCGAGCAGTAGGGCTCGGCGCTCGACAGAAGGCGCTTGGCGCGTTCCGGGTCAACTCCGTCCTTGACCTTCACCTCAGTGCGCATCTCGATGCCGGTCGCGCCCACCGGTACATCGCGGTCCACTCCCATCGTGCCGCGAAAGTCCCAGTGAATGCGCACGTCGACGTGGACGGACTCGAGCTCAACGCCCATGTTCGCCGCGACCGATCGGAGCGTGCTCTCCTCGCAAATTGCGAGGGCGCTCGCTAGGATGTCGCCAGAGCACGGTGTGTCGCCGGCACCGCCGGCGGCGGGATGCAGACCCGAGCGGATCGTGGCGTCCGGAAAATCGGTGGGCGTGACGGCGCAATGCCGAGGGTCGGCGAGGTCGGTGGCAGCGCTGTGGGCGGCCGTCACCACCAGCGCCGAAACCGGATCTGACCGGTACCGGTCCTTCAGCGGGGCCTGCACGGTTCTCAGGTCGATGGTGTATGGCATCCGACAATTCTGCGTTGCACGGGGTTGGTGCGAATGGTCCTCCGCGATCGATCAAGCGCAGCGCCTACTTCAGCGCGTTCGGCAGGCCCGGTCTCCAGAGGTGCGCCGCCTGGACGACGATCACGGCCACGATCACCAGGATTCCGCCCACCACCTGCACCACCGAGAGCCGATCCCCCAGCACGACCACCGCCAGGAACACCGTGACGACGGGCTCCCAAGTGCTGAGCAGCGCGGCGCGGGCAGCCCCGATGCGCGGCAGACCGGCCAGGAACAGCGAGATGGCGACCATCGTGGGAATGAGCGCGATGCCGACGGCGACCCCCCATGCGCCGGCGTTCCGCGGCAAGGCAAGCTCGTGGTTCAGGGCGGCCAGCAGGCAGAATGCGAGGGCCGCCCCGCTCATTATCACCGCGCTTGCGGCGACCGCCGGGACGGAGGCCATCACCCGCTCTCCGATCAGGATGTAGCCCGTGTAGATGGTGGGCGACGCGATTGCCAGCACCAGTGGTAGGACGAGTTCCCATGAGAGGTGGAACTCCGCGCCTCCGACCAGCAATGCGACGCCAAGAAAGCTCATTCCCAGCGCGATCCCGTGCCAGGCCGATACAGCGCGACGCAGGAAAAGCCAGCCTGCCACCACGACCAGGCTCGGGTAGATGTACGCGATCAGCACTACGAGCGACGCGGGCAGCGACCTCAAGGCGACGAAGTAGGTGAGTGACTGACCCGTATAGACGATGGCGCCAAGACCGAAGAGCGTGAGCAGCTGGTTGCGGCGGAGCCTCAGAGGATTCTGTCCCAGGACAAGCGCGAGGACTATCATCCCGATCGCGGCAAGCAGAAATCGAAACGCGAGAATCTGCTCGGTGCCGAGTCCCGATGCGTAACCGAGCTTGGCAAAGATCGCGAGTGTGCCAAACGCGGTCGCGGAAATCAGCACCATGCCAGTGCCCGCCCACTGGGTGCCTGGCGCGGCCCGCGCCGCCGCGACGTCCGAGCCTAGGGCCAAAGAAGGTGGCCGAGCAGCATCCCGATGACGACGGCCAGGGCGTAGGTGACCCGCGGGTAGCGGCGGACGAAAGCCCGCACTCCATTGCTCATCGGGTCGGTTCCCTGTCTCACGGTCACCATCGCGTGACCACTACCTTTTTGCGCGTGTAGAACTCGACACCGTCCATGCCGTGAACGTGAAGGTCTCCATAGAAAGAGCCCTTCCATCCGCTGAACGGGAAGAAGGCGAACGGCTGCGCGATCGGCACGTTGATGCCTGTCATCCCCGCCTCGACGCGGTCGCGAAATTCGCGTGCCGCTCGACCTGACTGGGTGAAGATCGTCGCCATGTTGCCGAGCGCCAGCCGGTTCGCCTGGGCGATCGCCTCGTCCAGCGTCGCCGCCCGCGCAAATGACAGGACAGGTCCGAAGACCTCCTCGTGGCCGACAGTCATGTCAGGGGTGACCCGGTCGAGGAGCGTCGGTCCCAGGAAGAATCCGGGGCGCGCCATCTCTCCGCGTCCGTCGACCAGCAGCTCGGCGCCCTCCGCGACACCTCTCTCGACGTAAGCCGCCACGCGGTCGCGGTGGTCGGCTCGGATCAAAGGTCCGACCTGCACGCCCGCCTGATCGCCCGGGCCCACGACCAACTTCGATGCCGCTTCTTTCAACGGATCGAGGAGCCGGTCGGCCGCCAGGCCGACAGCCACGGCGACCGAACCCGCCAGGCATCGCTCGCCCGCGTTGCCAAACGCCGAGTTGAGGATCGCCGGGACGGTGATCTCAGGGTCGGCGTCGGGCATCACGACTATGTGGTTCTTCGCTCCGCCCAGCGCCTGGACGCGCTTACCATTCGCCGCCGCGGTCTGGTACACGTGCTTCGCCACCGGCGCCGATCCGACAAACGAGATCGCCCGCACATTCGGGTGCAGCAGCAGGGCGTCGACCGCAGCGCGCGCGCCATGCACCACGTTCAGCACGCCGTCGGGAAAGCCGGCGGCGAGAAAGATCTCGGCCAGGCGCTGCGCGCCCAACGGGGTGCGTTCAGACGGCTTGAGCACAAAGGTGTTGCCGGCCACGACCGCGAGAGGGAACATCCAGAGCGGGATCATCACCGGGAAGTTGAAAGGCGGGATGCCCGCGCACACGCCGACCGGGTAGCGATAAAGATCCTGGTCCACGCCAGTTGAAACATCACGCAGCGTGCGGCCCTGCAGCAGCGTCGGCGCGCCGCACGCGAAGTCGACGACCTCGATGCCCCGACGCACCTCTCCGCGGGATTCGTCCAGCGTCTTGCCGTGGTGTCGCGTGATGATCGCCGCCAGGTCTTCGAATTGCTCCTCGAGCAGAGATTTGAAACGGAACATGAGACGCACGCGCTCCATCACCGGCGTGAGAGACCACGTTGCGTATGCCATGACCGCCGCCTGAACAGCGGCGTCCACTTCATTGCTCCCGGAGAGCGGTACCTGGTCGATGACCTGGCCCGTCGCCGGGTTGTAAACCGCAAGACTCTCGATGCCATCCGATGGGAGGCGCCATTGGGAGCCCACCAGGTTCGGAATCACCGCTCCCCCATTCGCCCGCCCATGATCGCATCGTCCGCACGGCGCCTGACGAAGACCGCGGCGATGGCTGAGGCGAGCAGGGCCGCCACGGCATACGTGTAAAACGCCGCCTGGATGCCGGCGAGCGACCACGCCACGCCGCCCAGGATCGGGCCGATCGTGATGCCGACATTCTCGAACTCGCCGAACAGGCCCATGTAGAGCGCATGGCGGCGGCGCGGCATCGACTCAGCCATCCACGCCGTCGCGGCCGGCCAGATGAGCGCGGCACCCAGCGCGCGTACCGCCGCGCCGGCGATGACCTGGACGAAGTTGCCCGACGTCGAGTAGATGACGAACCCGATCGCCGACAGGATCCCGCCGGCGATCATGGTGGGCCGCCGGCCCCAGCGATCCGACGCGTTTCCGCCCGGTATCAAGAGGACCCCACCGATCAAGCCGACGGCGAGCATCGCGGTCCCGGCGCTCGCGGCCGAGAGCTGGAGATGAGTCGTCACGAGAAGCGGCAGCAAGGCCAGCTCGCCGCCGGCTCCGACCTGGATCAGCAGCACCAGCGACGCGGTCACCGCCAGGATCCTCAGCACGCCGCCGCCCGCGCGCGACTCCTCGCTGCGCGCCTCATCGTCCGCGGTCCATGGGCCGTGATGGTTGCGGGCCGAGTGGCCCTTGAAGACCCAGATCGCGAGCAGCGCCGACCCGAGCGGAAGGACCGCCGCGGCCAGAATCACGCTGCGGATCGGGAAGTGGTCGATGAGCTGCCCGCCGGCTCCGGCGCCGACCGCTTCGGCCACCACCCACGACGCGGTCAGCAGGGCAAGCCCAGTCGCGCGAAGCCGGCTCTGCAGGGCGGTGCCGAGGTAGGACCGGGCGATGGGTCCGATCGACACCATCATCCCGGACGCGAGAAAGTAGCTTGCCGCGATCAGCGCGATCGAATCAACGCGTGACAAAAGGACGATGCACGCGGCGTAAAGCAGCTGAGAGACGACGAGCGGCGCGCGGTAGCCCGCGCGATCCGCGAGGACGCCCCAGAGCCATTCGAAGGCAAACATCCCGAAGCCGTACATCGACAGCGCCACGCCGATCTCGTTCGGGCTCGCCCGGAGCTGGCGCAGCTCGAGGGGCAGGCAGATCTGCAGCAGGCCTGTGGCCAGCGTTGCGAACGTCATAGCGGCGATGAGCGCGCCGCTTCTGCTGCGAATCAGCGATTCGGGTTGCGCGACGTCGCCGCGCGTTTCTCTGTCGTCGATGGCCGCGATAACGCTATCTCAGAGGAAGGAGCTGGATGGGCCGCTCCTGGGTGTCGCGCTGGCTGCCGCCCTCGCCGCGGCGGTGCTGGCGCTCTACATCGCCGGGCACCCTTACATCCCCGAGGACGCGGCGATCGAGCGCGGCGTCCAATCGACGAGCTGGGGGCCGCTGGTCCTGACATTTCCGGTGTTCAGCTTCATCGGCGACGCCAAGGGCGCCGTGCTGGAGGCGATCGTTTTCGTGCTCATCCTGGTCTTCAATCGCCGGGCCTGGATCCTGGCGGCCGCCGCTTCGCTGACAGCGCTCTGGTACGTCCTGCTGAACCACCTGGTCAACCGGCCGCGCCCCACGACGGCGCAGGTGCTCCAGGTGACCGAGCATCCAGGAGCTTCAAGCTTTCCGAGCGGGCACACCATGTTCATCGTCACGTTGAGCGCGGTTCTGATGTTGGGCCTGGGCCGCCGATTCCTTCCGCGTCGGGCTCGGCCCATCGGCTGGGCTCTGGTCGTATTGATCGTGGCTGCAAACGCAGTCGCCCGCGTCTATGTGGGAGCGCATTGGCCAACCGATGTGATCGAGGCCATCCTGGTTTCGGTCGCATGGCTGACCGTCGTCGCATCGGTGAAACGGATCTCAGACCGTGCGCTCGCCGACCCGCACGGTGGCTAGCCTGGGAGCCAGCTGGGCGCCCCGCGCAATCCCTCGATCGCCCATTTGAGCGTCGCCTGGACCTCGGCAAGGTGCGTGAGCATCGCCTCCTCGGCTGCGTCGGGGTTGTGCGCCTTCAGAGCGCTGAAGATCGCCTCGTGCTCGCGCAGCGACCGCTCGGTCCGGCCCGGCCGAAGGATCGTCTGGTACTGGAGCCGGATGCTCTGCGACTTCAGGCTGCCGACCAGGCGGCTGGCGGTCGCGTGGTCGGCGGCCGCCCAGATCAGCTGGTGAAAGCGGGCGTTGAGGTCCGAGTAGCCGATCGCATCTTTCTTCTCCACCCGCTGGCGCATCTCGATCACAACCTGGCGGAGCTCGCGCAGGTCGGCCGGCGTGGCCCGTGTCGCCGCCCGGCGGGTCAGCATCGCTTCGAGCGTGGCCCGCACCTCTTCGATCTCGAGGGCCTCGCGGTCCGAGATCAGCCTGACCCGCGCGCCTCGGTTCGGCTCGAGGGTCACGAGGCCTTCCTGGTCGAGCCTGACAAGCGCCGCGCGGACGGCCGTCCTGCCGACTCCAAGCCGGGTGGCGACAGACGCTTCGACCAGGCGCTCGTTGGGGTGGAACTGCCCGCTCGCGATCGCCTCGCGCAGGCGCCGGTATGCCGTCTGTCCGGCCTCGGGCACCGGTGCTTGACGGATCCCGCTCCTTGCCATCGGTCAGATTATCCTCAATAATGTCGACAATCCGACAAGGGGTCCCCGCGAACTTACGGCGCAGCCTCTGAGTTCGTGGGGTTTGACACCTATGCAGTCTTAGTAGTTAAGGGAGCAAGGAACGATTGTGAGAGGGTTCGAGCGGTATAAGGTCGTCTCGGCGCTTGGCGCCATCGTGGTTCTTGCCGCGTGTGGCGGGACCAGCTCAACCGGCGGTAGCGGACTCGGAAGCGGCCCCTTGCTCGTCGGCGTCATCGCTCCTTTCAGCGGAGCCGACGCCGGGCTTGGCCCCGCCTATTACGCCGCATGCCTGGCCGCCGCCCCGTCCATCAACAACAACGGCGGAGTCGGAGGCCGGCAGGTCAGCTGCCAGAAGTTCGACACTCGCGGCGAGCCCGCCGACGCGGTCCCGGCGGCCAACGCGATGATTGCCAGCAACTCCAACCTCATGGCGGTGGTCGGCTGCACTTCGGACGAGGCGGCGACCGTGGCGCCGATCATCGACCGGGGCCACATCCCGATGTTCTGCATGACCGGGCAGACGGAGTTCAACAAGACGGCGCTGAAGTACTTCCACCGGCTCGTGCCGGCGGACATCTACGACGCGTACGCGATGGTCGGGAGTGCGCTCTACGGGCCGGGCCACGCGCCTTACAAGAAGGCCGCGCTGGTCTTCGGGAACGACATCGGCTCCCAGGCTTTCGTGGCGCCGGCAACCAACGCGTTCACCAAGCTGGGCGGCACGATCGCCATCAACCAGCCGATCAACCTCACGCCCGGGACGTCATACCGCACCGAGGTCGCCGCGATGCTCGCGACCCATCCTGACGTCATCCTCACCGAGGCCCTCGGCGCCGCCGGGACGTACCTGAAAGAGGTGAAGACACAGAACGGCGGGCAGATGATCCCGTTCATCGGCACCTCGGCCACCATCGACCCCCAGTGGTTCCAGCAAGTCAGCGATGCGATCGGCGTGAACGACCTGGTCAAGTACTACGCGGGCGTGGACCTCGGGTACACGTTCTCGGGACCGGCGTATGACGAGTTCATCACCAACCTCAACGCCGCCGCCTCGACATTTGCCGACGCGCCCAAGTACAAGCAGCGAGGATCCACCCTGCACCTGTACGACGGCATCATCATGACCGCGCTGGCCATGACGGCTACCAACAGCGCAGACCCGACTGTCTACAACCCCAAGATCAAGGACATAGCCAACGGCACAAGCGGCGCGACCGTCGTCGGCACATATAAGGACGGAGTCGCGGCCATCAAAGCCGGCAAGACGATCCAGTTCGTGGGCGCCGGCGGGTTGAACAGCTTCGATGCGTTCAACAACTCGGTGTCGGGCTACATCTGGGTCACCTATGACAACCAGGGCAACGAGGTCAAGGCCGGGCAGATGACGCCGGAGCAGACTTCAACCATCGCCCAGGCAGGCGGAATCTAAGGTCCCCTCAGCAAAACCAAGGAGCCAGAGTGTCCCAGCCCCGAAGTGACGCAGCGCCTTCGGGGCCTAGGCGGCCGGGCGCCTGCGGCGCTGAAGCCTGCGTCAAGGGGCCTGGCACCGCGTCGTCGCGCATGGACGATGCGCTCCTAGCAGCGCCACCCTTTCCTTGGCTCCGGCCGCCGATGCCCCGAAATGCGCAGCGGGCTTCGGGACCGGGACACTAGCGCCGTGAACCTTTTCATAGCGGCGTTCGGCTTCGGCCTGGTCAGCATGTCCGTGATCGCAATCGCCGCGGTCGGATTCACGATGCAGTTCGGAATCACCAACATGATCAACCTTGCGTACGGCGAGGTCATGATCTCGTCCGCCTACCTCGCCTACTACTTGAACAAGGCCGGCATCAGCATCTGGATCGGGATGGTGGCGGGGGCGCTGTTCGGGGCCGTGTTCTCTTTTCTTCTGAACAGGGTCGTCTACGGGCCCTTCATGCGCAAAGGCACAGCAAACCTGGGGATGGTCATCGTGTCGCTTGCCATCTCACTGATGATCTCAAACCTGCTGCTGCCGATCGTCGGGTATTACAGCGTGTCCTACCAGGAGAATGCTGGGAGGCTCATCCGCCTCGGGAGCATCGCCCTGACCCGGGATCAGATCATCGTCATCGCCATCGCCGTTGTGCTCATGCTCGGCATCCATGCCCTGCTCACATACAGCCGCCTCGGCAAAGCGATGCGCGCCACGGCGGCCAACCCGACCCTGGCCCGCAACTGCGGCATTCCGACCCAGCGTGTCATCGACTCGGTGTGGCTCATCACCGGGGCGCTCTGCGGGCTGGCCGGCGTGGTCGCGGCACTGAACGACGATTCATTCGCCATCGCCAACGGTTCGGCTTTCCTCATCACGATTCTCGCCGCAGCGGTGCTGGGCGGCGCTGGGCAGCCATACGGCGCGATGATCGGTGCGGTGTTGATAGGTCTGATCACGGAATTGAGCGCGGCAGCCTGGTCGCCTGAGTACAAGGAGGTCGTCGCGTTCGGCATCCTGGTCCTCGTCATGGTGCTGCGGCCCCAGGGCCTATTGGCCAAGCGGGGCGCCCTCGCCGCGGCCGGATGAACACCTATTACGCCGCCAACCTTCTCATCTACGCCGGCATCGACATCATCGCCTGCCTCGCGCTCAATCTCCAGTTCGGCGTGTCGGGCATCGTCAACTTCAGCTTCATCGTGTTCCAGGCGGTGGGCGCTTACGCCGCCGCAGTGCTTTCGCTGCCGCCAGACACCGCCAACGGTGGTTTTCAGCACTACGTGGGGGGCTTTCAGCTCCCCTTCCCCTTCCCGTGGATCGGCGGCGCCATCGCGGGCGGCCTGCTCGCCATCCCTGTCGGGTTCGTGGTGCTGAGGAAATTGCGGAGCGACTACCAGGCGATCGCTCTTCTCGTGCTCTCGGTGATCGCGAACACCGTGATCACCAACGCCGACAAGTTCCTGGGCGGGGCGGCAGGGCTGGCACTGGTGCCGCCTCCGTTCTCGGACCGCATCGACCCTAACACCGAGTCGTATCAGTACCTGTACGTGGGAATCACGATCGTCGCGGTCGTGGTTGCGTTTGCGGTGGTCAACCGGGTCGTCAACTCACCCTACGGACGGAGCCTGAGGGCGATGCGCGAGCGTGAGATCGCGGCGGCCGCGATTGGCAAGAACCCGGTGAATCTCAAGATGACGATCTTCATCGTCGGCGGTGTGATCGCCGGGCTGTCCGGCGCCATCCTCGTCGGTTTCATCCAGCTGTGGGCGCCCTCGGTCTGGCTGTACCCGGAGACGATCATCCTGTTCGCGGCCATCATCGTCGGGGGCCGCGGCAACAACATCGGCGCGATCCTGGGCGCACTGCTTGTCCCGGTGGGTTTCGAAGAGGTGACGCGCCTGCTCAACAGCAATCCGAACATCGCCAACCTGGGTCCGCCCAACTTCATTTCCGCTCTGCAGTGGGTCTTGATCGGCCTGCTCATCCTGGGGTTTCTCTGGTTCAGGCCCCAGGGAGTCCGACCTGAGCCGCGCAGGGTCTTCGAAGGCGGCCCGGAATGAGCTCCCACCCGACCGACGCCGCAAGGCCGATGCTCGTGGCCACCGACATCCACCGCCATTTCGAGGGCATGAGAGCCGTGGACGGCGTGTCGCTCGAGGTGGCTCCCGGGAAGATCACCGGCTTGATCGGGCCGAACGGCGCCGGCAAGTCCACCTTCATGGCCGTGCTCGCCGGCACGCTGCCGGCAACGAGCGGCACGATCGTGTTCGAAGGTGAGGACATCACGCATTTCCCCGCGCATCAGCGGGCGCGACGCCGCCTCGTCCGAACGTTTCAGCTTCCATCGGAATTCGCGCAGCTGACGGTGCTGGAGAACCTGCTCGTCGCGGCCCCCACCAACCGGGGCGATTCCCTGTTCGGTGCGCTGATGGGCAAAGGCTACTGGGGCGCCGACGAGCGCCGCCTGATCGACGAGGCGCGGGGTCTGCTGAAGCGATTCGGCATGAGCGCCAAGGAGTCCGATTACGCCGGCACGATGAGCGGCGGACAGAAGCGCTTGGTCGAGATCATGCGGGCGCTGATGCTGCATCCTCGCCTGCTCCTCCTCGACGAGCCGATGTCGGGCGTGCACCCGAAGATCGTCGAGGAGATCCAGTACTACCTCCAGGATCTTCGCGCGGAAGGTCTCACGATCCTGATGGTCGAGCACGAGCTTCACATGGTCGAGCGGCTGTGCGACACGGTCGTGGTCATGGCGCAAGGCAAAGTCATCGGCAGCGGGACGATGTCGAGTTTGAGACGGCAGCAGGAGATTGTTGACGCTTACCTCGTCGGATGACCAGCAGCGCGTGGATGGACGTCCCGCGCCCAGCCTGCGGGCCGAGCACATCACGTCCGGGTACGGCGGCGTCCCGGTCATCCGCGACGTGTCACTCGCGGTCGGGCCGGGCGAGATCGTCGCCATCATCGGACCCAACGGCGCCGGCAAGAGCACGCTGCTCAAGAGCCTGGTGGGCATCCTGCGTGTGACCGAGGGCAGGATCATGCTCGGCGATGCCGACGTCACAAACCACCCGCCCGAGGAGCTTGCGAAGCGCGGCGTCGGATACGTGCCGCAGGTCAATGACATTTTCGAGCCGCTCACGGTGCTCGAGAACCTGGAGATGGGCGGCTACCTGCTCAACAACGCCCAGATCCGCACTCGAGTGGCGGAGGTCGGCGACGTCTTCCCGCAGCTGCCGCCGCTCCTCAAGCGACGCGCGGACAAGCTGAGCGGCGGCGAACGCAAGATGCTCGCCATCGCTCGTGTGCTGATGCTGGACCCGAAGGTGTTGATACTCGACGAGCCAACGGCCAACCTTTCGCCGAAGCTGGCCGACAGCCTCTTGACCGAGCACGTGAAGCGACTTGCCGGCGTGGGCAAAGCGGTGCTCATCGTGGAGCAGAGGGCGCGCGCGGCCCTGAAGATCGCCGACTGGACATGCGTCCTGGTCTCCGGACAGACCAGGCTGGAAGGACGCCCGGACGAGCTCCTCGTGCGTGGGGACTTTGAGGAGTTGTTTTTAGGAGCCGGGACCAGCACCCCGGCTTTACCAGAGGAGGACGACGACAAGCGATGAGACTTCTGATGTTCAAAGCCGACAGCGGACCGATGCTTGGCGTGCTCAGGCCCGGAAGCACTGATGAAAACGCCGAGGTCGTGGACCTGTCCGAGATTCCCGACCTGCGCACGTTGATCGACTCGGGCGACGAGGGCCTGGCCCACGCGAGGGCGGCTCTGTCGTCCTCGCGCTCGAAGACCCGGCGCCTCGCGGACCTGGACCTTCTGGCGCCGCTCGAGGACCCGCGCGGCAACGTGATCGCAATCGGCCGCAATTACCAGAAGCACGCCGAGGAAACCGCGTTCATGGATGGTCGCGAGCCCGCCCCGCCGACCGTCTTCACCAAGGCGATCACCTCGCTGACGGAGCCATTCGCCGACATCGCGATCGATCCGGGAATCAGCGACAAGATCGACTGGGAGGTCGAGCTCGGCCTCGTCATCGGCAAGCGCGGCGCGAACATCAAGCGAGCGCAAGCGATGGATCACGTCTTCGGGTACACGGTGCTGAACGATGTGACCGCGCGCGACATCCAGAGCAGTTGGGGCGGCCAGTATTTCAAGGGCAAGAGCCTCGACCGTTCCTCACCGACGGGCCCATGGGTGGTGACCAGGGACGAAGTCGAGGACCCGCAATCGCTCAAGCTGTTCTTAAGGGTGAACGGCATTACGAAGCAGGAGGGCGAAACCCGCGACATGATCTACCCGGTCGACGCGATCATCGAATGGGTGTCCAAGGGCATGACACTGCTCCCCGGGTCGCTCATCGCGACCGGCACGCCGGATGGGGTGGGCTTCGCGCGCACTCCGCCCGAGTTTCTCAAGCCGGGTGACGTGATGGAAACGGAGGTGCAGGGCATCGGGCTGCTGCGCAACCGATTTGTGTCCGCGGTCGGCTGACGGCGTGCTTTAGCGTTTGAGGTCCATGTCGAGGCTCGAAGAGCTCACCGGAGTGCTTCCGGCGCTGATCTCCCCGTTGAGCGGCGACGGCAAAGTCGACGAGCCTGCGGTGATCCGCCTGGTCGAGCATGTCATCGGCGGTGGCGTGAACGGCCTCCTGGCGCTGGGATCGACGGGAGAGACGGCATCGCTTGACGAGACTGCGCGACGCACGCTTCTGTCGAGCGTGGTCGCGGCGGCGGCAGGACGGGTGCCTGTGATCTGCGGAGTCGCCCAGAGCCACCTCTCGGCGGCCCGCTTCGAGGTCGAGGCGGCAGGGCGCATTGGGGCGGCGGCGGCGCTCGTCACTCCCCCCTTCTACTACCTGATCGACCAGGCCACCCTGCTGGCCTTTTACCGCGGCCTGGCCAGGGACAGCCCGCTTCCGATCTTTCTGTACAACATTCCGCAGTACACCAAGATCGTCGCCCAGCCCGAGACCGTGGCGACGCTGGCGCGCGAAGGGGCGATTGTCGGCATCAAGGATTCGAGTCGCGATTTCGAATACTTCGAAGGCGTCTGCATCGCCACCCGCGAGCTGCCACGATTCCGAATCTTCACCGGGAGCGACACCATGCTCCTGCCGGCGCTGTCCATGGGCGCAGCAGGGACGATCTGCGGTGCGGCCAACGTGGCACCGGGTTGGATCGTGCGCATCCACGAGGACTTTCAAAGGGGGGACATGGCCGCGGCGCGAGCCGGCCAGGACAGGCTTTATCAGCTGGTCATGACGCTGCGCGGAGGCGTGTTCCCGGCCGCCATCAAGGCCGCCTGTCACCTCCAGGGGATCTGTGAGCCCTGGTGTGCTCCGCCTGTCGCCTCGCTCGACGACCAGGCCGAGGCCAGGCTCAGAGACCGCCTTGAAGCCTGGGGTCTGCTCACGCCCGCGATACCCCGGTAACGGGTCAATTCCGCATAAAAGTGAGCACCAATCCGAGGGCGTAAGATCCGAGGGTGACGCAAGGGCGGTCTAAGCGCGACCGCCTGCTCGAAGGCGAAGATCCGGAGTCTCTGCGCCCACAGGACACAAGGCACTGGATCAGCGTCTACCGGGAGATGATCGCCTTCAAGGAAGACCTGCTGGAGCGTGTCACCAGCGACCTCGAGCACGTTTCAGCCGCAGCCCAAACAGACCTGACCGATGACATCAAGCTGATCGACTCGCAGCTGAGGCGATATCGGAGACGCTTGACCTATTGGGTCGAGCGCCAGCTCGAGCTTGAAGAGATCGCAATCGACTCCAAGAGCAGGACGGTCACCTATCGCGACAACGCGGTGACGCTGACCAAGCGCGAGTTTCAGATTCTCGCGATGCTCATGAGCCGGCCAGAAAAATATTTCTCGCCACAGCAGCTCTTGGTGGAAGCCTGGCATGACGACCGGCTGCCCGAGGAATCGCTGCGCACGTATATCAGCAGGGTGCGAAAGAAGTTGGCGGAGCTGGATGCCGGTGCCAGCGTGGTGAACAAGTCGCGCAAGGGGTACGCCCTCATCTTCAAGCCTCACCCTCTATAAGGGCGAGTTTCAGACGAGCCGCGGGCGCGCGGACCCGGCTTCGATCCAGCGCATCGTCGCGAGCCGCCAAACCCCGGAGAGCTCGGACCGGAGTCCCGACGGCCGCTATTCTCCTTCCACGCGTGATCCTCTCGATCGGAGACCTGCTGCTCGACATCACGATCATCCCCGACGGGCCTCTGCGGGCTGACGACGACCGGAGCGCCCGGATCGGAGTCGGAGGCGGAGGCCAGGCGGCCAACTTCTGCGCCTGGGCAGCCGCGCTCGCGCAGCCCGTGCGCCTGGTCACACGGGTCGGCGATGACGACCGCGGCCGTCGCCTGGTTTCCGATCTCGAAGCCAAAGGCGTCGAGGTGTGCCCGGTCTGGGCTGACGAGCCTACGGGCGCCATCGCGGTCCTCGTCGGAGTCGACGGTGATCGGGCGATGGCCACCGATCGGGGGGCCAGCGTGGGGCTGCGTCCAGACGACCTCGTCGAGGCCTGGTTCGAGGACGTGCAGCTGATTCACGTCCCCGCGTATTCCCTGTTCTTGAACCCGCTCGGCAAAGCGACTCGCGCCGCGATCGGGCTCATACGCGACCGCGGTGGGATGCTTTCGATCGACCTCTCGTCGGTGGCCGGCCTTCTACAGTACGGCCCGACGAGGATGGCGTACGACCTTGCGCGCCTCAAGCCCGAGCTTCTCTTCGGCACGGCGGCAGAGGTGGCGACGATCGGGGTCCCCGCGGAACACCTGGCGCAGGTGCCCGTGATCAAGCTCGGCTCTGCCGGGTGCAGCGTGTTCGGGCGCCTCATAACTGCTCCCGCCGTGCAGCATGTCGACGGCACCGGCGCCGGCGACGCGTTCGCGGCGGCCTTCTGCGTGGCATGGCTGCACGGGGCGACGCCGGTGGAAGCGGCGGAGCGCGCGGTGATCGTGGGATCGGAAGCGGTCACGCGAACCGGGGCGAGACCGAGCTGAGCGTCCCACTCCAGGTGTCGCGAGAGGTCGCGGACGCCGTCGCCGCGGGTCGCCCGGTGGTCGCGCTCGAGACTTCGATCGTTGGCCAGGGACTGCCGGCGCCCCACAACCTGCGCGCCGCGTTCGAAAGCGAGGCGGCCATAAGAAAGGAAGGGGCCGTTCCGGCAAGCGTCGCGGTGATCGACGGCAAGGTGCGCGTCGGACTGGCGGCGAGTGACCTGGAGCGGGTCGCCGCGGGCGCGGTCAAGGTGAGCTCTCGCGACCTGGGACCCGCCATTGTCGGCGGGAAGGTCGGGGCGACGACGGTGGCCGCCACGATGCGAGCGGCAGCCATGGCGGGCATTCGCTTTTTCGCGACAGGAGGAATCGGGGGCGTGCACCGTGGACGTCCGGAAGACCAATCGGCGGACCTGGTGGAGCTCGGCCGCACGGCGGTCGCGGTGTTCTGCGCCGGCGCCAAGATCATCCTCGATCTTCCGCTCACGATCGAGCGGCTGGAAAGCCTGTCCGTCCCGGTGCTCGGCTACGGCACCGACGAGTTCCCCGCCTTCTATACCGCGCACAGCGGCTGCAGCGTGAGCGCGCGCGTCGATGGACCGGAGGACACGGCACGCATGCTGCGCGCGGCGTGGGATACAGGCACCCGCGGGATCGTCGTGGCGGTGCCGCCGCCCGCGGAGCTCGAGGGCGCGGAAGAGATGGCGCAGCGAGCGGCGCGCGAGCTCGCGGGCGTTGCCGGGTCAGAGGTCACGCCGAGACTGCTAGCGCGAATGGCGGAGCTGTCCGGGGGGAAATCACTCGAGTTGAACGTCGTGCTCGTGGTCAACAACGCCCGCGTGGCGGCGCAGGTTGCCGCGGCCGCGGCCCGTTCGCAAAGTTAGAGCGGAGGCGGTGATGGACCGGCGGGCGCTTGCCCGCCGGTCCGGGAACTTGCTGCTCTTATTCCGGCCTCATCTTCAGCAGACCGAATGAGGCGCCCTGCGGATCCGAGAGGATCGCGAATCGCCCTCCCGGGAAGTCCTGCGGCGCCAGCATCTCCTGACCGCCAGTGTCAACTGCCTTCTTGAACGCTTTGTCGACGTCGTCGACCGCGAAGTAGACCATCCAGTAGGACGGCACCTGCTCGGGAACCATCGGGTTCATCTCCATCCCGCCCGCGATCCTTTCGCCGGCCAGGTGGAACTCGGTGTAGGGCGGCTGGTCTTCACCCATTCCGACGTCGTGCCCAGCCCAGCCGAAGACCGTCTGGTAGAACGGCTTGGCCTTGTCGATGCCACGCGCGTTGAGCTCCGCCCACGCGTACGAGTTCGGCTCGCCCATGACCTGGGCGCCGATCATCTCCGTGGGCTGCCACACCGAGATGAATGCTCCGGCCGGATCCTGGAACAGCGCCATCCGTCCGGACTTCAACACGTCGAAGGGCGGCGCGACCACTTTGCCTCCGGCGGCTTCGACCGCCTTGGCGACCTTGTCGGCGTCGTGCGTTCCGATGTAGACCATCCACGCGGACGGCCCATCGGGAGTCTGGGCCGGTCCGATCCCGGCGACATCCTTGCCGTTCAACTTTGCGAGGGCGTACCCGCCCGCGTCCGGATCAGGCGCCACCTCGACCTTCCAGCCGAAGAGCTTTGAGTAGTAATCCCTGGCTTTATCGGCGTCTGTGCTCGAAAGGTCGACCCACACCGGTGCGTTGGCGACAAACGTCTTCGTCTCTGCCATGGTCATTGCCTCCTTGAACCCCGAGCTGGCGGCATCGAGCTGTATCGCCCCTCGACCGACCTCCAGTTTGCCACTCCTCGGTTAAGGGATAGTTGCGAGGTGGCTGTGAGTTGCGCGCAGAGCGGCGTTAAGGATGGGACCGGTTGAACTCCCCCGTGGAGCTGATCGTTTTCTCCGACTACGTTTGACCCTGGTGCTACATCGACTCGGTCCGAGTCGAGCAGCTGGAGCGTGAGAATCTCGTGCAGGTGACGTGGCTGCCGTACGAGCTGCACCCGGAAGCCCCGGTCGAGGGCATTCCTCGCGAGACCTACTTCCGCGGCGCGCGCTTCGAGCAAATGCGCACCCACCTCGAAATGGTTGCCGCCGAGGTGGGCCTCACGATGAACCAGCGCGACGTCATCATCAACTCGCGACGCGCCCTCGGCGCGGCGGAGTTCGCTCGCGAGCACGGAAAGTTCGACGCGATGCACCGCTCGTTGTTGAGGGAGCATTGGGAGGGCACCGCGCGGCTCGAGAACGTGGACGATCTCGTGCGGGTCGGCTCCGAGGTTGGCCTGGATGCGGGCGAGCTCAGGGCTGCGATCGACGAGGATCGGTACGCGGCGCTGATCGACGAGAACCGCGCCGAGGCCGAGTCGCTCGGCATCAACGCCATCCCGGCGCACATCTTCGGCCGGCGCTACCTGGTGCTCGGCGCACAGCCCTACGAAGCGTTCCAGCAGGTCCTCGCTCGCTTGCGCGAGGAGGCTGCCGAGGGATGAGAATCGTTTCGCTTTTGCCCAGCGCGACCGAGGCCCTGTTCGCGCTTGGACTGGGTGACCAGGTCGTCGCGGTCACGCACGAGTGCGATTATCCGCCGGAGGCGGCGTCCCTTCCGATCGTCACGCGGTCGACTCTTCAGCTCGCGGACAAGGAGAGCGGGTCGATCGACGCTGCCGTGTCGCTTGCTGCGATGGAGGGCCGGTCCCTCTACTCCGTGGACACCGATGCGATCCTGGCGCTTGAACCCGACCTCGTGGTAGCCCAGGACATATGTGACGTGTGCGCGATCCCGGCCGACCAGGTCGCCCAGGAGCTGGCGGGAATCCGCATGATCCGCCAGCACCCGCATTCCTTCGATGACGTGCTCAACGACATCGAGGAGCTGGCTTTCGCGTGCGGCGCCGACCCCGCCGCGCTGATGACCGGCTTGCGGCGGCGGATCGAAGTTGCGACCGGAAAGGCGCGCTCGCTGGCGCCTGTCCGCGGCGTCTTCCTCGAATGGCTCGACCCTCCCTATCGCGCCGGGCACTGGACCCCGGACCTGCTTGCCCTCGCGTGCATCGAGGATCCCCTGGCCCGCTCGGGAATCCCATCGGTGGCTCTGGACTGGAGTGACGTGGTGGCCGCGCGGCCCGCTTTGCTGATCCTCGCACCGTGCGGCTTCAACCTCGAGCGGGCGCAGGCGGAGGCCGGACTTGTACGCGAGAGGATCGACTCAGTCGGCGCGGAGCGCGTGGTCGTGCTGGACGGCTCGGCCTATTTCAACCGACCCGGCCCGAGGCTCGTGGACTCGCTGGAGCTGCTCGTCGCCAATCGATGACCACGTCTTCCGCCGGGGTTACAGACGACAACCCTTGAGGAGGGCCTCCTCCGCTCCGCCCAGGACCTCTCGCACGCTCTCCTCGCGGACACTGAGCAGCGAGCTCCGTCCAGCGGGCTTGTCTTCGATGACGCCCGCTTCACGCAAGAGCTGGACGTGCGCGCTGACCGTCGGCTGCGAGAGTTTGAACTGACGTGAGACCTCGGTCACCGAAGCCGGCTTCTGTGCCAGCCACATCAGGATCGCCAGCCGGGTGGGGTCGGCGAAGGCTTTCATGGTCTTCGATACGTGGTCGGCCGTATGGCGAAGATCGGCGTCATGGCTGTGGGGCTGGATGCCGCGGCCCAGGTACATCCAACCGTCCAGCTCGACCACATGGATATCACCGAAAAACCAGCCAGGCGTGAGCACCATGCGGCCCTCGGCGGCGGCCGCCTCGGCGAGGCCCTCGAGGTCCGAGCGCCCTGGCCAGAGGCGGGTGCGCTGAAGCAGGTCACGAAAGGAAATGCCCTCGGCCAGCTGCCTCTGCCAATCTCGTGTTGCCGCGATGACGGCCGCGCGACCGGTCTCTTCCCATTCGACCCGGACCGCACCCCAGACTTCTTTGAGCAAGCTGATGTAGCGCGCGCGAACTTTTGGGTCCGCTCGCAGAGCGGCGAGCCGATTTTCGATCGCCGTCCGCTCGGCATGTGACTCAGACAGCAGCGACGGGGTGGGAGCGCTCGACGCGGCCGCACGCTCAGCACCGGCGAAGAAACCGTGGATATCCGCGTCGTGCAGGCTGTCGCTGCGTTCGGCGAGGACGACCATTTCGCCAAAGCCTCTGACCCCGTCACCCCAGAACGACCGGAGCGTTGGCGCAAAGGCGAGCCGCACCGGCTCCGTGGAGGCGAACCGGCCCTCGAGCACGTGGTCGGCACCAGCGCCGTGCAGCACCCACATCAGCTCGAGGGCGGCCGAGGGCACGACCTGGATGCTAACCGTCGGTACTCGCTCTGATTGAATTGGCATAGGTTGATGGCTATGTTAACACGATTACGCCCTAGGTGATTGACTATTTATAACACTCTTGACCTATACTCGCTGGCATGGACCCGTACAGCTCGGAGCGCTGGCTGCTGGAGCGGCACGAGGCGATCCTCCGGGAGGCTGAGCTGCGTGCGCGTCTCCTCCCCTCGGTCGATCAAGTCCCCGGTCTCAACGCGTGGGTCGCCGAGCGCCTCCGCGGGCTGGCCGACAGGCTGGACGGCCGCGGTGTCCAGGAAAGGCTCCGGCCGAGCGCTTAGTAGGCGTCCTGAAGGCCGCCCCGCCGGGCGTGCGACTCCAGCCATCTGAACAGCGTGTAACCGCACAGCGCGTACAGAGCTCCGACGACCAACTCGCCCACGAGCAAGCCGGCGACGTGGTCGATCGATGCCCCGGCCGCGGCCTGACGAGCTGCATCGACACCCCGCGTCAGCGGCAAGCCATATGAGATGACCTGCACCGCACCGGGGAGGCGGTTGATCGGGAAATTGATGCCGCACAGGACCAGGAGGAGGTAGTAGACAACGTTGGCGATTGTGATCGCGTCGCGCATGATCAGCCCCAGGCTCCCGAACAGCAAACCTAGCCCGGCCGTCGTCAACGAGATCAACAGCACGCAAATGCCGAGCAGCCAGAGATTCGCATGGTGCAGGTCGAGTCCGAACACCACCACGGTGACGCCGAGCCCGAACAGCACCGTGACGATTCCATCGAGCACGTTCACGATGGCGCGGCTGAGAAATGTCACGAGCCGGTTGGCGGGCGACGCCAGCAGTATCGGTAGCGTTCCGAAGTGGCGCTCGTTCGCGACTGTCGCAATGGTGCCGTAAAGCCCAGCCTGGGCCGTGACCTGAAGCGCATTTCCGAGCGCGAAGTAGAGGGCGTTCTGGCGACCGGTGCCGTAGACGCCAAGCTCGACGAAGAAAAGGATCTGCGTGACCGGTAGGAGCACCTTGTACCCGATGTAGCCGCGAAGGGTTGCCCACTGGAAAAGGGCTATGTACTGGAGGTACACCGAACGCGTGAAAACCGCCGCTTCGGCGCCGATGCGATTCATGCCAGGGCCAGCTCCCCAGTCATCCGCGCACGTCTGTCGACGAGGCGATAGAGAAACAGAGCGCCGGCCAGATAGAGGACGCTGAGACCGGCCGCGGCGAGCCACCAGAGGGCGAAGTCGTGGGGACCGCTGCTGGTGGTCGACGCATACAGTGCTCGCGTCGCCCAGGTGGGAGCCAGCGCTCCGGCGACTCCCTGAGCCCATCCCGGCAGCAATGTCACAGGGAACATGAAGCCGCCAAGTATGCAGAAGCCGAACTCGAAACCGTTGAACATGGGCAACGCCCAGCGCCACAACGCGTAGAGGGGCGCCAGCGCGAGAGCGATGGTGAGCAGCGAGAAGGTCAGCACCGCGAAAGACACCGCGAACCTGACGGAGTCAAGGTGCGGCACCAGCGCGTGAAAACCGAAATAGGCGACTGCGACGGTGGGGACAAATGAAAGCATTCCCCACAGGATGCTTCCGCAGACCTTGCCGAGCAGGATCACCCAGAGCGGCGTAGGCACGGCAAAGACCTGCTCGAGGGTCCCGTTCCAGCGCTCGTCCTGGATGGTGAGCCCGCCATCCAGGTATGCCACTCCCCAATAGCCGATCAGGCCGCCGCCCAGGATCCCGTAGATGAGTTGAGGGTTGGCGGCGCCCGGGCGAGCGAACACGTACAGGCCGACAACCGCAAAGATGAATGGGAAGAACAGCCACGCCAGAATTGCGAAGGCGCTGACAGCCCGCAAGCGCATGCTCACGCAGAAGGCGCTTGAGGCCGCGCGTACGAGAGTGATCAAGACGATTCGGCGATGAGCTGGACGTACGCATCCTCGAGGGTGGGCTCGCGCGAGCTCACCTTCTGAAGCTTGATTCCCGAAAGCACCACGCTCAGCTGTGTGATGAGCTCGGCCGGGTTGGCGCAGCGCACCGTGACGACCTGCGCCATCTCATGCTCCCCGACCGAGACGGACGTGACTCCGGGCAGGCCGCGCAGCCCCGTGAGATGGTGGGCAGAGATGCCCTCGACCTCGACTTCGACCACCCCCTGGTCTTCGACCAGCCGTTTGATCCCTGCGGGCGTACCCTCCGCTACGAGCTTGCCCTTGTTGATCACAGCGATCCGATCGCAGATCGAGTCCGCCTCGAACATGTAATGAGTGGTCACGAAGATCGTCTTGCCCGAATCCGCGAGCTCCCTGACAAGCACACGAAGCTCGCGCGCACCGACCGGATCGAGACCGAGGGTGGGCTCGTCCAGGAACAGCACCTCTGGGTCGTTGAGTAAACCCCGCGCCAGGTGGAGGCGCTGCTTCATTCCCCTCGAGTAGATCTCGACCTTGTCACGCTCCCGGCCGGAGAGCCCCAGTCGCTCTATGAGCTCGGCGATTCGGCGCCTCGAGACGTCGGGTGGGATCCGGTAGAGGTCGGCGAAGTAGCGCAGGTTGTCGAGGCCCGAAAGCCGCCAGTAAAGTCCGCGCTCGCCGCCGAAAACGAATCCGATTCGCCGCCGCAGGAGACCGGTCTGCTTCACGACGTCCAGGCCGAGGACCCGCGCCTCGCCCGAGTCGGGCAGCAAGAGGGTGGTGAGGATCTTGACCGTCGTCGTCTTGCCCGCCCCATTCGGCCCGAGCAGGCCGAACAGCTCGCCCTGCTCGATGGCAAGATCGATCCCGTCGAGTCCGACTGTCTGAACCCTCGTCCTGCGGAAGGTGCCGCGATGACTCACGTAGGTCTTCCGCAATCCGGCGATCTCGATGGCGGGCCCGGATGGTCTGGACATGGAAGCTACCTATCTAATCAGTGATGGCCGCAGGCGCGCGTGCTATGGGTGACGCGTGACCGACCACGCGGCAACCGCGGCCTTAGACGCAGATCGTGCTCCGAGCGCGAGGTTAGATCGGCCTCGCGGGCACGAGCCGTTCTCGGAGCTCGTGTTGAAGCCGGCGCGAGTCGATCTCCGCGGACAGGTGTCCCGCCAGCAATCGTTTCAGGGGCGGAGGCATCAGGCGCTCCAGCTCCGCGCGCGCCTCCTCCGGCCCGGCCACGAAGATCTGCCTGAAAGCGCCGGACTGCACCTCATGCCCGATCACGTCGATGACCCGTTCGAGGTTGGCCTTCGTGCGGTTGTCGGCCTTGCGCTGGTTGCTCGGCGCTGAGGTGCCGCCCGCCTTGTTGCGCTTGACCGCGACCCCGTGCACCTGCTCCAGCGGATAGACGTCATCCAGCACCGCGGCAAAAAGCCTGGCGTGCTCCTTGTCGACCACAGCGATCAGCGCGGGCGGAAACCGCTCCAGCTGGCGCTCGATCGGGGCGAGCAGCAGCGGGCCCACCTCCAACCTCGCCTCCGTCTCCATGGGGAGCTTGACGAGCTCGAGCAAGGCGGCCGGTTCGTCTCCAAAACCCGCGAGCGCGGGACAACCCGCCGGCTTCACGACCTCGAGGTGCTGGCGGAGTCGAGCCAGCTCGCGCTCCATGATCTCGCGGTCATCCTTGTCAAGCTGTTCGGTGTACCGCCGCCTGAGTTGACCGACCTCGATGTCGTAGTGACGCAAGTCGAAGCCCTCGGCGCGCGCCGGCAGGTAGACGCTCAAAGCGCGGCCAGAGGCACGCCGGAGATTGGGGACGAAGGTGTAGACCGACCTCAGCAGGCCCTCGTCGTCCTTCATCTCACAGTTTGTTTTACGCCCCTAAGTGCAGCGAGTAAAGAGCGTGCGTATCGTTGTGGTCGTGTTCGAGGACGAGACAGCGGTGGCGTGGCGCGCGATGCCGTACCGTGCGCCGGTCGTGGCGGCTGACGGTTCGCAGATCGGAACCGCGGAATCCCTCCTGGGCGACGAGGAGGAAGACATCTTCCACGGGATCGTCGTCAAGCCGAAGGCGAGTGGAAAGCCACTCGAGATTGCCGCGGTGCGAATCAAGAAGATCACGGCCAAGCACGTCGTGACCGACCTCTCCGACACCGACGTGCAGGCTCTACCGGCCTACCGCGAGGAGCACTGGTTTCACCTTGGTTGGGGTGGCCTCTTCCGCAAGCACCCCGAGTGGGACGAAACCTCTAGAACGTAGCCCCCTCGGTGAGGTTCGCATAGGCGCCGTCCCGCGGGCGATCGTCGAACACCAGCGAATAGCCCTTTCTCGACTGGTTGGCGATGTGCACCGGGGCGCCGAGCTCCGCCAGCTTTCGCCGCAATCGGACGATGTAAGTCCTGACCGTCTCCTGAGGGAGTCCCGAATCGTGCCAGGCTTCGGACAGAAGCTGTTCAGCGCTGGTGTAGCCGGGCGATCGCTCTGCGAGCCGTGCGAACAGCTGGTACTCCCGCCTGGTCAGGTGGATCGAGCTCGCGCGATAGCCGATCGTTCTTGTCGCCTCGTCGATCGATAGCCCTTCCAGCTCCCACTGGCGCGCGTACCAGAACTCGATCCTTCTCTGATACCGGCTGAGCTGCACCTCCAGGATGCTGACGTCGTTGTCGATTACGTCTCTGCGCGCGGCCGGCGGAAGAGTCCCGACCTGGGCGCGAATGCGTCCAAGCAGCTCGTCCTTGAAGGAGATCATCTGCCTATAGACGGCGATCCAGTGACGAGCGTCCTGCCTGTAGATGGTCGACGGGTCCTCGCCCTCCAGCAGGCGCTCGATCTGTGCCACGCGAGCTATTTAAGCCGACCCCTCGATTGATGCAGATTTTGGTGCGCCTTGAAGCCAAAGATGGATGGGTCATGCCCCAGACACGCCGCGGAGGCGGACGCCGCAAGCCCTCTGCGCTCAAACACATGGAGAGCGAGGACCTGACCACGCTATCGGTCGAGGTGGCGAAGTTCTGGCACAGCGCCTATGACGAGCTGGTGCGAATGGAAGAGCAGCTTCTCGGCCAGCTGGAGGAGATGCTGCCCAAGCTATCGCGAGCAGCCAGGCGTGAAGCCGAGCTCACCAACCTGCCGATGATCAACGAGCACCTGCAGATGTTCAAGTACCGGCGGGCGCACTGGCAGGAGCGCGTCGAGTCTCTCAACGGCCATGCATCGCGTCGCACATAGCCGGTAGCTGAGCCGAGAATAAATCGGTGGCGGCTCGCAAGCCGCTTACCGCCACCCGAGCCCGTCCCTCCTGGCCCGCTACCCCTGCCCAGATCTTGCCTCGAATGGCGCACCAATGTCTGCACTTTTACGGGGGGAGTTCAGGTTTGCGGCGACCCTCCGGGGGACTCAATGCGCAGCGATGCGAGGGTAGGAACGATAACGGCGTACACACCCGGGAGAGCGGCTGACAGGAACAAGCCGCCAAACGGAATGATCAACCCGATCACGAGAGCGGTGAAGGCATAGACGATGGTCGCGGCGCCGTAGATCAGAGCCACGTGGAGCGAGGCGTGGTGGTTCGCCCTGCCCAGGGCAAACAACTTTCTTGGGTCGAGAGCCCAGCCGATGCCGAGCCGGTCCGACCCGATGAGCAGCGCGCCCAACAGGTAGAGCGCGGCCAGCCACCACCCGACCAGGACCAGAAGGGCCACGAGCCCGATGAGGATCGCGATCACGACGAACCCGGTTCGACCTGACGCGGCGAACGCAACGGCCAGGACGGCCATCAGCACGAAGACGACTGAGAGCACGAGGCCGTAGACCAGGCCGGCGATGAACGGGGGGACGCCCCGCTCGAGGTGCTGGAAGCCGGCCGGCGGAAGCTCTTTCCACCCGCCGCGGACCATGTCGGTGGCGGTCAGCGTCCAGCCGAGCAAGTTGATCGACCCGATGATCGGAATCAAGCCGATCAGCCCGGTCACGATCACCCGCGGCAACCAATCCGGCGTGCAGGTGAACCAGAAGAGGTCGAGTCGGCCTTCGACCGCGCGCGATCGCCAGCGCATGCCGTCCCACCACCAGCGGCCGTCTTGAGAGATCAACTGCGGCATCGATCCCATGATGGACGAACGGGAGAGTCCTCAAGCGCATATGCCATTAGATAGGTTTCGCTAGATTTCGCCATAATTTGTGGCGAGGTGGGACCGCTTGCTGCGCACGCCCACTCGCCCTGGCTGAGCCTTGGCGAGGCCAGCCGGCTGCTCGGCATCACTCCGGCGACCTTGCGGCGCTGGGCGGACCACGGAGACGTTGCCGCCTTTGTCACCCCGGGTGGCCACCGGCGATTTCCTCGCAGCGCGATCGAGGCGCTGGTGCCGCGGCAGCGCAGCCGCCGCCCCATGCTCACCGGCCTCACCGCGAGCGCATCGCGCGTCACGCGCGCGTACCTGCGAACCCCGAGGCACGGCCACCCCGCGAACGACCCTGGAATCGCCGCCCTGAGCGATGCGGAGCGAGCGGACTTGAGAGACCGCGGTCGCCGGCTCTTGCTGCTGCTGCTCGACCACCTGAACGAGGAGCCACGCCGCTCGTCGCTGAAGCTGGCCGAGGCGGAGGACCAGGCGACGCAATACGGACGGCGAGCAGCGACTCTCGGGGCCTCGCTTTCCGCCACCCTCGAGGCCTTCGTCAGGTTTCGCGGTGCGTTCACCGCCGAGCTGGCGGCGATCGCTCGCCGCCGAAGACTCGACGTGCGCGAGGCTACGGCCCTTCTTGTCGAAGGAGAGGGTTCGGTCGACCGCCTCCTGGTGGCGCTGACCAGCGGTTACACGGGAGCAGAGACGTGACCATCCGGCTTGGGACCAGGGGCTCGAAGCTTGCGCTTGTCCAGAGCGGGCTCGTGGCGGAGCGCCTGCGATCGGCGGGCCACGAGGTGGAGCTGGTTGCGATCGTGACCGAAGGCGATGTGCGGCCCATCGACATGTCGCCCGGTGAGGGCGTCTTTGTGGCGGCGATCGCGCGCGCCCTGCTTTCCGAGGAGATCGACCTCGCGGTCCACAGTGCGAAGGACGTTCCACTCGAGGAGGACCCCGGCCTGTTGATCGCGGCCTATCCCGAGCGCGCAGACCCGCGCGATGCGTTGATCACCAGGCGCGGCGCAGATTCACTCGAGTCGCTTCCTCGGGGTGCGATCGTCGGCACCGACAGCCCGCGGCGGGCGGGCTTTCTCCTCGCCGCGCGAGCGGACCTCAAGGTGATCCCCCTCCACGGCAACGTGGAGACGCGCCTCCGGAGACTTGACGACGGCGCCGCCGACGCAATCGTGCTGGCGGCGGCCGGGATCGACCGGCTGGGGATGCGGGCACGTATCGATGTGACGTTCGAGCCCGATGTGCTCGCGCCCGCGCCCGGCCAGGGAGCGCTCGCCGTGCAGGTGCGGCGGGGCGACACACGGCTGATGGAGCTGGTCTCGGCGATCGACGACGGCGACGTTCGACTGGCTGTCGAAGCCGAGCGCGAGGTGCTCAGGGCGACAGGCGGTACCTGCAGGGCGCCGGTGGGAGCCCTTGCATCGATCAGCGGAGACGAGTTCGCGCTCCTCGCGGGAGGGGTGAACTCCGACGGTTCGGACAGGCTCGTCGAGCGGTTGAGGGGCAATCGCCGTGACGCCACGGATTTCGCCGCCAGGCTCGGCAAGCGACTGCTGGAAGGAGTGGCGCTGCGGTGATCGCGGTCCTCGTGACCCGGCCAGATGGGGAATCCGATCCTCTCGTACACGCGCTGCGCAAGCGCGGCTACCGCGTACACGCTGTGCCAATGGTGCAGACGGAACCCGTGGAATTCAGCGCCGCTTCGCTTACGGGCTTCGACTGGATCGTGCTCACGAGCGCGCGCGGCGTCAAGGCGCTGACCGACGTGCCGGCGGGGCCGAAATTCGCCGTGGTGGGTCCTGAGACCGCGCGAGCTCTGCGAGCGCGTGGCGTAGAGCCGTCGCACGTCCCCGGACGCGCCGACGGCGCTGACCTTGGGGACACGCTGCCCGATGTCGATGGCAAGCGGGTCGCTCTGGTTCGGGCTTCAGCGGCCGGTGAAGACCTGCCCGACCGTCTTCGCCGGCGGGGCGCGAACGTCGAAGAGGTCACCGCCTACCAGACGGTCGAGGGGCCGGCCGCGTCTGCAGAGAAGCTTCGCTCAGCGCTGGCCGACGCGGAGCTCGGCGCTGTCATCTTCGCATCGGGATCCGCAGTGCGCGGATTCCTCGGGTTGGGCGGTACCACGCACGTGCCCGCGATCACGATCGGGCCGCGCACGACCAGCAGCGCGCGAGGGCGCGGCTTCTCAGTCATCGCTCAGGCGGATGCTCAGAGCGTGTCGGGCCTGGCCGACGCCGTCGCGAGGGCATTACCGATGGAGGACGGCAAACGTGCGTGAGCTGCTTCGAACCAGGACTGTGCCAATTCCCGAGGGAGATCGGCCGCGGCGCTTGCGGGCCAACCCCCACCTCCGGGATCTGGTCCGCGAGACCCGGCTGCACCCGGCCCAGCTCGTCGCGCCGATCTTTGTGGTCTCGGGCCATGGGCGTCGCGAAGAGATCTCGTCGCTCAAGGGCCACGCCCGGTTGAGTCCCGACCTCGCCGCGGTTGAGGCGGAGCGGCTGGCCGCGCTCGGCGTGGGCGGTGTGCTGCTTTTCGGCATTCCAGAGTCGAAAGACGCGCGTGGCGAAGGCGCGGCTGACGAAACGGGTCCGGTGCCTGAGACACTGCGCAAGCTCAAGGCGGCGAAGCTGCCGCTGGTGCTCGCGGCCGACGTCTGCCTGTGCGAATACACCGCGCACGGTCACTGCGGAGTCCTCGATGGCGACCGCATCGACAACGATGCGACGCTGCCGCTGCTCGCGGATGCGGCCACCGCCTATGCCGAAGCCGGAGCGGACGTGGTGGCTCCGAGCGCGATGATGGACGGCCAGGTCGCGGCCCTGCGTGCGGGCCTCGACGCCGGTGGGTTCCAGGGCACCGCGATCATCGCCTACGCCTCGAAGCACGCGTCGGTTTTTTATGGACCGTTCCGCGAAGCGGCCGGCTCCACGCCTGGATTCGGCGATCGCAAGTCGTACCAGTTGGACCCCGCCAACGGCCGCGAGGCGATGCGGGAGCTAGACCTGGACGCGAGCGAGGGCGCCGACATCTTGATGGTCAAACCCGCGATCACCTCCCTCGACCTCCTTGCGATGGCCCGCACGCGATTCGACCTTCCTCTCGCCGCCTACCAGGTGAGTGGCGAAGCCGCGATGATCGAAGCGGCGACAGAGCGCGGCTGGATCGACCGGCGCGGGGCGGTCCTCGAGACGTTGACCTCGATCGTCCGCGCGGGCGCCAACGTCATCGTCACCTACTTCGCGGCCGACGCGGCCGCCTGGCTGAGGGAACCACGATGAGTGAAGCGAGATTCGTTCACGCCCTGGCCCTCGGCCTGGATGCGGCATGGCGGCGCCTGCCTCCAACGCAGCGATGCGAGACGGCCGAGGTGCTGGCCGCCGCGGTCAACAAGGAATCCGATGTCGTGACCCATACCTACTCGATGGTCGGGCTGCAGCCAGAAGCGGACCTCCTTTTGTGGAGCCTCGGGCCGACCCTCGAGTCCCTCGAGGAGCGCGCGGCCATGGTGCTGCGCTCGGGCATGGGGACGTGGTTCAGCGTGAAAGAAAGCTTTCTCGGGGTGATCCAGGGCTCGCAGTACGTCAAGAAGCCCACCCCGCAGGAGCAGTCGCTGTTCAGCGGAGAGCGGTCGCGCTACCTCATCGTCTACCCGTTCACCAAGAGCACCGACTGGTACCTGCTCGGCAAGGAAGCGCGACAAGGGATCATGAACGAGCACATGCGCGTCGGACACGAATACCCCGAAGTTCGCCAGCTGCTTGCCAACAGCTTTGGAGTGGACGATATGGATTTCCTGGTCGCGTACGAGACCGACGACCTACCGAAGTTCGGCGAGCTCGTGCGCGCGCTGCGAGGAACGGAGAGCCGCAGGTCGACGGTGCGCGACACGCCGATTCTCACCGCGGTCCATCGCCCGATCGAAGCGATCACCGCGATGCTAGGCGCGACCAACGACGCGAGCTGATGCGCTTTCTCGACGCCGCAAGGCATCAGGCCGTCGACGTCACACCGGTGTGGCTCATGCGCCAGGCCGGCCGATCGCTGCCCGAGTACCGAAAGCTGCGCGAACGCTGGACCCTTGTCGACATCGTCGCGCAGCCGGAGCTGTGCGCGGAGGTGACCCTTCAGCCGGTGCGCCGCCTCGGCGTCGATGCAGCCGTGATGTTCGCGGACATCATGCTTCCCCTGCGGGGGATGGGCGTCGAGTTCGAGCTGGTGGAGAACGTTGGGCCCGTGATCGCGCGGCCAATCGCATCGCCCGCCGACGTCGACAGGCTCGTGGTGCCGGCCGGTGAAGAAGCTGCGCCGCAGGTGATCACCGCGGTCCGCCAGGTCGTGGCGCAGTCTCCGGTTCCCGTGATCGCGTTTTCCGGCGCACCCTTCACCCTGGCGAGCTACCTCATCGAGGGGCGGCCGAGCCGGGACTTCGCCCGCGTGAAGGCTTTCATGTACACCGAGCCTGAAGCATTCGGCAGGCTCCTCGCGAAGCTGGCGGCAACCATGGCGGCCTATCTGCAGGCGCAGGTGGCAGCAGGTGCGAGCGCCGTACAGCTCTTCGACTCATGGGTGGGAGCGCTGGCGGTCGACGACTACGAGGCGCGCGTGCTCCCTCACACCCGCTCCATCTTCGATGCCTTGCGGTCCTCGCGAGTGCCGCGCATCCATTTCGGCACGGACACCGCAGCGCTGCTCGAGCCGATTGCGTCGACTGGGCCGGACATCGTGTCGCTCGACTGGCGCGTTCCGCTCGACGCCGGCTGGAAGAGAGTCGGTTACGACCGGGGCATCCAGGGCAACCTGGACCCGGCCGTCCTGCTCGGCCCGCCGGAGCTGGTACGCGAACGCGCGCGCGACATCCTTCGCCGCGCGGGCGGCAGGCCCGGCCACATCTTCAACCTCGGACATGGCGTGCTGCCCTCGACCCCGCTCGAGAACCTGCAGCTCCTCGTCGAGACGGTCCACGAGTGGCAGGTCGCGCGTGTCGCGTGAGCCGGTGGGCGTTCTGTGCATGGCTTATGGCAGCCCGCCGAGTGAGGAGGGAATCGAGGCCTACTACACGCACATCCGCGGCGGACGCAAGCCATCGGCGGAGGCCCTCGACGAGCTGAAGTCTCGCTACCGCGCGATTGGCGGCTCGCCTCTCACGGCGATCACGCGACAGCAGGCGGCGGCGATCGGCGACCGGCTCGGGCTGCCGGCGTTCGTGGGCATGAAGCACGCCCAGCCTTTCATCGCGGAGGGCGCAGCCGAGGCGGCGAGCGCCGGCGTGAACAGGTTGATCGGCCTCCCCCTGGCTCCCCACTTCGCGGACATGAGCCTCGGTTCGTATCAGCGCTCGCTGGAGCAAGCGTGGCCGGGCGAGCTAACATTCCTGCGCGGTTTTCACGACCACCCCGCCTTCATCAAGGCTGTGCGAGAGCTCCTTTCGGCGAGCCTCGACGAATCCTGGCCCGATCGCCTCTTCTTCACGGCCCACAGCCTTCCCGCGCGCATCGTCGCCGAAGGCGACGGCTACCACGACCGCCTCCTCGAGAGCTGCCGGCTGGTCGAGGAAGGCATGAAATTGCCGCCCTGGGAGTTTGCCTTCCAGTCCGCGAGCACGACCGGCGAGCCGTGGCTCGGTCCGGACCTGCTCACGGCGATCGAGCTGTCCGGCGCAACCGACGTGCTCGTGTGCCCGATCGGGTTCGTAGCCGACCACCTCGAGATCCTCTACGACCTGGACGTCGAGGCCCAGGCGTTCGCGCGCGCGCGCGACCTCAAGCTTCGCCGCACCGCGTCGTTCAACACCCGGCCGGAATTCATCGCCGCCATGGCGGCCATCGTCTCGGACGCCATCGGCCAGGGCGAATGAACAGCCACCCAATCGACGTCTGGCCAGGGCACGGGTATCCGTTGGGCCCGTCGTACGACGGCGCCGGCACGAATTTCGCGCTGTTCTCCGAGGTCGCCGAGGCGGTCGACCTCTGCCTGTTCGACGACGTGGGAGAGGAGCGACGGGTCCGCCTCGAAGAGGTCGATGCATTCTCCTGGCATGCGTACCTGCCGAACGTGGGACCTGGACAGCGCTACGGCTATCGGGTCCACGGGCCCTACGAGCCCGACGAGGGGATTCGCTGCAACCCTCGCAAGCTGCTGCTGGACCCTTACGCGCGCGCGATCGAGGGCAGGATCGACTGGAACTCTTCCTGTTATGGGTACGACCTCGAGAACCCGTCCGCGGTCAATATCGAAGACAGCGCGCCGCACGTCCTGAAGTCGGTGGTCCACCACCCGCATTTCGACTGGGCCGGCGACCGGCCGCCCGACCGGCCGCTGCACGAGACGGTGATCTACGAGGCGCACCTCAAGGGCTTCACCCGCTGCCACCCCGAGGTGCCGGAGGACCTTCGCGGCACTTACCAGGGATTCGCCCACCCGTCGGTGGTCGACCACCTCACGTCGTTGGGCGTGACCGCCGTTGAGCTGATGCCGATCCACCAGTTCATCCACGACCAACGCCTCGTGGAGCGCGGCCTGCGCAACTACTGGGGCTACAACACGATCGGGTTCTTCGCGCCGCACAACGAGTACGCGAGCACGGGGCAGCGCGGCGAGCAGGTCAACGAGTTCAAAGCCATGGTGAGGACCCTGCACCAGGCCGGCATCGAAGTCATCCTCGACGTCGTCTACAACCACACCGCCGAGGGCAACCACCTCGGTCCCACGCTGTGCTTCAGAGGCCTCGACAACAGGGCCTACTACCGGCTGGTGGCTGAGGAGCCCGAGTTCTACTACGACACCACGGGAACCGGCAACAGCCTCAACGTCAGCCACCCGCACACGCTGCAGCTGATCATGGATTCGCTGCGTTACTGGATCACCGAGATGCACGTCGACGGGTTCCGCTTCGACCTCGCCGCCACCCTGGCGCGCGAGTTCCTCGAGGTCGACCGCCTCTCGACCTTCTTCGACATCATCCAGCAGGACCCTGTCATCAGCCGGGTCAAGCTGATCGCCGAGCCCTGGGACATCGGCGAGGGTGGCTACCAGGTCGGCAACTTCCCTCCCCTCTGGTCCGAATGGAACGGGCGCTACAGGGACAGCGTGCGGGACTTCTGGCGCGGCGAGCCGTCCAAGGTCGGGGACCTCGCGTCACGGCTCACAGGCAGCTCCGACCTGTACCAGAACGACACGCGGCGGCCCTTCGCGAGCGTGAACTTCGTCACCGCGCACGACGGCTTCACGCTGCGCGACCTCGTCACGTACCACGAGAAGCACAACGAGGCGAATGGAGAGCAAAACAGGGATGGCGAGTCGCACAACAGATCGTGGAACTGTGGCTTCGAAGGTGAGACAGAAGACGTGGAGGTCCTGAAATGCCGGGCGCGCCAGCAGCGGAACTTCCTCACCACGCTGTTCACCGCCCAAGGCGTGCCCATGCTCCTCGCCGGTGATGAGTTGAGCCGGACTCAGAGAGGCAACAACAACGCGTACTGCCAGGACAACGATCTGTCCTGGGTGGACTGGACCGCGACCGACCAATCGCTGCTCGGCTTCACGCGGTGGCTCATCGCCTTTCGCCGCGACCACCCTGTGTTCCGCCGGCGGAGGTTCTTCCAGGGGCGTCCGATTCGAGGCACCCTGGACATCGGTTGGTTCAAACCGGACGGCCAATCGATGACTGACGACGACTGGGACGTCGGCTACGCGCGGTCGCTCGGAATGTTCTTGAACGGCAAAGCGATCCAGGGGCAGGACGAGCACGGCCGCCCGATCACCGACGACTCGTTCATCCTGCTGTTCAACGCCCACACCGGGGGTGTGCGCTGGACCATCCCGGCCGAGTACGGGGCGGCCTGGAAGCTGACCCTGGACACCCGCAGGCGGGACCCTGAGGTAGGAGTCAAAGCGGTGGAGCGACGGATCACGACCTCGGCACGCTCGGTAGCGATTCTGCAGTCGACCTCAAGTCCTGGGTAGGTACTGTCGAGCTTCGGCCGGTTCTAGAGATAGAACCGGCTGAGGCCTCGCGGCTTCCGCCGAAAGGAGGTTGAGGGAAAGTGGTAGCCGCGATCATCGTTCTGATACTCCTGCTCTTGCTGCTCGGAGGCGGCGGGCTCGTCTCCGCTTCGCTGCACATCCTCTGGATCCTGCTGCTCATCGGCCTGATCCTCTGGGTTCTCGGCTTCGTGTTCCGAGGAACGGGCGGCGGCCGGTGGTACCGCTGGTAAGCGGCGGCAGTCGCTGACTCGCGCCTGCCTTTGACTAGGCCACCCCCGCCGGCACGGCGGCGTTCTCGGCGGCTCCACGGAACTGCGCCGCGTAAAGCCGGTGGTAGGCGCCTCGCGCGGCGAGCAGCTCTTCGTGCGTTCCCCGCTCCACGATGCGGCCGGACTCCATCACGAGGATCAGGTCGGCGTCGCGGATGGTGGAGAGCCGGTGGGCGATGACGAAGCTCGTGCGGTCCGACCGCAACGCGGCCATCGCGCGCTGGACGAGCACCTCGGTGCGCGTATCGACCGAGCTGGTCGCCTCGTCAAGGATCAACAGCGACGGGTCGGCGAGAAACGCTCGTGCGATCGTCAACAGCTGCTTCTCGCCCGCGCTGATATTGCTTCCCTCGTCATCTATGACCGTGTTGTAGCCGAGGGGCAGGCTCTTCACGAAACGATCCACGAATGTCGCCTCGGCCGCGGCGTGGATCTGCTCGTCGGTCGCGCTCGGGTTCCCGTAGGCGATGTTGTCGCGAATCGTGCCGCCGAACAGCCACGTGTCCTGCAGCACCATCCCGATCTGCGAGCGCAGGTCGTCTCGGCGCATGGTCTTGATGTCGACGCCGTCGAGCGTGATCTGCCCGGCATCCAGCTCGTAGAACCGCATGATCAGGTTGACCAGGGTGGTCTTGCCGGCGCCGGTCGGCCCGACGATCGCGATCGTGTGCCCCGGCTCGGCCACGAGCGACAGGTCGTCGATCAGCGGCTGCTCCGGGTTGTAGCGGAACGAGACGTTCTCGAACTCGACCCGACCGTGGCGGGTGGACGGAAGCGCCGGGCTGGCGGGATCGGCCTCCTGCTCATCCGCGTCGAGCAGCTCGAACACGCGCTCGGCTGACGCCACACCGGACTGGAGCAGGTTGGCCATCGAAGCGACCTGTGTCAGCGGTTGGGTGAACTGCCTCGAGTACTGGATAAACGCCGTCACGTCACCGAGGGTCATCGCCCCCGTGGCGACGCGGTAGCCGCCGATAACCGCGATGGCGACGTAGCTGAGGTTTCCGATGAACGTCATCGCGGGCAGGATCAGCCCGGAGATGAACTGGGCGCTGAAGCTGGCCTGGAAAAGGGCCTCGTTCCTCTGTCTGAACACCTCCTCGACCTCGCGCTGGCGGCCGAAGACCTTCACCAGCTCGTGGCCCGTGAACACCTCTTCGATATGGCCATTGAGAGACCCGGTGTTGGCCCACTGCGCGACGAACTGCTTCTGAGAGCGCTGAGCCACCTGGGTCGCGATGACGACGGACAGCGGGACCGTCACGAGCATGATCACGGCGAGCGGAGGTGAGACCACGAACATCATGACCAGGACCCCGACGACGGTCAGCACAGAAGACAGCAGCTGGCTGATCGTCTGCTGCAGAGACATGGCGACGTTGTCGATGTCGTTGGTGACGCGGCTGAGGAGCTCGCCCCGCGGCTGCCGGTCGAAGAACTGTAGCGGCAAGCGGCTCAGCTTGTCCTCGACGTCGGCTCGGAGCTTGAACACTGTGCGCTGCACGACGTTGTTGAGCAGGTAACCCTGGACCCAACCGAAGAAAGCCGCGGCGACGTAGAGACCCAGGGCCAGGATCAGGACTCCGCCCAACGCGTTGAAGTCGATGCCCTGGCCAGGGATCACGTGCATCCTCGCGAGCAGGTCGGCAAGGTTGCCGTTGCCCGACGCGCGAGCCATCGCGATCACCTGGGCTTCCGTCAGCCCGGCCGGCAGCCGCTTGCCGATGGCGCCCGCGAATATGAGGTCGGTCGCGCGCCCAAGGATCTTCGGGCCGATGACCAGGAAAGCGACGCTGGTCACCCCGAGGAGAATCACGGCGACGAGCCTCATCCGGTCCGGGCTCAAGCGCTCGAGCAGCCGGCGCACGGAGCGCCGGAAGTTCATCGGCTTCTCGACCGGTGCGCCGCCGCCAAAGGGGCCGAAGCCGCCACGCATCGGCGGGCGCGGGCGGGCAGGCGCCTGAAGCTGTTGAGCGCTACCGTTCGACCGCTGGCTCATGCCGCGGGCTCCGCAGCCAGCTGGGACTGGACGATCTCCTGGTATGTGGGACAGGTCTCGAGCAGCCGCTCGTGGCGGCCGAGGCCGACGACCTCGCCGCCGTCGAGCACGATGATCTGGTCCGCGTCCGTGATGGTGGACACGCGCTGGCTCACGATCACCACCGTCGCCTGTGCGGTGTGTGGCCGGAGCGCAGACCGTAGCCGCGCATCGGTGGCCAGGTCCAGGGCCGAGAACGAATCATCGAACAGGAAGATCTCGGGTTTCCGCACGAGCGCCCGCGCGATGGCCAGCCGCTGGCGCTGTCCACCCGACACATTCGTGCCCCCCTGCGCGATCGGGCTCTCGAGGCCGGCCGGCATCTCCCGCACGAAGTCGGCGGCCTGGGCCACCTCGAGCGCCTCCCACAGGTCCGCGTCGGTTGCCTTGGGGTTGCCATAGCGCAGGTTGCTCGCAACGGTGCCCGTGAAGAGATATGGCTTCTGCGGCACCAGACCGATGCGGCTCCACAGCATCTCGGGATCAAGGTCTCGAATGCCGACCCCATCGATTGAGACGGTGCCCGACGTGGCGTCGAACAACCGGGCGATCAGCGATACCAACGTTGTCTTGCCCGCCCCGGTGCTTCCGATGATCGCGGTGGTCTGACCCGCCCCGGCTCGAAACGAGATGTTTCGCAGCACCGGCTCTGCCGCTCCGGGATAGCGAAACTCGACGTCGCGTAGGTCGAGCTCGGCGCGACCATGCACCTCGCGGACAGGTTGTCCTGGCGGCACGACCGAGGAGTCGGTGGCAAGCACCTCGCCGATCCGATCGGAGGAGACCGCCGCGCGCGGAATCATGATCGCCATGAAGGTGGCCATCATCACCGACATGAGAATCAACATCAGGTACATCAGGAAGGCGGTGAGCGCCCCAATCTGCATCTCACCGCTGTTCACACGCGCCGCGCCAAACCAGAGGACGGCGACGCTGGAGGCGTTGAGGATCAGCATCACGATTGGAAAGATCAGGACCATCAGCCGCCCCACTCGCAGCGCCGTCAGGGTCAGCGAAGCGTTGGCCTCCGCGAACCGCTCGGCCTCGTCGCGTTCCCGCACGAACGCGCGGACGACGCGGATTCCCGATAGCTGTTCCCGCAGCACGCGGTTGACCGTGTCGATGCGGGCCTGCATCAGCCGGAACTGGGGCACCATCCTCACGACGATCAGGCCAATCGCCACCACGAGCGCCGGTATCGAGACCAGCATGAGCCAGGACAGGCCGATGTCCTGCCGCAGGGCCATGATGATCCCGCCGACGCACATGATCGGAGCCGCGACCATCAGCGTGCAGGTCATCAGGACGAGCATCTGCACCTGCTGCACGTCGTTGGTGTTGCGGGTGATGAGGGACGGCGCGCCGAACTGCGCGACCTCGCGTCCTGAGAAGGTGCCGACCTTGTGGAAGATCGCTGACCTGACATCGCGGCCGAACGACATCGCCGCGCGGGCGCCGAAATAAACCGCGGCGATCGAGCAGGCGATCTGCACGAGTGTCACGGCGAGCATCCAGCCGCCAGTGGAAATGATGTAGCCGGTGTCGCCCTTGGCGACTCCTTTGTCGATGATGTCGGCGTTCAGGCTCGGCAGATACAGGTTGGCCATCGTCGAGACCAGCTGGAGGGCGACCACGGCAAGCAGCGCCGAGGTGTAAGGCCTCAGGTAGGTGCGAAGAAGCTTTATCAGCAATCAGTAAGTCCCATCCTTATCGCCGATTGCGCGCCATGGCGGCCTCATCCCTTGAATCCCCAGGCGCGAGACGCCATCTCGGCCCGATCGATCCCTGAGATGGCAAGAGCGCGAGGCACCGTGCCGAGCTCGGCATCGAGGATTCCCGCGAGGAGGTCGGTGCTGCGCAGGTGCCTGCGGTGCCGTTCGTGGCGGGCGCCGACCAACGCGCGCCTGATCGCCGCCTTGGCCGACGTTCCAAACGTCAAAGAGCCGTCCAGCTCGGTCGTCGCGACCAGCTTTGTGTCCGGCACTTTCATGCCGGCAAACGCCAGTGTGCGGCGACGCTCGTCCCGCAAGGCGGCAGCCAGCCGATGGTAATCGAGGCCGGCCTCCCCGAGCAGCTTCGCCACGTCCCCGTCGGGGCCGGCCGCCAGGGCGAGGAGCATGTGCTCGGCCTCGATGGCCTTCGCCCCATCTCGTTTCGCCTCGATCTCAAATTGGTGGGAGACGCTCGGCCCGATTCCCCATGCCACCAGGACGGGCGCGAGTCTTCGTGCCGCCAGGATCCTACTCACCGTTTCGCCTCCGCAGCTCGATCTGAGCGAGCAAGAGCCGCCTCAAGTGCTTCTTGTGAACGGCCTGGCGGGTGACTCCGAGGGCTTCAGCGACCTGCGACCAGGACCAGCCGGCCCGCATCGCCCTCTCGACCTCGGCGTCCTCGAGCTCGTCCGCGATCGCGCGCAGCGCCGAGGCGGCCGCAAGCCCATCGGCCGGGCCGTCGAGCGGAGAAGGAGGTGTCGGCATGCAAGCAACTGTAGTTGCCTATTGGAAAAATGTCAACCTAGGTTGCTTATCAAACCTTGACTCTTCGCGGTCGAACCGCAGTCAACGTAGCGGAGTCGGGGCCCCAGCGATCTGTGAGAGCTCCCACAGGGATCTCTAAGAATCCGGCGGCAACCTTGCGAAGCGTTGTTCGGGATGAGAAACCTGCGCTTGAGAAACCTCCTCCGCAGGAGAGTGCTCGCCGCATTGGTGCTCGGTACCGCTGTCCTCGGCGGAACGATCGTCTATGCCCAGGCTTCCAGGGTCACCACGACATATCGAACCGCGCTGGTGACCTACGCAACGATCACGCAGAGCATCGGGATGGCGGGCAACCTCACACCTGTCAACGAGGCCGACCTCAACTTCGCCTCCGCCGGGACCGTCCAGAACCTTTACGTGCAGGTGGGGCAGACCGTCGGCGCCGGCACTCCACTCGCCACGCTGGACGCCACACTGCTTTCCGCCCAGCTCTTGCAGGCGCAGGCGACGCTGTCGAGCGCCCAGGCCAAGCTGGCGCAAGACCAGGCCGGCCCGACGACCCAGAGCCTGACGTCAGCTCAAAACTCAGTGGCGTCGGCCCTGGTGGCGATGAACAACGCACAGACGAGCCTTGCCGACACGCAGGCGATCAACGCCCAGTCGGTGGCCGCGGCGC
>DATFVI010000096.1:0-18730 GCA_035260405.1 Candidatus Dormiibacterota bacterium
GTGGCGTCTGGCTGTTCGATCTGAGGTAGATGTCCCGCGTCCTTGACCACCTCCAGGCGGCCGTTCTGGAACGCGCCGGCGAAAGCGGCTCCGTAGGCGGGCGTCACGATGCCGTCGCTGTCGCCCCAGATGACGAGGGTCGGGATCCGGACCCTTGCAAGTCGGCGTATCAGCTTGGGGTCGTACATCTCGCCGGCGACGACGCGCATCGTCGCCATGTTGCCTTTCGTCCGAGCGGCCTGCTCGGCGGGCACGGTAGCGGGGTCGATGTAGAAACGATCGGAGTCGTGCCAGGCGTACTTCGCGACGCCTCGTGCGTCGAGGGCGAAGAAGTCGCGGATGGGGTGAGCGTCGACTTTGATGCCGACAGCGTCGATCAGGATGAGACCGGTGATCCGGCCGGCGCCGTCACGCACCGCCATTTCGGAGCCGATCCAGCCACCCATCGAGGAGCCGATGACGAGGACGTTGCGCAGGTCCCTGTCTTCTAGGTACTGGAGGTAGGTCAGGGCGAGATCATCGATACCGGTGAACCACTCGGGACGGTCCGTCCCATTCCAGCCTGGGTGGGTCGGGACGATCGTGTGCATCGTTTCCGCCAGGTGGCCGGCGATGCCGGCGACGGTGAAAGGACCGCCGCCCCCGTGGAGGATCAGGGCCGGCCTCCCCGCGCCCGACTCGGTGACGGTGATCTCGAGGTCAGAGCCGAGCGCGACGGTATCGGTCGATGGAGCTGTCATGTCCGGATTCTATCTCAACATGTTGATATATGCAACCTTACTCAGTTGTATGCTCCTGTCATGCCTGCAAACCTGGAGACCCTGGGACGTGCTGTCAAGCAGGTCCAGTACCGTCACCACCGAGCGCTCGACACGCGTCTCGCCGCTGTCCACACCACGCTTGCCCAATGGGATGCGCTGCGGGCCATCGACCGGAACCCGGGTGCTTCCGCCCACACGCTGGCGGTCGAGACGTTTCAGAGCGATCAGTCGTTTGGAACTCTCGCCAACCGGCTCGCCGCCCAGGAGCTGATCAGCCGGCGCGCGGGCCGAGGCCGGCGGATCGAACACCGTCTGACTCCCGCCGGCCGGAAAATCCTTCGGGCGGGCCGCCCGATCGCGGAAGGCGTTTTTGCCGCCTCGTTCGCCCAGCTGTCCGAGAAAGAGCGGTCGACCCTTCTCGATCTGCTGCTCCGCATCGTGGGAGGCCGCGAGCTCGTAACCGGGTGAGCCTTGTCCGGCGACCTGCGTGGCGTCTACCCCGGCGCAGCCTTTGCCCGCCTATCAGACCATCTCGCGGCAGCGACCGCGACAGCCCCGGCCAGCGCGCCACAAATCAGCAGGGCGGCGATCACCGTCAAGTTGGGCGTGGGCGCCAGCCAGTGGCTGCTGAGGTACCGCCCTTGCACAAGGTCGCGCGCCTCATCTGGAATCGGCCACAGCGACCAGTCGAAGAGGACCCGATCAAAGACCGCCTGAGTGCTCGGCAGGGATTCGTCCACTACGAAACCAGGCCCGAGAACCGGGGGATGCGCGCGCAGCATCGCACTGAACATCACGGCATGGTCATAGCCGACCGCCGCTCCCACCACCTGGACCAGGCTGCTTACCGCAAGCACGAGAGCCAGAGCCGCCTTGACCCCTAAATGAAGCCCAGACCAACGCCGGCACACCTCCACCAGGCCGACCGCGAGCACCGGCATCGCGGGAACCAGGTACCGCGGTCCCCAGGCCCAGTACGCCGACCACGAGGTCCACACCGCATAAAAGGGAAATCGCACCGCTAGCAGCACCGCAGCCGTGGCAACCAGCAATGGCAGCCGGCGCATCGCGAGGAACAAACCGACCAGTGCAATGGGCAGCATCGGCACGTAGATGAACAGGCCGGCCGCCGGCGAGAGAAGGAGACCGTACAGCCCGGCAACAAGGGGGTGATTAAAAGTCGCGAAGAAGTACCCTGCGCGCCACGGGGCACCGAAGCGCAACGTGTCGTATGCCGCAGTGACGATGGCTGCCGGCATCAGCGCAACCGAGAAGCGCAGCGCCGCCTGCCACGAGCGTGCGCCGGCGACCCAGGCGGCCACACCGAGCACTGGCACCACGAGTAAGGCCGAGTCGACCCGCATTAGCAGCGCCAATCCGGCGGCGGCACCGGTCACGACTGGTCGATTCGTCTGCACACCTATCAAACCGAGGGCGATCGCCAGGGCCACGGAGGGTTCGGAGAAGCCGGTTGCAACGTATGGAAGGAGCAATGTCCCAAAGACTGTGAGCGCCGCCGCGGCAAGTGACTGGCGTGCGGTGGCGCGTGTCGCCAGGCCCAGCGCGAACACGGCGGCAGCGATGGCGGCAACGACGGCGGCATTGACGGCCATCACAAATGTGCCGGGACCCTGGTGCAGATGCTCAGCAACCCAATAGGGGAGGGCCATCAGGAGCGACATTCCGATGCCGAAGACCGAGTAGGGAATGTTCACGCTAAATGGGTCGTGATACACGGTGAAGCTGCCGTGATCGACCACGCTCTGGGTTACCTGGAACATGATCTGTGCGTCGTAGCTCTCAGGCGCCGGCCTGGTGAAGAGCAGCCCCAGCGACAGTGCGCACATTGCGAGTGCGGCTCCCGAGAGGCACGCCCAGCAGCGCATGGCGATGATTACGCTACGCGATCGCTCATGTGGTCCCGTCCGTTCGTGATACCGCTCATAGCCGGCTGCTGCATCGCCTCTTTCGCCTGCACGCAGTCAGCGCCCAAACCGCCACCGCCGCATTACCGGCTCACGGGTGCGGTGCGCGCCTCGTGTTACCAGGCGCCGCCCGCGCAACCTCAGGGGTCGTGCACCATGCACGCGCAGATCCAGAACGAGGGCGGTCCCGGGCGTGGTGGCGTCGGCGAGCTGATCCTCAACTACCGGCCGGCCGGCAGGGCCGACGTCGTTTCCGCGACCTGTGACCAGGCCTTCCCCCCTCTGGACACCAGGGACGTGGCAGAGCTGGATTGCTTCGTTGTGGGCGACCCACCGATCTACTCAGTGCGCATCGTGAGCACCGACATCAAGATTCTGCCGCCGCCCCAACCGGCATCAGCGGCGAGGCGCACGTTCCCCTGAGCTGCAGCCAGCGGTGGTGCCCACGACGGAAGTGCCCCCGGAGGGAATCGAACCCCCGACCTTGACGTTAGGACCGTCCTGCTCTATCCCCTGAGCTACGGGGGCGGCACGCTGGGAAGTTTATTGAGTGCGCCTCACCGGGCGTCCAACGCTCTGAAGGGAACCATTACCGTTTCACGCCCACAGGCGTTTCACAGGAAGCTCCCATTTAGCGTTCAGAGGCGAGGGCAACACTTACCAGCGTGGAAACCAACGATGCGACCCAGGACCGGGTGCGCGCCCGTGACGAGGCCATGCGCCTCCTCAACCGGTTGACCACCGGCGCCGCGGTCAGCGCGGTCCTCGGCGTCGGCCTGTTCGGGGCCGTCAGCGCCTACACGATCCCGGGCACCAAGACCACGAGCGCAACCGCCAGCGCCTCGACCACGTCAACCTCCTCCTCATCCACTTCGACCAGCACCTCGTCCGGGCTCCAATCGTCGACCACCCCGGTCACCGGCTCGTCCAGCTCTGGAGTGGCGGTCTCGGGCGGATCCTGAGCTCTTGAGCAACACGCTTCTCTGGTACACGACCCGCGGCGCCGGCGCGGTAAGCCTCGTCCTGCTCAGCGCCGTGGTCGTGCTGGGAATCCTTTCCGTCCTCCGCGTCCAGAGCACCAGCTGGCCTCGCTTCCTCACCGCAGGCCTTCACCGGAACCTCGCGCTCATGACCCTCGTGTTCCTGGCGCTGCACATCATCACCGCCGTCGTCGACCCCTTCACTCATCTCGGATGGCTGACTGCCGTGGTCCCCTTCTCCTCTTACTACCGGACCTTCTGGCTCGGCCTCGGAACCATCGCCTTCGAGCTGCTGCTCGCCATCGTCCTGACCAGCCTCGTGCGCGGCTTCGTCGGCCAGTTCGCCTGGCGCCTCGTGCACTGGCTCGCGTACGCGTCGTGGCCGATCGCCGTCGTCCATGGCGCCGGCACCGGGACCGACGCCTGGTCGGCCTGGCTGTTCACGCTCCAGGCTATCTGCGTCGTGGCCGTCCTGGCCGCGATCGGCTATCGATTCATTGCCGGCAACCGCGATCCTCTCGCGACCGCTCGGTCCTCTTTCCAGGCCGCGGTGGACAGGCGGGAGCCGAAATGAGCGCGCCACAGCTCCTGGCGGGACCCAACCCCTCGATGGGGCCTGAACGATTTGCCGCGCACGTGAGGAGGCTTGGCCCGGCGCCGAAGGGCGGACCCGCCTTGATCGACCTGCTAGTCCGCACTGAGCTCACGGGACGTGGAGGCGCGGGCTTCCCGGTCGGCCTCAAGTGGCGCGCGGTGGCAGGTGCTTCGCGGGGTTCTGCGGTGGTCGTCGTCAACGGAGCAGAAGGCGAGCCTCACAGCAAGAAGGACCGCCTCCTGATGACCTCGCGCCCGCATCTCATCCTGGACGGCGCTTTCCTGGCGGCCGCGACGGTGCGGGCGAAACAGGTGGTCCTGTACATCGGCGAGGGGCACCACGCGGCGCTGCGGTCGATGACGGAAGCGGTCGCCGAGCGCACCGATCACGAGCGCCGCCTGGTCCGGATCGCCACCGCTCCGGCCCGCTACGTCGCCGGCGACTCCAGCGCCACCGTGCACCTGGTCGACGCCGGGATCGCGACGCCAACCACCAACCCGCCTCCGCCTCGCGAGCGTGGGGTTGGAGGCGCGGCGACGCTGGTGCAGAACGTGGAGACCCTCGCCCACGTCGCACTGATAGCCCGCACCGGCGCGGCCACCGGCACCGTCCTGATCACGGTCGCCGGCGCCGTGCGATCTCCCGGCGTGTTCGAGGTCAACATCGGCACGCCTCTGGGTGAAGCCGTGCAGCTCGCGGGCGGACCATCCGAACCCGCTCGCGCCGTCCTGCTCGGCGGCTACTTCGGCCGGTGGATCGAATCCGCCGACGCCTGGTCCCTGCCCATCGACCCCATCGCCCTGCGGGCCGGCAGCCTGTCGCTCGGATGCGGCGTCATAGGCGTGTTGCCCGCCAGGCAGTGCCCCGTTTGCGAGGTCGCCGGCATCATGCGCTACCTCGCGAGCGAGAGCTCGGCCCAATGTGGACCGTGCTTCTTCGGCCTGCGGGCTCTGGCCGACGCCTGCACCAGGATCGCCGAGCGGGGCACCGATCCCGGCGACCTGCAGCGGCTGCAGCGCTGGTCCGGCGAGGTGCATGGTCGCGGCGCGTGCAAACACCCCGACGGCGCCGTCATGTTCCTACATTCGGCGATGCAGACATTCGGCGACGATTTCGCCCACCACCCGGCCCACTTGAGGCGCTCCGCGTGACCAGGCAGCTCGAGCTCTCGGTCGATCGCATCAAGTGCGATGGGCGCGGGCTGTGCGCCGAAATCCTGCCGGAGATGATCCGGCTCGACTCCTGGGGCTACCCGATCATCACCCCCGGTCCGGTTCCCGACCACCTGATGGGCCTGGCCCAGCGCGCGGTCGACGACTGCCCGGTGCTGGCGATCGCCCTGCGACGGGCCGAGACAAGGAGCGCCGGGCGCGCGCAGGGCGCCCCAAAGGAGAAGGAAAGATGAGCAGCACAGTGCTTGGGATCGCCGACGGCCGGGCGCTCGGTGGAACTCTACGCGTCGTCGTAACGAGGCCCGGCTCGCTTCGAGCGGCCAGAGCCGCGGTGGACGGGGTCGTCGCGGCGATGGACCGTGCGGCCAGCCGCTTTCGAGAGGACAGCGAGCTCAGCCTCCTGAACGCCTCGCCCGATCGCGATGTCGCCGTCAGCCCGCTGCTCACCCAGGCGATCGCCGCCGCTCTGCGGGGGGCCGAGCTCAGCGGCGGCGCGGTCGATCCGACCATCGGGTCGGCGATCCGGCTCGCGGGCTATGACACCGACTTTGCCCTGGTGCCCGTCGATGGCGAACAGATCCACCTGTATTCCGAGCGCGTCCCGGGGTGGCGGGCGGTGCGCCTCGACATTCGATCCCGCACGGTCCGCCTGCCTCGTGGAGTCGAGATCGACCTCGGCGCCACCGCCAAGGCGCTGACATCGGACCTGGCGGCGGCGGCGGCGAGCAAGGCAATCGATGGAGGCGGCGTGCTGGTGAGCCTGGGTGGTGACATCGCGGTCGCGGGCGAGGCGCCAGACCAGGGCTGGTCGATCCAGACGAGCGAGGACAGCGCCGCCCCGATCGACGACACGGAGGAGGCCGTCAGGATCGAGTCGGGAGGGATCGCCACCTCCAGCACCACCGTACGGCGCTGGACTCGAGGCGGCGTCGTCCTCCACCACATCATCGACCCGGCGACCGGCCTGCCGGCCGACAGCTGCTGGCGCACCGCCAGCGTCGTGGCGGGCACCTGTGTCGACGCCAACATTGCGTCGACCGCCGCCATCGTCATGAGCCGCGGCGCGATCCCCTGGCTCGAGGCGAGAAGGCTGCCGGCCCGGCTCGTCGATCTCGCGGGCAACGTCCACCGGGTCTCCGGATGGCCGGAGCGCTCGGCTGATTCGGACCCGTTTCCCAACGGTCTCTGAGCAAACTCCCAGGAAGCTGGATCAGCATGGGGACGTGAACAAGGACGGCGCTCGGGTCCTGGTCGTCGATGACGAGCCGAACATCACCGAGCTGGTGGCAATGGCCCTGCGCTACGAAGGGTTCTCGGTCAAAACTGCCGCCACCGGCCGCGGCGCGCTCACAGCAGTGACTCAGTTCTCCCCGGCGCTCGTGATTCTCGACGTGATGCTGCCCGACATCGATGGCATCGAGGTGCTGCGCAGGTTGAACAATGCGGGGACCAAGGTCCCGATCATCTTCCTCACCGCCAAGGACGCGACCGATGACAAGGTCCATGGTCTGACCATCGGCGGCGACGACTACGTGACCAAGCCTTTCAGCATCGAAGAGCTCATGGCGCGGGTCCGCGTCGTCCTGAGGCGGCACGGCAGCGATGCCGACAGCGGCAAGCTCTCGCTGGCCGACCTCGAGCTCGACGATGAGGCGCACGAGGTGCGCCGCCACGGCCACGTCGTGGACCTGACCAACACCGAGTACAGGCTGCTTCGCTACCTGCTCATCAACGCGGGCCGCGTGCTCACGCGCAGCCAGATCCTCGACCACGTCTGGCACTACGACTTCGGAGGAGACGCCAGCGTGCTGGAGACATATGTCAGCTATCTGCGCCGCAAGGTCGATCGCTATGAGCCACCCCTGATCCAGACCGTGCGCGGCGTCGGATACGTCCTCAGAACGCCGCGAAAATGACCCTGTCCCTGCGGGGGCGGCTGCTGATCGGAGTCATTTCCCTCGTCGCCGTCGGCCTGCTGGTTTCGGACGTCGCCACCTACCTGACGCTTCAGTCATCTCTCGTGAGCCGAATCGATGACCAGCTCAAGTCGCTTTCCACGGTTGAAACCGCTCGAACAGCCCTCGCCAACTACCCGAGCTGCCATGGACGCGGGCCGGCTACGGGGACCACCTTTGACCCCGGAACGATCACGGAATTGATCGACACCGATGGAAAGATCGTTGCTGCTTGCGGCGTGCAAGCATTCGGCGCGACTGCGTCGAATGCGGCGCCGGTGCTTCCGAAAACCCTCCCCAACGCAGGCACCGACATTCCCGCTGCGCCATTTACAGTCGAAGGCACGGGAGGGGTGTCGAAGTATCGGGTGACCGATTGGCCGGAGAATTTCTTCGCCACGCCGGCTGCGCCAGGTGGCCGATTCGTTGTTTTCGCCATCCCGTTGACTCCCGTCCTGGCGACGCTGAGCCAGCTCCTCCTGCTCGAGTCACTCATCGGCGTGAGCGTGCTCGCTGCGACCGCATTGCTCGCATTGATCATCATCCGGGTCAGCCTGCAGCCGCTTCAGAAGATGGGAGGGGTAGCGGCCGACATCGCGGCGGGCGACCTCACCAGGCGCGTCGAGCCCGCCACGCCCAAGACCGAGATCGGCCGGCTCGGCCTCGCCCTGAACGGGATGTTGAGCCAGATCGAGGCGGCGTTCGCCGAACGCACCGAATCCAACAACCGGCTGCGACGTTTCATCGCCGACGCTTCGCACGAGCTGCGCACACCCCTCACCTCGATCCGCGGCTACTCCGAGATGCTCCGCCGCGGCGCCAACGAGTCGCCGAATGACGCCGAGCTGGCGCGCCGGCGCATCGAGGAAGAATCGGTGCGCATGTCGACCCTGGTCGACGACATGCTCCTCATCGCACGCCTCGACCAGGGCCGGCCTCTCGAGAGGAAGCCCGTCGACCTGCAGGCGATCGCGGCGGACGCGGCCGCCGACGCGCGGGCAGTGGCGCCTCAGCGTCAGATCACGCTGACCGCGCCAGGTCCGGTCGTGGTCGAAGGCGACGACCTCCGCTTGCGCCAGGTGGTCGGCAACCTCGTCCGCAATGCGCTGGTCCATACGCCGCAGCAATCGGCGGTGGAGATCGGCGTATCGACCCAGAACGGGACGGGACGGATGTCAGTCGTCGACCACGGGCCTGGGCTCCAGGCCAAGGAGATGGACCGCATCTTCGAACCGTTCTACCGCGCGGACCCGAGCCGCAGCCGCGACAGCGGCGGCGCGGGGCTCGGACTCTCCATCGTCAGCGCTGTGGTCAGCGCTCATGGCGGAAAGGTGAACGTGAAGGAGACCAGTGGCGGCGGCGTGACCTTCGAGGTCGACCTGCCTCTGGCCGGCTCCTCTGTCCATTAGTTCCAAGCCGTTTCCAAGGTTTCGTACAGCCCGGATTAAGGAAGCAACCGCAATCTTGAAGACGCAACTTTGACATCCCTGGCTTCCCCCAAGCAGTAGGGGGCGTCCTATCGCCCCTTACTTGCGGGGAGCCCTCGAGCAGTCTGCACCGCGGCTCGAAGCTTGCTGCTCATCCCCCGCCATACACGCATGCAACTGGCGAGGGTTGTTCGAAGGCCCGGATGTGGCCGTCATTGACATCGCGCGCCCAGAAGACGCTCACCGGTGTATAGCTCAGGCTGTCGCACTCCGCGTCGCCATCGGGAGTCCCGCGATTGTTATACGCAGCCCATCCGACCATGGTTCCGGCCTTGGTGAATTCGAAGTAGTACTGGCATTTGTCGGCTCCGATGAAGAGGTCTGCTCCGCCCACCACGACCCAGCTCGGGTAGTTGAACCCACACTGCGAGGCCAGGTCGTTGGGCGCCACGTCGGTGTCCACGTACGGGGTTGGCGCGAGAATCGCCCTTCCCACCAGGTCACCGTGCGACAGATAGTGGTAAATCCGATTCGAAGCGTCAGGCTTGTACCACAGCGTGTCGTCGGCGGCGTCGTACGCAAGACCGTCCACGAGCGACGACCAGCAGATGGTCGTCTTGCAGGCGCCGGGTCGACCCTGGACGGGATCGATGGAGAATGCCCCTGTGGCGACGCCTGTCTTGCTCAGCTGGTAGATCGTGAGGCCATCGCCGCCCACGGCCCAGAAGGTGCCGCGGCGACTGTCGTACGACATCGCGTTGATCCCGCCAATCCCGAGCGGATTCAGTGGCGAGGTGATCGCGATGTCGATGTGGCCAGTCGCAACGCTCGTCACGCACGGAGTGCCGCACAGCGGCGGCACGTCGATCCGGTGAAGCACCGCACCGTTTCTCTCCGCGTAGTAGAGATACTGCCCGTCGAAGCTGAGGCCGATTTCCGGGACGGCGCCCTCCGGGGTGCTGACGTCGGCCACCATGTTGCCCGCGGCGCCCAGAACCGGCGATGCCCCGCCGACGCCCAACGCTGCAATCACAAGCGCCAGCGCCGCGATAACTCGAGAGACCTTTCGCATCACAATCCTCTACTGAGCAGCAGACCAGCGCTGTCGCGGCTCAGCAATGGGTTGGTTGGCACACCTCACGAGTGGGGTCCCGTTGAGCATGGGACATCAGCCCGGATGCTTCCGCTTTCGGCCATCACGCAATAGGCGGTACCGCCGTAGGTTGTGGATTGGATGGGCAGGGTCCGGTCGGTGCGACAGATTGACGCCGGCTCGGTTGGCACCGAGGACGTGCAGGGCACCCAGCTCATCGTCTGCAGCCAGGACGAGCCCGGCTGGCTTCGACTCGTCCAAAACGGCCGGGATGCGACCACCTTCCACACTCCAGCCTGGTCGAACGCGGTTTCAAGGACCTACGGCTTCCCCAGTTTCGTCCTGGTGATGCGTGGCCAGGATGGTGGAGTCCTGGCGGGGTTGCCGGTGATGAAGGTTCGCGATCTCCTGGGCCGCAATCGCCTGGTCTCACTTCCGTATACGGATCACTGCCCTCCCGTCGTCGATGACGGGGTGAGCGCGGCCGATTTCGTACAGGCTCTGGTGCGGTGGCAAGCGAGCGACGATCTACCAACCCTCGAGGTGCGGGCTGAGCTGCCCCCAGCCACACGGGCCCTCACCCGCCAGATCGGCACGAGGCACCTGGTCAACCTCGAGCCCGAGCCTGAGGTCCTGTTTCGCCGCCTGCACCGAAACCGGATCCAGAAGCGCGTCCGGCGAGCGCGGGAGTTCGGAGTCGAGGTGACCCTGAGCCGGTCGGTCGCCGACTTGGCGACCTTCTACCGGCTCCATTGCCAGACACGCCGCCGCCAGGGAGTTCCGGTGCAGCCACTGCGGTTCATTCGGAGCATATGGGAGCAGGTGATCGAACCCGGTGACGGCTTCGTGATCATGGCAAGAGTCGGCCAGACGCCGATCGCCACAGCCCTCTTCCTGACCTGGAACCGCCATCTCATCTACAAGTACGGGGCGTCAGACCGCGCGTATTGGCGGCTGGGCGCCAACTTTCTGATCCACTGGACCGCGATGGAGTGGGGCTGTGTCAACAGGTACCGGGCGTACGACTTCGGTCGGACGGATGCGGGCCATCAGAGCCTGCGCGAGTTCAAAGCCGCCTGGGGCTCGAGCGAAATGCCACTCATGTATTCGCACATTGGGACCGGCAGCGAGCCACATGGCGGCGCGAGGACCGCGGGAATCTTGCGTCACATCATCCGGCGCTCGCCCATGGTGGTCTGTCGGGCGGTGGGCGAGCTGCTCTACAGGTACGCGGCGTGAGCGACGAGCTGTACGCGGAGAACTCACCCAGCCACTTCTGGCGCTTGCTGGTAGATCCTCCCCCCGCCGCGGAGACCTGGGCCGAGGCCATAAGAAGATCGGCGGCGGTCCTGCCCCCCGGACCGCGCGCGCAGAGCGAGCGGATCGACTCCATCCTCACACAGACGCTCGGGGAAGGCCAGTTCGGCCCCGGCCACTGGGAATTGGGCCACGCCACGCGTGCCTATTACACCCTCAAACCGCTTTTGCCGCGCTCGCTGACCCGCCACGTGAAGCGGGCATATGGAACTCAGCGATCCTCGGCGCGGCACTTGACCTGGCCGATCGAGAGCAGGTATGTGCGCTTCCAGTTTGGAGCCGTCCGCCACCTGCTCCAGCTCCTGCACCGCTCGAGCGTGCCCTTCATCGGCTTCTGGCCTGGCGGGCGGCGGTACGCCTTTGTATTGACCCACGACATCGAGACCGCTGAAGGCCAGGCGTCGGCGCTCAACGTCGCCGACCTGGATGCCCGCTTCGGCTTCCGGTCGTCCTTCAACTTCGTGCCTGAGCGATATCGCGTCGACCGGGGACTGATGGAGGAGCTACGGGCCCGGGGGTTCGAGATCGGCCTGCACGGGCTCAGGCATGACGGAAAGGACTTCGGGTCGCACCGCCAATTCATTCGCCGAGCGGAACGAATGAATCGGTTCATCGGCGAGTTCGGGGCGGTCGGTTTTCGGGCTCCCCTGACACTCAGAAATCCAGAATGGATGCAGACGCTCGACATCGAGTACGACGGCTCGTTCTTCGATACCGACCCGTACGAGCCGATCCCTGGTGGAACCATGTGCATCTGGCCATTCCAGCTCGGAAAGTTCATCGAGCTCCCTTACACGCTTGCGCAGGACTACACCGTGGCTGAGGTCTTGGGCGAGAGTCAGCCGCGACTGTGGCTGGAAAAAGTGGAGTTCATCCGCGCCCACGGTGGGATGGCGCTCTTGAACGCTCACCCGGACTACCTGCGCACGCCTCAGACCTGGCGCATGTATTCCGACTTCCTTTCGGCGATGGCGACGCGGGCTGATTTCCACCACGCACTGCCTCGCGAGCTGGCAAGGTGGTGGCGGGCGCGGGCGGCAGCGCCCGCGGTCCAGGACCTGGCCGGCGGCTGTATCGCCTACATCGGAGTCGACGGCGCGATCACGCGATCGGAACCTGCCAGGCCGCGCGACCAATGTGCCTCTCGTACAGGGGATGTGAGAAGCAGTGCAGAACGTATTGCTTAGCGTTCCACTCCGCGGCGAGGGCGCGCTTGTACACCAGCCCGTTGATCCGCGCCAGCTTTCGGTCCGAGTGGCTCGCGTTGAACTCGGCGATCGCCAGCAGCTCCCCGGTGTATTCGGAATGCAATTCCAGGTCGTCGCCGACGACGTCGTCAAAATGGCAAAAGACCCGAGGTAGTAGTGAGTGGTCGCCGGCCGAGAGGAGCTCCAGGGCGGCCGCGGTCGACGAGTAGTAATCGAGATCGAAGGCGACAAACCCGATGCGGTGGAGACCTGGCCGGGCCATGAATTCCGGGACGGTTACGGAGACGTCGCCAACAACGATTTCCGCGCTTCGCAGCCGATCACGGAGCGCTTTGCCGTCCATGGCGAAGTAGCCCGACCGCCACACATACGGCATATCTCGATAGTCCCTGGGCTCCGGCAAGCCCGAACCGAGGTCAAATCCGAAGACGTCGATCTTGATGCCGAGCAGCTCCTCGACAGCTCTCGCGTGACCCTCAAGAGCCAGCAGTCCGCGCCCTCCGGCCACCCCCATCTCGATCACTGAGATCCCGCCCAGGCCTAGAGCTTGCGCCTGTCGCGCGGCATGAAATGTTCCGTAGGCATACCCGGGCCGCTCCAGGGCGTCCCATTTGAGCTTGCTCTCAAACGAGGCCCGCGGCCAGCGAAGCAGGAGCTCGCGAGGGATTCGCCTCGGTTCCAGGACGATGCGGCCGAGCGTCTTGACGTTCATTCGATCGAGATCCTGGAGTCAGAGAGGCTTGTCGAGGACGCTGATGACGTCCCACCTGGTCGTCACCTTGAACCGACCTTCTGGGCCCCACGAGTCGAACTGGTCAATCAAGGTGAGGCCCCGTTTTGCGACCATCTCAGCGAACTGGGCGGCCGTCATGTTGCTTCGCTGGCCGACATCCGCGGCGCCCTGTGCCCGACCGGCCTTGGCATGGTGAATGACCGCACGACCTCCAGGTCGCAGGACTCGACTTATCTCGGCAACGTAGGCGTCCACGTCCGGTGGGGCGATGTGCACGAAAACATCAAACGACCAGACCCCGTCGACGCTGTCGCTGGCGATGGCCCCCAGGCTCTTTCCATCGTTGACATGGAATTCGATGTTCCCGGCCTCAGCAAATCGCCGGCGGCACAGCTCGATGCAGCGGTCGGAGAGATCGACAAGGATCAGGCGCCTCGCGATGGACTGAAGCGCTTCAGTCCATCGGCCGGCCCCAGGCCCGATCTCCATGATCGTGGTTGCCGGCTTGAGGTTCGCCAACATCACCTCTTCGATCAGCGAACGCTTCCATTCGTCGGAAGGCGTCCACTCCTCGCCCGCGAGCGACCAATCCCACCTCTGCCAGTACTCGTAATTGACGGCTCGGCCGGTGCGGGCGTTCAAGCCGTGGCGCTGTTCGAGCCGAGCCAGTCGCCTCTCCACAAATAGGCCCGCGTGCTTGAGACCGGCGAGCAAAGCGGCATACGCCGTCCAACGAAGGCCGTTCTCCGCCACCAGCAGGCGAGCCCATCTGACTCGGCCCACTCGCGAACGCTGGGCGTGCTGGTGGACAGACTCTGCCGTATCAGTCATCAATCCCACTTACTGGCGTGAGTGCCAGCGGCCCCCCGACTCCTGGGGAAGAACCTTCTTGCGGCAGCTTGACCATGGTCCTCAATCGCGTGAGTGCTTGCTGGTGCTGGGCACGAAGGTGAGCCTGGAGCTCTTTGCTCCTCGCCGCAAGCTCATCCTGTCGAGCAAGAGCGTCGAGCATCCCGTCCGCCATCCCTCTCGGATCGTTGGGTGAGAAAAGCGCGGCGGGCCCGAATCGCACGCGAAGGCCCGGCAGGTCCGACAGCACGAGCGGCCGTTCCAGCCCAACGGCCTCGAAGGCAGCCCGGTTCATGATGTGAGGATCGGTGCTGAACACCGCGACGACGTTGGCCGTAAGCAGCTCACCAAGGAACTTCGAGTAGTCGAGCCAGCCGGTGAAGACGACGTTTGACGGCGCGGCGCGCCGGACCGAAAGCGGCACCCGATGCACATCGCCGGTGAGACGCACCTCGACCTGGGGCATCAACCGGGCGGCCTCGATGACCGCTGACACCGGTTCGTTCCCGTCAAGGCTTCCACCTACAACCACGCGCGGTCCGGACGCGCCCGGCAAAGGCGAAGCGTCCCGCCCATGGGGCAGGTCGTCCGGAAGCAGGAGCGCTCGCGCGCCCCAGGCCTCGACCAGCTCCTGGTCTCCCTGCGTGTGAACCAGAGCGACTACCGCCTGCCGCAAGACTGGTCGCAGCAGCCGGGCCGACCACCGCCACTTCCAAGAATGGAAGGCTCCGGTGTGGCAGTCCACCACCAGGGTGCATCGGTGAGTCAGGCACCAGCACGAGGCGACGAGGGGCGCGACGATCGGGGGCGTGATGACGATGAGCACCACTGGCCGGCGACGCAGAAGCAGTCTCCACATCCGGACTCCATCGACGAGGTAGCGCAACGGGAGCAGAGCTTTCTGGGCTGGCCGGCTGCGGAGGTACCAGGCACGCCCGCCCAGGGCTGTCGCGAGGGCCTGGGTTCGACCCTGGTGGTTGTCCCACGCGACCGCGACGACAGGCATCAACCCGTCGACTGCGGGCTCCAATTGAGGCCCTCCCTTTGAATATCTGCCATCTGAAGCCTCGCGGCAGATTGAAACTAATGGCCACCGGGCCCGGAAAGGAATGGGCGTTTACGGATGCATTTGGGCCGCTGTGCTCGGGTGCGGGCGGCCACTGTCCCAGCATCGACTGCCAACGCCCCGCTTGTTTCTTACGGGCGGCCGAGCCGGTCCGAGCGAAGACCAGCTAATCTCCCTCGATCTCCAGCCCGTCCAGGCGCCTTGCCTCGACCTGCACGCTGCTGGAACCGAGTCGTTGCGACCCCGGCGATCCGGCCACGCCAAAGGTGAGCGAAGTCGAGCCATACCCGAAGGTCAACGGTCCACCTCGATCGGACAGGGCAATACCGGCCCCCACGACCTCTTCGGGCTCCGCGCTCCGAGCCAGCCTCGTGGCCGTATCGGGGTTGGCTTCGAACGCGTAGAAGCGCACCGATGGCTGCAGCTTACGAAAGCGAACCAGGCAGGGGCTGTACAACCAGACGTCGCCCCCCACGGACTTCTCGATCTTGTCAGGCCTCAACAGGTGGCTCCGCTCGTGCCGCGCGCTCGGTTTGGGACGACTTGCTCGGATGGACTGGCATCAGCCTTCTGACGATCTCCTGGTAACGCTCACGTTGGTGCGGCCACCGGTAGGGCTCGTTCACCTGTGCCGCCCTGGCCACGAGCCTGGCACGCAGACCAGGATCCGCGTGCAGTTCGCGGATGGCGCGAGCGAGATCGCGTTCGTCGCCCGCGTTGAACATCTCGAAACAGGTCTCGTCGAAATAAGCCATGACCGAGCCCGTCCGCGAAACTGCGACGGGTTTGCGCATCGCGATGTAGTCGAACATCTTGTTGGAGTGCGTGAGATCGCGAAACGCGTCGCGTCGAAGTGCGACGATGCCCGCGTCCGCATTTGCGATCGCCTGCACCAGGTCGTCAAGCGGCACGAATTTGCCGGTCGTATGTACTCGGTCCGAGATCTCCAGCTCTCGCGCCAGCGACTGGACGTCAGGCAGTGCGGAGCCCTCGCCGTAGATGTCAAGGCGAAGCCCTGGTATGTCCTCCTTGAGCAGCGCGACCGCGCGCACGATGACATCGAGCCCAAATATCCGCTCGACCGTGCCGTGGCAGATGAGCCGAAACTCATCCCGCGCCGTCTTCGTCGATCGAAAACGTTCGGGATCGAACTCGTCCTCGTTCGCGGAGTTGATGATGACGTCGATCCTTTCCGCTCGTGCGCCACGGGACTCGAATGCCTTGCGCATCTGGGCTGTGCACGTGATGGCGTGGTCGGCAAAGCGGATCGCCGCCTGCTCGATCCACGCCACGAGGCGAACGGCCGGGTGACGGAGCCCAACGCCAAACTTGACCGCGTAGAACTCCGGCATGCATTCGTGCAGATCCAGCAGCACCCGCGCTCCCAGGAGCTTGGGCACCAGAGCCGCAAAGACCAGTGAGTCGGGCATGGTGTTGACCTGGACGACGTCGAAGCGGCGCTGAAGGTGCAGGATTGTGACCAACGCCGACGCGACGGCAAAGAAGGCGCCGTACTGGATTACGTAGTTGAATCGGCCGCGTCGCCGCGTGGCGATCGGCAGCCTGTGCGCCGTAACCTGGCCTTGCCTTTCGAACGGTGGCTCGCCCGGGCGGCGCAGGCAGATGACGTCCACCTCGTGGCCCGCCATCGCCAGCGCCTCCACCTCCCGGCGCACGCGAGGATCAAGCGGGTAATAACCCTGCCGGATCAGGCAGCACCTGGTGGGGTGGTCGCCACCATGGATAGGTTGGGTCCCGGGTATCACTTGAGATTGAGCGTATTGGCCCGTCACCTGGTCGGGAATGGGCGGCCGCCGCGGCCATGCATCTCGAGTACCGGCCGAGTCCGAGACCCTTGCCTAGGCGCCTGGGCCGCAGGTCCCGGTCGGCTGCATCAGGTTGTCATCGCCTGCGCTGGCCGATCACAGCCTTTAACGTTTGCGGAATCGCCCAGGTGAAGAACACAAGCAGCAACAGCGCGGCGCCGGCAGTCAACGCCGCCAGGCCGGGGTCGGCCGCGTAATACGCGGTCAGCCGGGCCGTCAGCGGCGACGCAGCCGTACCGCCCGTGCCGGCTTTCGGCGATGCGGGGCCGGTAGGTTTTGGGCTCGTGTTCGTGTGGCCCGCGATCGGTGGAGGGCTCTTGGGGGAGCTTTTCGGGGGGTTGGCGGCGGGGCCAGGTGAATGACCGGCAGCCGGGGTCGGTGAATGAAGCGAAACCGGGCTCGGTGAATGAAGCGGAACCGGGCTCGGTGAATGAAGCGGAGCAGGGCTCGGTGGATGAACCGGAGGCGGGCTCGCGACCGGGCTCGGTGGTGGTGGCGGCGGCGCTGCCGATCCACATCCACCGAAGGCGGTCGCCGCGCCGGCGAGCGATCCGGCGGAAGAATCCAGGGCGAAGGTGCTGCCCTCCTGGTTGAACCAGATGGCCGCCTTCAGCCTTGGAAACTGTGACCCCATCGCAGACGCGGCGTCGACCGTCCATTGTCCCTTGGTCACGCCCGCGGGGTCGCCGGCCACGGGTTCCGCGCTCGCCCACTCCGCGAGCATCATGGGCTTGGCGTTGAGGGAGGCGACTCGGGCATACGTCTGTACGACGGTCAGACCCTGCGCCAACGAGGCCCAGCCGCCGCCGCCAGAGCCCCAGTTGTACACGTCGATTGCCATCCAGTCGACGTAGGCATCGCCCGGATAGAACGCGCGTTGGTCGACGCCTGCCGGGTTCCACACGTTCGGGTTCCATACGAACTGAACGTTGGTCGCGCCGGCCAGTACGAAACGATCGTGGACGTGGCGGAACGCAGAGATGTACTGCGCAGGTGTGTTTCCGTTTACCGCATTGCCCCATGGGTACCAGTTGCCATCCATCTCGTGCCCGAAGTCAAGGAGAACCGTGGCGCCGTAGCCGCGCAGACCAACGGCCCATGAGTCGATGTACGCATCGAACGAGCCGGCGGCGATCTTAGTCAAGGGAAAAGTATTGTTCGCGACGGTCATCGGAGCTGGACCCCAGGCCTCCCACGTGATCAAGGGGGTCGCGCCAGCCACGCCCACCGAGCTGTAGTTGCGAACAGCTTTCAGCATCCATGGTTGGTTGGCCGCGAAGCTGCCCGAGCCGGCGTCACCCCATTGCGCGTACCAGTGGACGATGCTGGAGTGGCGGCCGATTGCCGTGTCGAGGTTCCTGATCGATGTCATGGTCGGATCCCACGGCGTCTTCGTGTCGTACATGCCGAATTGCACGGTGCACGGGGCCACGGCGGCGCCGGCCGGATGCGATGCCCCTCCAAGGGCGATGCCGGCGATCGACAACGCAAATGCGCCGATCGCTGACGTCACACGGCGCTCCAGGCCGACGCGAATCATCAGACCTCCTGCGCAACCGGCCTTCACCACACCCTTTTGTGGGCCGCGCGGTCTACGGGATCAACACCGCTTGACGCGCTTGACCGGGAAACCTTGCGCCCCGGGGATAGCCGTCCGGTTGTCCAGGAGCTAGTGTCCCGCTCCGAAAGTTCGACGGAAATGCCAGGGGCGGCGCTGCGCGGCGCCCGTGGCACCCTGCGGGCTCATCCGCCTAGGCGGCCGAGCTCTGCGTTGCCGGCTGCGCTACTCGCTTACAGGTCTTCCGACATGCGCGCTGCGTTGC
>DATFVI010000097.1:0-3501 GCA_035260405.1 Candidatus Dormiibacterota bacterium
TCGACGTGATGGAAAAGGGCCTGCCGGTGGTGGTCGCCGACTGGAACGGACGACCCGGCCAGCCGCATCTCACGATCTACGGGCACTACGACGTACAACCGCCCGACCCCATGGACGAATGGGAGTCCCCGCCGTTCGAACCTGAGGTGCGCGACGGCAAGCTTTTCGCGCGCGGCGCGGCGGACAACAAGGGCAACCACATGGCCACCGTGAAAGCGGTCGAGCATCTTTTCGCGGCCGGTGGGCCGCCGATCAACCTGCGCTTCGTCTTCGAGGGCGAAGAGGAGATCAGCGGCGAATCCCTGCCTCGCTACATCCGCTCCAACGGGTCACGCCTCAAGACTGATTCGGTGCTCATCTGGGACAGCGGGCTGGATGAAAACGGCCATCCGACCCTCGCGACGGCGCTGCGCGGCCTCCTTTACGTAGAGCTGCACGCCAGCGGCCCGGCGGTCGACCTGCATTCGGGCGTGTACGGCGGCGTGGCGCCCAACCCCATCAACACGTTGGCCCGCATCATCGGCGAGCTGAAGGACAGGCACGGCCACATCACGATCCCGGGCTTCTACGACGCGGTGGTCAGGCCGAGCCCGGAGGAGCTCGCCGTCTGGAAGAAGAAGGATGCGAAGTACATCGAAACCGTGAAGCGCATGTCGGGCTCGCGGGCGCTGGAGGGTGAGGAAGGTTTCCTCGCGCTGGAGCGAACTGGCAGCCGGCCCACCCTGGATGCGAACGGCATCGTGGGCGGGTTCATCGGCGAAGGCAAGAAGACTGTGATCCCCGCGCGCGCGTCCGCCAAGGTGAGCTTGCGGCTTGTGCCGGACCAGGACTGGAAGACGATCCTCGCGGCCCTGGAGAGGCAAGTCCAGCAGCTCACCACGCCCGGAGTCGAGATCAAGGTCGACCTGCTCGGCGCGGCGCCGCCGGTGACCTGCGGGGTGGACCACCCTGCGGCGGAGGCAATTCGTGCGGCCTACAAGGAGGCGTTTGGCAAGGAGACCTCTTTGATCAGGGTGGGCGGGTCGATCCCGGTGTCGATCGACTTCCAGGAGGCGGTCGGCGCTCCGCTCGTGATCAGCGGGATCGCGCAATCCGATTCCGCTGTGCACTCGCCCAACGAGCGCCTCGTGATCGACAACTACTACCGCGGGATCGAAGCCGTGATCCGCTTCATCTGTGGTCTGGCCCGGGCGTAACACTCTCCGGTAGCTAAGGGTGAAGGCTGCGGCCAAATCACCATTACGGGGAGGTTCTAATGGCAAGACTTGTCAGGAATTTCACGGCAACCGCGTTCTGCGTCATCGCCCTGAGCGTGGCGACCGGGGCTACCGCGCTGGCCAGTGGGGAGACCTTCCAAAGTCCGACCACGGGCCAGCCGGGCGCACCCACCAACACGTGCGGTACGGCGAACCCGATGACCCCAGGGGCTTCGGCCACTTCACCCGGATCTCCGTTCAACGCGGCCGGTCAGGCGGGCGTGGTGTACGCCGGCAACCCATCGACTGCTTCTCTCGCCAACTCGAACAGCGGGGCGACCGTCTCTCAATACGACGCCGCCTGCGTGCGCCTCAGCAGCCACTAGACGTTTCGACCGCGGTGGCCGGCCGGCTGTCGGCCGGCCCGCGGTTCAGGCTGCCGGCCAGCGCTATGACGATGATCGCGCCAACCAGGGGAATCCCCAGTGCCACCCTCAGGCCGAGGTGGTCGGCGGTGGTCCCGATCATCGCGGGGCCGGCGATCGATCCCAGGTAGCCGACAGCCAGGACCAGCGTGAGCGCCGTGCCGCTGGCGCCGAGGTTGGCGCCGGCGCTCAATGCAAGCGGCACCAGCACTGCGGTGCCGATGCCCACCAACGCGAAACCGACGATCGCGCCGGGCAGCGCCGGCACGGCGATCGCGAGCGCGAGCCCGAGAGCCGCGATCAGTCCGCCCAGCCTCGCGACCACTGCCGGGCTCGTATTCGCGGTGAGAAAGTCAGCGCGAAATCGCACCAGGGTCGCGGCCAGCGCGAACGCCGCAAATCCTCCCGCCGCAATGCCCGGGTCGGCGTGGCTGAACTCCCTGAGGTAGAGCGCGCTCCAGTCCGCGCCGCCGCCCTCGACCAGGATTGCGCAGAACGAGATCGCTGCCACGGCGACCACGAACCCGGTCAGCCACAACCGTCCGGCACCGCCTGGCGCCGGCCGCGGGGCGCCGGAGCGGGTATCAGGCAGGTCGCGCAGGAAGAGCGCAGAGCCGGCAACGGCGACGACCGCGGCCAGCGCGAACTGCGCGAGCGGCGAGACGCCGGCGAAAGCGGCGGCGCCCGCAAGCAGCGCTCCCAAAAGAGTCCCGAGGCTCCAGAAACCGTGAAATCCGTTGATCAGTGGGCAGCCTGCGATCCTCTCCAGCTCCGCCGCCTGTGCATTTTCGAGCATGTCGATGAAACCGGCACAGGCGCCCAGCAGAACCAGCGAGATGAACAACGCCGCGAAGGAGCCGGCGAGCGCCGGGCCCAGCAGAGCCGAGCCTATCGCGACTGTGCCTGCTCGCACCCAGGCCCTGGCTCCTCGACCAAGCACCATGCGCGCGATGGCGGCTCCGATCACGGCGCCCACCGCGAGCGCAAGCAGCGCGTAGCCGACCTGGCCGTCCGTCAGATGAAGATGGTCTTTGAGCGTCGGAAGGCGCGGGATCCAACTGCCCATGATCGCGCCGAACGCGAGGAACGCGACGGAGACCGCGCGGCGGTCTCGGCTCATTAGTGGGCGGGGAGCAGTTCGAAGCTCGCCTGTTCGCCGAGCGTGAGAGGCTCGCCAGGTTTCGAAGCCACGACGATCTTGCGGTACTTGCGCATGTAAAGCTCGGAGCTCGCGCGGGCTTCGGCTGGATCGGTCACGCGCCGCGGCCTGACCTTGACGTCCAGGTTCCCCAGGTGCAGCACGCCTTCGCCGCGGGCCACCAGGTTTTGCGGCCAGTGCCGGCGCATGCCCTGGCCGGAGCGAATGTACAGATGGTCGCCGTCGGTCGCGATCCAGATGGTGACGTCCGACGCCTTGCCTGTCTTCCGTCCGAAGGTGGTCAGCGTGACCTCTCTCTCACGCGCGGCGGCGTCGATCACGTCCTTCTTGAATGTGCTCACCTCCAATGCAACCTTCCTCAGCTCGCCGGCGATTCCACACGTGGGATTCGGGCCAGCATCATGAGCGAACAGGCGACGAGCCACGCCAGCAGTGCCGCAAATGACAGCACGTTGGGCAGGCCACCCGCCGCCAGGTTTCCCGAAGGCGCGAAAAATGAGATCCAGGACACGGCCTGCAAGACTGCCGCTGCGATGGCCGCCAGTCCTGTCCAGCGCGGGAGCGAGCGCGACGTCAGGATCGCCGCTGCGGCCGCGCCGAGAAACAGCAGCGTTGGAAAAGTCGCGACCTGAAACGTGAAGCTCTGGAGGTCGTTGAGAAGCGCGGCGCGCGTCGGGTCGGGGTTGGGGCGGAAGGCGAGCGCCTGGAAAGCCGCCACCTG
>DATFVI010000098.1:0-3535 GCA_035260405.1 Candidatus Dormiibacterota bacterium
CGCCGTGTTCCTTGACGCCGGATACGACGCCGCTTACCACTATTACCTCAATCGCTACCGCTCGCTCCCGACCCCGGCCCAGGACGAGAACTTCAAAGGCCGGCTCCAGCAGGTGGCGCAGGAACGGTTCGGCCAGACGCCTTTCTATGACAGCGAGGGCGCGCGTGTGGGCAACCAGCGCGAGTACACGTCGGTGGTGTTCGCCGGTGCTGAGCCGCTTGGGACTGGCCATGGGGCCACCAAGCAAGAGGCTGAGCAAGAGGCTGCCCGGGCGGCTCTGGAAAGCCTGGGCGACCGCGCCGTCGCACCGGTGACTCCGAAAGCGGGAAGGGCGCAGCGGCCGCGGAAACGCCGCGCACCCACGCCACGGACGGTGGCCCCCGTTGCCGAGATAGTTTCAATCGTGCCCGAGGTCCAGCCGGAGCCGGCATCAGAACCGGAGCCCCCCAACGAGCCGGGCCGGAGCCGCCAGTTCGGAGAACCGATCGAGTAGGCCCTCAGGGCACATGTTGTGCCCTGGAGTCAGATGGGCCCCACATCTGCTACCTTGAGGTAGGACATGCAGCCAGAGATGCCAGCCGGATCTTTGGAGCCCATGCGGCCCGATCCGTGCGTTAAGGGGCCCGTCCTGCCGTCGTCGCGCACCTACAGTGCGCTCCTTGTCAGTCCACCCTTGCCTTCGGCTCGGACCACCTGGATCTCCAAATCTCTCGGCCGGCCCTCCGGCCGCATGTCCTAATTTGTTCCTACGCTCGCTGAGCCTGCTGGGCTTCAAGACTTTTGCCCGCCAGACAGAGATCCGATTCGAAGGCGGCGTCACGGCGATCGTCGGCCCGAACGGCTCTGGCAAGACCAACATCGTCGACTCCATCAAATGGGTTCTGGGCTCCGGACAGGCGCGCGACCTGCGCGGAAAGAAGATGGAGGAGGTCATCTACGCCGGCGGCGAGCGGCGCTCGCGGGCGTCGTATGCCGAGGTCACGATGGTGTTCGACAACACGGCCGGAAGGCTGCCCGTCGATTATCACGAGGTCGCGATCAAACGACGCATCGAACGCGGCGGTGAAAGCGACTACTTCCTCAACGGCACCCGCGTCCGCCGGCGCGACCTCATCCACATCCTCGCCTCGACCGGGCTCACGGTCGATTCCTACGCGATCATCGACCAGCGCGACATCGAGTCGATCGTCGTGTGCTCGCCCGCGGAACGGCGTGCCCTCCTGGAAGAAGCGGCGCAGGTCCGCGGCGTCAAAGCGAGGCGGCAGGAGGCCGCCCAGCGTCTGACCGAGCTCGCACAGAACCTGCTCCGGCTCGAAGACCTGCGCTCCGAGATCGAGCCTCGGCTGGACGTGGTGCGCGCCCAGGCCGCTGCGGCAAAAGAAGCCTCAGAGGCGATGGCGCGGCTCGAGCTGTTGCGCGGAAGCATGGTGTGGGAGGAGTGGCGGGAGGCGCGTGATGCTCATCGCCGAGCAAGCGCGCAGGCTCAGTCGTTCGAACGCCGCTTGATCGAAGCCCGAGAGCAGGCGAGAACCGCGGAGTCAGAGTTCGCCGATTGGCGCTCGCAGATGCAATCGGCTCAAGACCGCAGGCTCGCACGCCAGAACACGCTCGGGCGTTTGCGACTGGAGCTGTCGGCGGCCGAGCACACGCTCGAGCTCGCATACGAGCGGACCGAAAGCCACAAGGCGATTGCCGTTGCGCTCAGGCGCGACGGCGAGGAAAACATGCGCCAGGCCGGGGCCGCAGAAGCGCTTCGCGCTCAGCTTCAACAGGAGCTCGCGATAGCTGTCGAGGCACTCGCCGCGGTGCCGCCGACGGCTCAGCTTCCACCCGAATCTGATGCGGTGGAAACGCAACGTACGCAACGTGCCGCCGAGCAGGCGCGTCGCGCTGCGGCCATTGCATCCTCATCCCTGTCCGCGCTGCGCACGAGGCGGGAGTTCCTCGAGCAGCAGGTCGCCAGGTCGCAAGGGGGCGCTGAAGCCGCGGGACGGATTCCCGATGCGGAATTGGCGCTCACTGCAGCGCGGGCCGCGGCTCGCGAAGCGGAGTCCGCGGTGATCTCGATCGCACGCCTTCGGTCCGAGCTCGAGGGCCTGGAATCGCTGACGACCTCGCCGGAGGCAGGATTGCTGCGGCTCGGGGAGGTGCTGACGGCCGAACCGGGGTACGAGCGCGCTCTGTCTGGCGTGCTGGGGCCATTGGTCGATGCGGTGGTGGCGTCGGATGAGGACGTTGCAGCCGGGCACTCCGCGGCAAATGAGTCGCAGCGCACGATCCTCTATCCGATCGCCGCCGGGCCCGAGCCGAAGCCCGGATCGATGTTTCATCACATTCGCGCCCGGAAGGGCTACGAGCTGGTCGCTCGGAGGCTCCTGGGCCAGGTTGTTGTTGGCGTTGATGTGACGGTCGCGGGTGTGTATCGCGAACCGGGGCTGATTCGCGCCGGCGCCGACCCTCGGGTGGCAATCGACACCCGCCGCCGCAGCCTGCGGGAAGAGATCGACGGCCTGGCTCCCGCGGGCGCACGCGCGGAGAACGCCGCGAAGCACGTGAAGGAAGCGGAAGCAGCCCTCGACGATCTTCGGAACCGCGCGGCTGGTGCCACCAGCCTCGCCGAGTCGAAGCGTTTGCTCGAAGCGGCACGCGAAGCTGAGGGCACCGAAGCCGCCAGGCTGCCGGAGCTCGAACGCGCATCCAGCGAAGCCGAGGACGCGGCCGCCGCCAATATGCGACAGCGCGAAACGCTGGCGGCACAGAGGGCCTCGGCCTTGCAAGCGGAGCTCGAGCGGGCGCGCTGGCGTGACCGGCGCGAAGACCTGGAGAGGCAGCTGGCCTCCATCGCCGAAGACCTAGCCAGCCACCGGAACGCTGCCGAAGAGCGGGCCAGGCGGGTGGCCGATGCCGAAACCAGCATTGCCGCGGCCACCGGAGCACTGCCTCGCATGCGTTCTGAAGTCGACGCGGCGAAGGAGCGTCTCGCGGCCACTGAGCGCGAATCCCCGGGCGAAGAGGCCGAGATGGCCGAAGGCGCGCGGCGACTTGTCGCCCTGGAAGAGGCGCGGATCGACGCGCGCTTGAAGGCCGGCACGCTTGAGGGAAATCTCGAGCTCATCGCGCGCGAGGCAGAGCTCCTTTCCGCGCGCATGGAAGAGATCCGCCAGCGCATGCCGGACGGAGTGGCGCCGGAGGAAATCCCTGGCGGCAAGGCGCGTGAGAAGGAGATGCGGGCGCTTGAACGTCGCTTGCAGGAGATCGGACCGACGAACGCTTTGGCGGAGGCTGAATGCCGCGAGCTGGAAGAGCGCTCCGATACCCTGCGCACGCAGCTCGACGACATCGCCGCCGCGCGCGCCGACCTCGAGCAGCTCATCGCCAAGCTCCGCGAGGAGGAAGAGCTACGTTACGAGGCGGTGTTCGGTGCGGTGGCAGCCAACTTCCACGAGTACTTTTCGCAGCTCGCACCCGGTGGTCGGGCCACGCTGCGGCATGCCGACGGCGATGATGGTCCCCGCTCGGGGGTCGAGATCCTCGT
>DATFVI010000099.1:0-16334 GCA_035260405.1 Candidatus Dormiibacterota bacterium
CGCACGTGAGGAAAGATCGCCGCGTGTGCGGCCTTGCCGCGATCTCCAAGCCTGCCCTCGAGGCCTCGCACCACGCTTCCGCGCTCGCCCGAAGCAGTCCCCTCTTCATTGAAGATCGGCAGGCGCGAGCTCGCAGCTTCGCCACACGCGGGGCACGTCATCCGGGCATACCCCCAACTCCTTTGACAGCGGGCACAGAGCAGAAAGCGACCGCCGGAGGCAAGGTCTTCTTCGGGCCGAGCGAAGTAGCTGAGCTGTGGTGGGCCGCCGCACGTTGGGCAGTGGCGCGCATCGCGTGCTCCGATGCAATAGGCCGCCACCTCCGGCCCCAACGCCTCGAGCACCGGGCCCACCGCCGCGCGCGCCAGGAACCGGTCGGCGAGCTCCTGCCGCTCGTCTTCGAGCCAGGCGGCGATGAGCTCATGCGGACCGCCGCTCTGGACGCGCTGTACCACAGCTGCTCGCAGCTTCGGCGGACCCGCGGCCACGCTGACATCGACCACCGATGGCATCACCACCTCAGCGACGTATGCGACCAGGTCGCCGGCCGCGGGCCTCGCCGCCGTCGCCCCCTCATACGCCTGCTCCTGGATTCCCAGCAACGCGCCGTAGAAGTCCAGCAGCTCGCGGGTGAACGGATAGCGGTCGCGCAGCTGCCCGGTGCGGCCCCGGCGCTCCTCGTACGGACTGGCGCTGACGGCTGTGCTCGCCATCACATCTTCTCCAGGTTGACCAGGAAGGCTTTGAACTCCGGCGTGCGCGAGTTCGCGTCGCCGACAAAGGGTGTGAGCGCGTTGGCGAGCCAGTAACGGCCGTGGCCTGGATCCGCATCGGCCGGGATGCCGACGTAACCCCAGTGGATTGGGATGCCGATCTGGAAAACCTTCTGCCCCGCGACAGTCATCGAGCCGAGGCGCTTGGTCACCATCGCCAGCACCTCCACCTTGCCGCGCTTGGACGAGACGCGCACCTTGTCGCCGCTCTTGATGCCCTTGGTTTGCGCAAGCTCCCAGGGGATTTCCACAAAAGGCTGCGGCTGCAGCTGGACCAGGTGCGGAACGTGCTGCGTGACGTAGTGCTCGTGCTCGGTCAGGCGATAGCTGGTCGCGATGTAAGGAAAGTCGGCCACCGTGCCGAACCGGTTGGGCCGTCCGGCGGCCTGGTCGTAGAGGAAGGCGACCGGCGACGCGGAGTTGCTTGGGTGGAGCGGATTCTGCACCGGCGACTCGACCGGCTCGTAGTGCTCGGGGAACGGGCCGTCGATCATGCCGTTGCTGAAGAGCCGGCCGACCCCCTCGCCGTTCATGATGAAAGGCAGGTACGCGTTCGGATCTTTGGGATTCATGGTGGCCGGGTAGTCGGGCACGTCGCCAACCCACTTCGTGCCGTTCCAGCTGATGCCCGGCCGCTTGGGATCCCACGGCGCGCCGTTGAGGTCGGCGGAGGCGCGGTTGTACAGGACACGACGGTTCAGGGGCCAGCTCCACGCCCAGTTGGGGTAGAAGCCCATCCCGGTGGGGTCGTTGGTCGTGGGGTCCTGGATTCCGCTCCGCCGCTTCATCAGGTTTCCGGCGTCCGGATAAGAGCCTGTGTAGATCCAGTCCCCGGCGGTCGTCGTGCCGTCGTCCTTCAGGTTTGCGAACGACGTCATCTGCTTTCCGGCGGACAGGTCCTTGCCGTTGATCTCCTTGGCGATCTCGTCCAGGTCAGGCTTGAGCGGGTCTTTGTAGCCCAGGGTCATCGCATTGATCGGGTCCGGGAACTTGCCGCCCTGCTGCTTGTAGAGGTCTTTCACCCGGCTGAAGAGGTCGGCCAGGATCCAGTGGTCGTGCCGCGCGTTGCCCTGCGGTGGAATCACCTGGTCCTTCCACTGCGCCCACCGGCCGCTGTTCGTGAAAGATCCGTCCTTTTCGATCCAGTGGGTGGTCGGGAGCATGAACACCTCTGTCTTGACCTGGCTCGCGTCGACACCGGGCGCGTGCCAGAACTCGGAGCTCGTCGTCGGCAGCGGGTCCATCACGACTAGCCACTTGAGATTGGCGAGCGCCTGCTGAACCTGGTTGGCGTCCGGCCCGATGCTGGACGCGGTCATCCCGGACAGGATCACGCCCTCCATCTTGTTTTTGAGCGCCTGGTCGTAGATCGACATCCACGATGAGTTCTGGCCGGGCTTCGGGATGTAGTGGAAGGCGAACTCGTTGGTCTTGGTCGCGGCATCGCCATACCAGGCTTTCAGCAGGCTGACCATGAACTTGCGGTAATTGGTGCCGAAGAAGTTCCACGAGTTGGGATCTGATTTCTTCGATGCGCTCTGGGCGACGTAATCGTCGATGGTCTTCTGCCCGGGCGCCGAGATCTTCAGGTAGCCGGGGAGGAGCTCCCACGAGATCGCGTGGTCGGTGTTGCCCTGGATGTTGGCGTGGCCGCGCTCGGCGTTCATGCCTCCGCCGGGCTTGCCCATGTTGCCGAGCAGCAGCTGCAGCAGCGCGCCCGAGCGGATGAGCTGGCCGCCGGTCGTGTGGTGGGTGAGGCCTACCGCGTAGACGATGGTCATCACCTTGTCGGGCTTGCCCATCTGGCCGACGAGGTCCGCAACCTGGTTGAACTGGTCGACGGGGATGCCCGTGATGCTGGAGACGACCTCTGGCGTGTAGCGCGAGTAGTGGGTCTTCATGAGCTGGAAGACCGACTGAGGGTCCTGCAGGGTGAGGTCGCGCTTGGCGAACCCGTCGGGGCCGAGGTCGTAGCTCCAGCTGCTTATGTCGTACGACCGCTTTGCGGAGCTGTACCCGGAGAACAGCCCATCGGTGAAACCGAAGGCTGGCTTCACGAGGAATGAAGCGTTGGTGTAGTTGCGCACGTAGTCGGCCTGGTGGAGATTGTTTTGAAGGACGTGGTTGATCAGGCCGCCGAAATAGGCCACGTCCGTGCCGGTGCGGATGCGCACGTACATGTCGGCGACTGCCGAGGTGCGCGTGAAGCGCGGATCGGTGTGGATGATCTTCGCCCCGCGGTCCAGCTTCGCGCGCATGAACCACTGGAACCCGACGGGGTGCGCTTCAGCGGGGTTCGCGCCGTTGATGAGAATGAGGTCGGTGTTCTTGATGTCGCGCCAGTGGTTGGTCATCGCTCCCCTTCCGAACGTGGCGGCCAAACTGACCACCGTGGGGCCGTGTCAAACCCTGGCCTGTTGCTCGAGGTGCACCAGTCCCAGGCCCCGCATCAGCTTGGCGGCGAAGTAGCCCTCTTCCGAGCTGAACGCGGCGCCTCCGGCGAAGGCGATGCCTTCGGTGCGGTTGACGGTGTTGCCGTTTCCGTCCGTCGTGACGAAGGTCGCGTCACGCGACGCCTTGATGTTCTGGGCGATCTTTCCCAGGGCGAAATCCCAGGAGACGGTTTTCCATCCCGTCGCGCCGGCGGCGCGATACTGCGGGTTGGCGACGCGGCGCGGCGAGACCGCCAGCTGCATCGCCGTCGCGCCTTTCGGACACAGCCGGCCCTCGTTGACGGGGCTGTCGGGATCACCCTCGATCTGGAGGAGCTGGGTGCTGCCATCGCTGTTCTGCCGGGTGTAGGCGACCAGCGAGCAGCCGACCGCGCAGTAGGGGCAGATCGAATGCATCTCCTTCGCGCCCGCGATCCGCAAGGTCTGCTTGACCTTGGTGGAGTCGGCGAGAGCGACGTCGAAGCCAAGGCCGGCGACCGCCAGGGCCCCGGCGCCCGTCATTCCGACTTTGAGGAAATCCCTACGCGTGACTGCCGGCATAGCAGCCCTCCCCTCTCACAGCGCGAACGAAGCAGCGCACCTGACGCTATCTCAGGGCCGGATCGGTGTCAAGTTTCAGCCGGTCGAGATCAGGAGATCCGTACGGTCGTCGGGCTCGGGATTGCGGAGCAGGTCCACGACGCGCTCGTTCCAGGGCAGGATCACGCCGGTGGCGCCGGCCGTCTCGTAGGCGCTCAACGCCTCGGCCCAGGCAGCGCGATCGGGCGGGACCTCGATCGCGGCCCATACCTCTTTATGTGTGTCGCGGGCTTGGCCCAGCAGGTCAGGCGACTCGACTTCGACGATGGAACCGGTGGCCGTCTCTTTTTTTGGTCCAGCCGTGAAAAGCGCTGCGGCATGACCTTGCGATGACACTCCGACCAGGGTTCGCCCGTGGCTGAGCTTCTGGAGGGTCGTGAGTATTTCCGCAGGCCATACGCTTGTTGCGCTGAGCAGGCACCCAAGGCGGACGCGGTGAGTCACCGCCGCCATCGCGCCGAGCAGCACCCATGGATCGAGGCCCGTATCGTCGATCCAGATCGCGGCTGCGCCGGCAGCTTCGAGGGCGGTGACGTCCGCCAGGTACTCACCCACATCGCCGATCGTAGCGGGCACCCTGACCGCGACCTGGATCACGCGCTCAATGTAGCTCGGCTCGCTGCAAGGCCGGAAATCGATGTGCGATCGGAAGGGTGTGGATCTAGCGGTTAATGATCGCCGCCGCCGCCATCGTCGCCACCACTGTCGTGATGGTCACGACTGGGATCTGGACTGCGCGCGAGAGCAAAACGGCCTGGGAGTTTGTGCGCTGGGTCTACTGGTCGTCGCTTTGTTGGGTGGTGCTTTTCGCTTTCGGAGCGGGCGCCGGCAAGGGGGCTGAGCAGACACCGTTCTTGCCCAGGTTGCCCTTGGCAACCTGGCTTACGTAGGCGCCTCCCTTCTTGGCATGAGCCGCTTGCGAGACGTAGAAACCATGGTTGCAGGGGTGTTGGGTGGGCTGATTCGTCTGGGCCTGGGCGGATGGTGGGGGTATTGCATGAATCCCGGCCCGGAGATGGGAGGCGATCACGACCGCGTCAGCCCCGACAGCCAGGGCGATGACCGCCACAAGGACGACCAAACCCGCGCTGAGCCGTTTCAAGGGTTGCATCGCCACCGTTGCAAGTATTAACGGTGTCAGAGACCGTTTACGGCGGTGTCAGTTCGATGTGCGATGTTTCCCGCGTGATGAAGGCCGGCGTTCAGCCCGGCGGCGCTGAATCGCCAATTTCGGTCAGTTTCGCCGGAGGCGACGCGGGCGGCTGGCGGGTGGACCGGATCGACGAAGTCCGGGGCCAGGGCCTGGAATCGGTGTCCCGCCTCGCGGTGGTCGAGGGGGGTGCTGACACATTTTTCCGTTCTGGTGCACGTTGGGTCCTGCTTGGCGTGACGAGCCACGATCGCTACAGCACCGCGGGGGAGCGCCAGCGCCTGCTGGCGGCGCAGGCGCCGCTCGGCCGTCCCGAAGCGACGCGCGCGGCGCTGATCCCAATCAAGAAGTCCGAGGATTGGTGGGCGCTCACCCACGACGAACGGCGGGCCATCTTCGAAGAACGCTCTCACCACATCGCGACCAGCCTTGACTATCTACCGACAATCGCTCGCCGCCTGCACCACAGCCGAGACTTGGGCCAGCCTTTCGACTTTTTGACCTGGTTTGAATACGCGCCCACAGCCGTGGATGGCTTCGAGGAGCTTGTGCGACGGCTGAGGATGTCAGACGAGTGGACCTTTGTCGAAAGAGAGATCGACATCCGTCTCACTCGCGAGCCGAGTGCAATCAACCGGTCAGGGTAGATCCGGCTGTAACGGTTGCGTGGCCTGGCAACACAGTAGCTACATTCAAGGCGCCTCCCTGGCGCCTGCCACTGTGAGGGGTCACATGAAGCGCTTACTCTTCGGATCGATCGCGTCGGGCGTCATCGCCCTGGCGGCTCTCAGCGCGGGACTGATTCCGGCGTCCGCCGGCGCCGAGATGAACTCAGGTTTCTACGACCATCAGATCATCCAGTACGAAGCCACAGCCGAGGTCACGAGCTCGCCGCAGGCCGCTCAGCTGATCAGCAAGGGCAACGTCGTCTACCACGTAGTCGCGCCTGATGGGAGCACTCCCGCGGTGCAGTGCGCGCGGCTCATCGCGGCCCTGCCCAACGTTGGAAGCTCGTGCAACGTTCTCAACTTCATCCCCACAGAGGTGGGCTATGAGGGCGGCGCCTGGAACCTGCAGATCTTCCACTGGGCGCCGGGCGTAACTACGGTCGAGCTGAGCAAGGACGACGACATCTTGGCGGCGGTCGCGGCGGGCCGTGGCACGCTCGAGGTGACCAACATCCTGGTGCGTTGTCCGGTCGTGAACTTCGCAGCCCTTCGTTAGGGCCCGTCATAAGGTCCCCTCAGGCCGGCCGGCCGGCCTGAGGGCCTTTTTTCACTAGCCGCGAAAGGATCGCCTCCCATTTTTCGGGGTCATTTGGGACCGTAACTGGACTGACCACGTCGCGCGGCGGTTCCGATTTGAAACCGGCGCCGGTGTCGAAGACGACGACCATGTCGCTGCGGTCGATGCGTCGCGCCTCCAGCAGCATCGGCACGGCGGCCATCGCGGCGGCGGTCTCCAGGCTCGAGTAGCCGGCCCCTGCCGCCGCCAACCATCCCTGCATCCTGGTCAGCTCGGGTTCGGGAACGGCGATCGCCGCGCCTTTTGATTCGCGCAGGCAGTCCAGGATCAGAAAATCCCCGACGGCGGAGGGGACGCGAATTCCAGCAGCGGCGGTGGTGGCGTTGTCCCAGGCCGCGGCAAATCGCTCGCCTTCCTCGAAGGCCCGCACGATCGGTGCGCAGCCTTCCGCCTGGACGCTGAACATGCGCGGGCGCTCGGGCCCGATCAGTCCCAGCGCCTGCAGCTCATCGAACGCCTTCCACATGCCGACCAGGCCCGTGCCGCCGCCGGTGGGATACACGACGGCGTCGGGCAGCCGCCAGCCAAGCTGCTCGGCGAGCTCAAATCCCATGGTCTTCTTGCCCTCGACTCGATAGGGCTCCTTCAGCGTGCTCAGATCGAACGCTCCCAACCTGTCCGCGATGAGCCGCGCCAGGCGGCCGCAATCCGAGATCAATCCATCGAGGAGGACGAGAGTCGCCCCCGCGATCAGGACCTCCGTCTGGTTGACAGAGGGTGAGTCGGATGGCATGACGACGGTGGCGTTGACGCCCGCCGCCGCGGCATACGCCGCCAGCGCTCCCCCTGCGTTGCCCGCCGACGGCGCCACCAGGTGGCGGGCTCCGAGCTCCACCGCGCGGCTGACCGCCACAGCCATCCCCCGAGCCTTGAAGGAACCTGTCGGATTCAGGCTCTCCCGCTTCAAGAAGAGATTGCCGAGTCCCAATTGCGTGCCGAGGCGCCTTTCGGGCGTGAGCGGCGTGGAGCCTTCACCCATGTGGACGACGAACTCCCAACTCTGAACAGGGAGCAGCTCGCGCCACCTCCACAAGCCGCCTGCCGCGCGGCTTGCCACTGCGGTTGTGGTCAGCGTCTTCGCCGCGGCCGGCAGGTCGTAGCGGGCGAGCAGCGGCTTGCCGTCCATCGGATCAAGGCCAATCAGGCTTTCGGCCGGGTACGCCTGTCCGGACAGCGCCCCCTCAAGATGACTCAGCGCCGAGCCCGTGCTGCCTCCGATGGGCAGCCCCACCGCCTCCATCACACATACCGTAGTCGAGGGCGGTTCAGGGGATCGGGCGGTTCGGGCGCTCCAGTGTCCGCCGCGCGAGAGTTCCGAGGCCGAGCTCACTCAAGAGTCCCGCGTTGATGCGGCCGGTGACCTGCTTCAGCGCTTTCACCTCCTCCTGCGTCAGCACGTCGAATACGAGGCGGCGTACCTCGCTCAGGTGAATCGGACCGGCCTCCATCAACTTCCGGTAGCCCCGGTCGGTCAGCTCGGCATGTGTGACGTGACCCTTGTTCTCCCTTCTCCGGCGAACCCAGCCCCGTTCCTCGAGTCGCGAGATCACGTGCGAGAGGCGAGATAGCGAGCCGTTGGAGAGGACGGCCAGGTCCTTGAGCTGCAGGCTGCGGTACGGCTGTCGGGAAAGGGCCACCATCACTTCGAACTCGAAGTGGGTCATGCCGGCCTCCCGCTGCAAGTGGGAGTCGAGCGCCGCGGGCAGCAGCGTGAAGGTGCCCACAAGCTGAAGCCAGGCACTCCACTCCCGATGGTGCAGCGTTCGGAGGAGCGGAGCCGGCTGCGGGCTCGGATCGTGTGTCGGAATAAGTTGACGCTTCAAGTGCTTCCAGAGTAACAACTTGAAGCTTCAACTTCGAGTCCTTTGAACACAGGAGGTTCGAATGAACATCACCCTTTGGATCATCCAGGTGCTTCTGGCGCTCACGTTTCTGACCTCCGGGAGCATCAAGCTCGCGCGGCCGCGCCTCGCGCTGGCCGCACAGATGCCGTACGTCCAGGACTTCAGCGACGGCCAGATCAAGGGGATCGGCGCCCTCGAGGTTCTCGCCGCGATCGGCCTCGTGGTGCCGCCGCTGCTGCACATCGCCACGTTTCTGACGCCCCTTGCGGCCGTGGGTCTCATCCTGTTGATGCTCGGGGCAATTGCCACCCACCTGCGCCGGCGGGAGCCACAGATGGTGGCGGTCAATGGAGTCCTGCTCATCCTCGCCGCCGTGGTCGCGGCCGGCCGCTTCGGCCCTTACCCCTTCTGATGGAGGTCTGGGCGGCGCGAGGCAGCACATCCGCCAGTGCTGAGCAGTAGCCTGCGTACGCCAACAGATGAGTGGACGTGCCTTATATGAAGAGGCGGTGGTCTGGGATCAGCATGGATGTCTTCCCCTTCGGCCGGATGCATCGGCGGTTGAAGAGCTGGCCCTCTACCCGGAATCAGGAGTTGACTTCGTTTCCATCAACGTTGGCATGGACTCCACGCCTCCGCTCGACCCGCTGAAGGTGCTTTCGGCTTTTCGCCGCGGCGTCCTGCACCGAGAAGATAGGTTCGCCCTGGTCGGTCGGCGCCAGATGTAGCACGCGCCACGGCCGCAGGTCGATTGACGGTCGCCTTCGACCTCGAAGGCACCGAACCCCTGGATGGAAGCCTGGATATGATCGAGACCTACTACGACCTGGGCGTGCGCACCATGCTCATGGCCTACAACGAACCCAATCGCGCCGGCGGCGGTTGCCACGGCGATCCCGAGATTGGGCTGACCGCCTTCGGGCAGGCGGTCGTAAGGGAAATGAACCGAATCGGCATGCTGGTCGATGCCACGCACTGCTCGCGGAGGACAACCTTCGATTTCTTTGAGCTGTCCGAGGCGCCAGTTGTCTTCTCTCACTCGGTGCCGGCCGGGTTGAAGAAACATCCGCGAAACGTGGGGCTTGGCTATTCGACCGATGCGATCAAAGGAATCCTTGGTGGAACTTCTATTGAGTGGCAAACCAGGTCTGGCGCTAGATTGAGGGCGAAATGAGCGGAACTACGAGTTCCAAGATCGCGCGCGTGAACGGCATTGAGCTTGCCTACCAGGTCTTTGGGACCGGGTCGCCAGTCGTCCTTTTGCATGGCGGCTTCGGGTCAGTTGAGATGTTTGGTCCCAACGTCGAGCTGCTGGCCGCCGGGCATCGGATCATCGCTGTGGATCTCCAGTCTCACGGCCGCTCCCCGGCGGCGGACCGGCCGATGCGTTTCGAGACGATGGCCGACGACATCGCCGCATTGATCAAGTACCTCGAGCTCGACCGCACCGCGGTCATGGGCTTTTCGCTGGGCGGCGCGGTCGCCTTGCGCACCGCCATCCAGCACCCTCAGCTCGTGGAGCGGCTGGTCCTGGTGTCTTCCGTTTTCAAGCGAGGCGGTTGGTATCCGGAGATGACCGCCGGCATGAATGCGATGGGTCCTGAAACCGCGGAGCCGTTGAAGCACAGCCCGATGTACGAAGCCTATGTGAGGATCGCCCCGCGTAAGGAAGACTGGCCCGTGCTCGTGACGCAGCTGACGACTGCGCTGAAAATCAAATACGACTGGTCGGCGGAGGTCGCCAAGCTCCCGATGCCGGTGATGATCGTGGCCGGCGACGCCGATGGAATGCCTCCGTCCCACGCGGTCGAGTTCTTCGAGCTCCTGGGCGGCGGAAAACGCGACGCCAACTGGGACCGATCGGGCATGACGCACCACCGACTCGCGATCCTTCCGGGATTGACTCACTACGACATCAACGTCAGCCCGCACCTTGCGCAGGCTGTCATCCCGTTCCTTGACGGCGCGTAATTTGTACTGACGGTTTTGGTTTGCGATTGGCGACCGAGCGCCGCTGAGTCTCCAACGACGACGGTCTCGGCTACTCGGCTCGTTTGGCTCGGCCTCTCCCCTGCTGCTGCGCAAACATCTCGCGGATCTCGCGCACGGTGGTCGCGTCCTCCGGTTTCTTGTCCGCGGTGCGCAAGGAGACGATCCGCGGAAAGCGCAGCGCGAACCCGGGTTTATCACCCGTCATGCCCGCCGTGTGGCGCGGGCTCGGCGTGATCTCGTCGGCCAGCACCTCGACCACGATCGACGGCTCGAGCCAGGTGTCGGGGACCAGGATCGAGCTCACGCGGGCAGGCTTCTCTGAGACCTCGAGCTTTGCCAGTCGCTGGTGCATGTCGCGCCAGCCCTGGTCCGAAAGGCCGGTGCCGAGCTTGCTGATGGTCCCGAACTCGTCCTTGTCGCTGTCGTACACGCCGGCAAGCAGGGCGCCCGCGCCGAACTCCGCCCTCTTCCCCTTGCCCCGGTAGCTGCCGAGCAGCACGACGTCGATGGTGTCGTTGAGCTGGCCGCTCGTGTTGCGCTTGAGCTTCACCCAGTTGAAGTTGCGCGCGCCGGCCTGGTAGGGCGAATCGAGCCGCTTCGCCACGATGCCTTCCAGGCCGCGGCTGATGTTGTCGAGGAGCTCGCTGGTCAGTACGTCGGCGGAATCGGTCTTCATCAGGGGGGCCGGGACCAGCGTGTCCGATGCGCGGAGCAGCTCCTCGACGATCGCGAATCGCTGCTCGTAGGGCAAGGGCGTCAGGTCGGATCCGTCGCGAAACATCACGTCGAAGACGAACGCGCGCATCGGGACGCTGGCAGCCATCTCTGCGATTCCCTCTTTGCGCCGGCGCGCCGTCGTCTCCTGAAACGGGACGAACTCTTCTGAGTCAGGGTCGTAGGCGATCGCCTCGCCGTCGAGGATCACGGTCTTGGCTTTGAGGCCGGCGGCGGCCGCGACCAGCTCGGGGAACATCTCCGTCATAGACTCCAGGTTTCTCGAGAAGATGCTCACCTTCTTGTTGTCTTTGTGGATCTGGACGCGCAGGCCGTCGTACTTGGGCTGCACGCCGACGAGCCCCAGCTTCTTGATCACCGCCTCCGGGTTGGGAAGGCGCTCCGCAAGCTGCGGTCGGAGCGGGTGACCGGCCCTGACCTTCAGCGCGTCGAGGCCCTTCTCTCCCTTCTCCCAGAGGGTGTGGGCGATCAGGCCGAGGTCGGAGGTCCGGTTGTAGGCGGCCTCGAGGACGGGTCGGAGCGAGCGGTCGCCTTGTTTGGCGAAGGACAGAGCATCGAGCACGGTCGGATCGCCGATGCCCAGCCGCATCTTGCCCAGGGTGATTCGGACCAGGTGCTTGGCCGAAGCCGCATCGAGGTCGCGAAGCAGACCGGTGAATCCGTCGAGCTTCTCGAGCTGGCTGCCCGAGCCGCCGGCGTCGGCGATCGCGGACAGGCGCCGGTGCACCTCGACCACGGAAATCGACTCTCTGGGCACGGCCTTCGCGAGGCGCCGCGCGGTGACGCCAAGGTCGCCGGCCTGGCGGTTTAGCTTCGTCACCTCCTCTTTCGGGACGGAGTAGGCGGTCGCGATCGCGGTGATGAGCAGCCTCTCGCCGAGGCCGATCTCGACCGGTTCGAAAAAGGGCGCGAGGCGGCCCTGGATGAGGTAGGTGATAGGCTCGAGCTCGTCCACCTCGCAAGCGCGGTAGACCTCGGAAAGAATGCGGACCAGCTCGTTGCGGCTGCTGGTGGCCTCCATCAGGTCGAGATTGGCAGCAAGGTCAGCGAATTTCACACCAGGTCAAACCATATTTCAGCCGGCATGCGTTCCGCCCAAAAGGGACCCTTGGCGCCAAACGTGCGGAAACCGCAGCGCTGATGCGATCGGCTGGCGCCAAACGTGCGTTATCGAGTGATTCGTCGACATCAGCGCGTGCGGGGAAGTGGAATGGGCGGAGGTCGGGCAAAGCTGTTAGCCTCACGATCGAAGGCGGGGTGGGCCGGTGGGCGCCTCTGCAACTTCGGTAGAGGGTGATTCGGGGGTCGCGCCGGTTCGGTGGAGCACGCGCTGCTTCCGTGGGAAGGGTAAATGCCGCTTTGCGAGGTCAACGGCCAGTGGCTTCACTACGAGGACACTGGCGGAAACCTGCCGCCGCTCGTCCTGGCGCACGGACTGCTCATGGACTGCGAGATGTTCGCCCCGCAGGTCGAGGCTCTCAGCTCTCGCTGCCGGGTCATCACGTGGGACGCCCGCTGCCATGGTGAGACCGAAACGACGGACGACGCATTCTCGTATTGGGACCTGGCCGACGACCTGAGAGGGCTGCTCGACCACCTCGGCATCGCCCGTGCAGTGATCGGCGGAATGAGCCAGGGCGGCTTCGTGGCCCTGCGTTTCGCGCTCAATCACCCCGAGCGAGTGGCGGCCCTGGTCCTGCTGGACACACAGGCCGGAGCCGAAGAGCCCGAGAAAGTCGCCATCTACGGGTCGATGCTCGACGTGTGGGAAGAAGACGGGCTGAACGACCAGCTGGCCGAGACGATCGCCGCGATCGTCATCGGCAACGCATGGCCGGGTCGCTCCGAGTGGATCTTCAAGTGGCGGCAGCAGCCGCGTTCGTTGCTGCGGCCAGCGTTCAACGCCCTGGCGCGCCGGGAGGACATCCACGGCCGGCTCGGTGAGATCAAAGCGCCGGCCCTCGTGATCCACGGCACCGCCGACGCGGCGATCGACATCGAGCTGGCTGAGCGGCTGTGCTCGGGGCTTGCCAACAGCGTGCCGCTGGTCACGATCGAAGGGGGCGGCCACGCGTGCAACCTCACGCACCCGAAGCTCGTGAATCCCGTGGTGCAGAAGTTCCTGGCCGAGCTTGGCCTTCCGATACCTCGAGCGGGTGATCGGCGGGGCGCGGGGAGGCGCTCCGAGGCGAGGCGCAGGCTCGTCGAGAGGCGGGATCCAGTCCGGGCGAGCGCCGGTCGCAGAGTTCTATTCGGCGACCGGCGCATGGCCGAACGACGAGGACATGAGCGGCGGGGAGCGTTTGGGATCAGCGCCTGGACGGCTAAGCTCTAGGGGCGTCTCCAGAAGCGTCATCCGTCGGAGACACCCGTCGCCAGCCGGTGCGCGGAGAGGATTTCCCGGACCTGGTCACCCAGGGCCCTCGTATCGATCGGCTTCGAGATGTATGCGACACAACCGGCTTCGAGCGCCTGCTCGCGATCGCCGGCCATCGCGTGAGCCGTCAGCGCCACGATGGCTATCGCCGCCGTCGCCGGGTCTGCTCTGAGCTGTCGGGTGAGCGAGAGGCCGTCTCGCCCGGGCAGCTGCACATCCATCAGGATCAGGTCTGGAAGGGTGACGTTCAACCGCTCCAGGACCTCTTGGGCTGAGCCTGCGGAGTCGACTTGAAACCCCTCCATCTCGAGCACGGCACAGGCGAGCATCCGGCCCGCCTCGTTGTCGTCCACGACAAGGACCCGAGTTGGCGTGCTCAGACTTCAACCGCCCGCCTTGTCAGCACTGCATTCAATTGACCGAGCAGGTCGACGGAACCTGTCGACCCGCGCTTGAGGATGGTTGACACGTGGCCGTTGAGCTGGTCGATGTCAGCCCTGGTGAGGTGCTTCGCGGTGAGCACCATGATCGGGATTTTCCTGGTTGCTTCGTCCGCACTCAGCACGTCGACCACGTCGAAGCCGTTGACCTCTGGCATCAGTAGATCGAGCATGACCAGATCGGGCTTTTTCGACCTGGCCAGCTTGATCGCCTCCTGGCCTCCGCTTGCCATCAGGACGATGAAACCTGCCGGCTCCAGCACCTGCTTCAGCCAGTCGCGGTTGGCGGCTTCGTCGTCGACCACCAGGACGCGGATCTGGCCGCGGGCCTTGAAGTTGTAGTGGGTGAGCCGCTTCAGGAGCTCTTTCGCGTTGACGGGTTTGACGAAGTAGTCGAGTGCTCCCAGCGCCTTTCCGAGGGCGGGGTCGTCCACGACGCTCACCATCATCACGGGAATGTCACTCGTCGCCTCATCGTGCTTGAGCCGGGTGAGGACCTCCCAGCCGTCGATCTCGGGAAGCAGGATGTCCAGGGTGATCGCGACTGGCTTGTGCTCCTTCGCAATGGCGACCGCCTCCAGACCGTTGCGCGCATTTTCCGTCCGAAAGCCGGCGCGCTCGATCTGGCGGATGAGCAGCTCGGCCGACGCCGGGTCGTCCTCGACCACGAGCACCAGCGGTCGCGAAAGATCGACGACCGCCGCCCCGACGTCGCTGCCGGCGGCTCGAGGCTGACGCTCGGGGTTGCGCGCTTCGAGTGGCAGGTAGATCGTGAAACGGCTGCCCTTGCCCGGCTCACTTTCCACCTGGATGTCGCCTCCGTGGAGGATGGCAAAGCTCCTGGTCAGCGCGAGGCCCAGCCCGGTGCCTTGCTGTTGGCGGCTGGCTCCCGAGTCGATCTGTTGGAACTCCTTGAACAAACGGTGCATGTCACTCTTTGCGATCCCGATACCGGTGTCGGAGACGGCGATCTCGAGGCGATCGGCTCCTCGCACCGCCTTGATGGTCACAGTGCCGCCATCCGGCGTGAACTTGATGGCGTTCGATACGAGGTTGAGGATCATCTGCTTCAACTTGCCCTCATCCGCAAGGATCTGACCGGCGCCCCCGGTTTCGAACTCGAAGTGCAGCTGTTTCGTCGCCACCAGTGGTTCCACGGTGCTTGCGACCTGGCTGACGACGTCCTCGACTGAGACCATGTGCAGGCGGAGCTCCATCTGCCCCGCTTCGATTTTCGACAGGTCGAGGATGTCGTTGATGAGGCCGAGCAGGTGCTGGCCGCTCGAGTGGATCTGCTCGAGGAATCGCTGCGTGGTCTCCGCCGGAAACTGACGATCCTCGGAGTCGATCAGGAGCTCGGAGAAGCCAAGGATCGCGTTCAATGGCGTGCGGAGCTCATGACTCATGTTGGCCAGGAAGACAGCCTTGTGACGGTTGGCCTCCTGGAGCTCAGAGTTGGCCTCCTTGAGCCTCTCGAGCACCCGTGCCCTGTCCGCCGCAGTCGCAACAGCGCTCATGAACTGCTGTACTCGAGTCAGCCCATCGCTTCCAAAGTGTGGTGTGAATGGGCCCGAAAGCAGAGCGAGGTGACCGCTTGCTCCTGGGCCGGCAATCGGAAGCACCAGCAGCGTTCGATCCACACCGCCAAGTTGGAACCGGCTCTCCCCGTCTTTCAGATTGGAAACGTGTTGCTCGAGACCCGCCAGCTGTGCGGGATCCAGGCCGCGCGACGCCATCTGCCGGCCACTCCCATCGATGGCCACCGCGGCCGCCCCGCCGACAAGCCGCATCGCCCATTCGAGCGCGTGGTCAAGAAGTGTGGCCGGGTCCTCGCCCAGCAGCAATTTCTCCTGCATGAACACCCGCAGACCCTCTTCCTCTCGCGAGCGCCACTGCCTGCGAAGCCACGACGGCGGCGAGAAGCTGACGTAGAGCAGAGGCACGATCAGAAGAATCGACAGGTCGATCAGGATCGTGAACGTTGCGTTTGACGCGATGGCCAGGGAACCAATCGCGACCAGCAGGATGGCCACAAGGCCGCCGAAGCCCATGCTCAGAGAGCGCAGGCGCCAGGCCTGGACGGCGGGCAGGTGGCGCGCCACGAGCCAGAAGCGCACGATCGGCTCGACGATCATCGCCGACCAGACCAGGATGAGAAGGACTGCGGCGACGATCAGGAAAGTCGATGGAACGGCCTTGGCCGCGACCAGGCCCTGCGCAAGCAGGTAGCCTCCCCAGGCAATCGCCACCGCGACTATGGCGGTGACGTGCCATTTGCGCGACAGAGGAATCAGCGAGCCTCTGAAGCGAAGCAGCGCGTACCCGGATCCGATGAAGATCAGAAGGCTCAGCTGCGGGAGCAGGGGCGGCGTGTACGCCTTCGGAACTCGGCCTAGCAATACGACCAGGGCCAGCAGCACGATGGCGAGGGCCAGGAAACCGAGGGTGCGATCGCGGTGCCTGGCCCAGCCGACCGCAGTCGCGACACCAAGGAGGACGAACGCGATGGCGCCCGCGTTCTGCAGGAATTGGGTGGCCGCCGTCAAGGTGTTCTCGCACCAAGGCGGGCCTGGCTGGTCGGAACCAGCTTGCAGTCGTGATCAGGTGGTTGATGACGAGGTGAGAACGAGTCCAATTCCGCACGCTCAACCATTCCCTTTCGACGCGGAGAAATCGCCCTGCAAAC
>DATFVI010000100.1:0-10945 GCA_035260405.1 Candidatus Dormiibacterota bacterium
CGTGCGGTGGTACTACCCGAGCCAGACAAACTACGGCTTGGTCGAAGCTGGAATCGGCGACAGCGGCCTCGGGCCCGCTCCCGGCGCGTTCCTGACGCTCCCGTTCATGGGGCCACACATCGTGACCTCGTTATTCGATCACTGCTACCCCGATTACGGGACCGACGGGACGATCTGCCGCTACGACGGCACGCAAGCCTCGGCCAAGGTCGGAGGCCCGGACCCCACGTTTGACGCGGGCTACGCGCAGACGCCGGCCGGCCACGACTACCTGTACTACGACGGGCACGACGGTTACGACTACGCGCTCACGTATGAACCGGTCGCTGCCGCCGCGCCCGGAGTCGTCCTGCTCGCGAACTGGCTCGACCCTAACTGCCACTCGTGCTTGAGCGGCCAGACGATTGAGATCAACCATGGCAATGGCCTGCTCACGTTTTACGGCCACCTCTCCAAGATCAACGTCACCAAAGGCCAGTACGTGGCCCGCGGACAGGTCATCGGCATCTCGGGAATGACGGGCACGGCGACCGGGCCCCACCTGCACTTCGGTGTGTACAACATCCACCGCAGCCAGACCCCGGTGGATCCATACGGATGGTCGGGGTCATATCCCGATCCATATTCGTGGGACCAGGGCGACCTTTGGCTCACAGGCTCACCCAGGTTTGCGGACATACCCCTGCCGAAGGTCAGCGTGAGCGCCGCGCAGGGCCTGGACGACCCCGCGGCCATCACGGTCGCCTGGTCGAGCCCCGGGGCGGGGACTCGCTTCAACACCTATGTCGTGTTCCAGGACGGCTCGATGAAGCCGTGGATCCAGAATTCTGGCGCCGGCTCGGCTGTCTTCCACGGCAGGGCAGGCCAGCGGTACTGGTTCTGGACCTCGGTGACCACCAACCTCGGCTGGACCGACGAGAGTGGATCGCCGGTGATCGCGGTGCCGGTCGTCAATCACGGCGAGGCGAGCTAACCCAACTAGAATCAACCGGTCTTGATCGCCGAGGCCTTGAAGGGCAAGACCATCCTGGTCACCGGCAGCACCGGCTTCCTTGGCAAGTCGATCGTCGAGAAATGCCTGCGTTCGATCCCTGAAGTCGGGCGGATCAACCTCGCGATCCGCTCCAGCGCGCGGCGCCCGGCCTCCGAGCGCCTCGAGCGCGAGGTGCTTTCGAGCCCCGCGTTCAAGCGCCTCAAGGAGGAGCGGGGCGAGGCGGCGTTCGCGAAACTCGTCAAGGACAAGCTCTCGGTCGTCGAGATCGATCTCGGGCGTGATGGCCTGGGGCTGAGCGACGAGGGCCGCGAGCAGCTGCAGGCGTGCGAGATCGTGATCCATTCCGCAGCCGCGGTCGAGTTCGACAACCCGGCGGACCTGTCCGCGCAGACCAACCTCCTGGGCGCGGCTCGCATGGTCGAGGCGTTGAAGGCGACGGGTTCGCGGCCGCACCTGGTCCATGTGTCGACGGCTTACGTGGGCGGAATGCTGCGCGGTCTCGTTCGCGAGGAGGCGCCGCACGACCCTGGCCTCAACTGGCGGCACGAGGCCGCGGTGCTCGCGAACCTGCGAGGGCCGGTGGAGGAGGAATCGCGGCGACCCGAGCTGATGAAGAAGTTCGCGCGCGAAGCGCGGTCGCGCATGGGGCCAGCCGGTACGCCCGCGGTCGCGAGGACGACCGAGCGCCTGCGCGATCGATGGGTGAAGGACCGGCTGATCGAGCGCGGCCGCGTGCACGCGAATGCGATGGGCTTCGCCGACATCTACTCGTTCACCAAGGCGATGGCGGAGCACGCGGTCGTAGAGCTGCACGGGGACATCCCGCTTTCGATCGTGCGGCCGTCGATCATCGAAAGCGCCCTCGAGGAGCCGTTTCCCGGATGGCTCGAGGGCTTCCGCATGGCGGAGCCGCTGATCCTCGCGTTCGGGCGCGGCATCCTGCGCGATTTCTCGGGGCTTCCCGATTCGGTGCTCGACATCATTCCGGCCGACTTCGTGGTCAACACCGTGCTGGCGGTCGCCGCGAATCCACCCGGCGACTCCAAGCCCCGCGTCTACCACGCGGCTTCGGGGAGCCGGAACCCGCTGCGCTTCCGTCAGATGGAGGAGTCCGCGGCGCGGTATTTCGCCAAGCATCCTCTGCGCGACCGCTACGGCCAGGCGATCGGCACGCCGCACTGGACGTATCCGACTCGCGAGGAACTGTCCACGCGAGCGCGAACCGCGCTGCGCTTTGTCGAAGCGGCGCAATGGGCGGTCGAGCGGCTGCCGCTCGGCGCGAGCGTCGCGGACCTGTCTGACGACCTCAACGCGGAGCGCGAGCGCCTCGACCGCGGATTGAACCTGATCCAGCTGTATGGCGTTTACACCGAGGTCGACTGCATCTTCGACACGCGCAACCTGATGTCGGTGTGGGAAAAGGTGCCCGCGGCCGAGCGCGCGGTATTTCCATTCGACGCCGCGCTGTACGACTGGGAGCACTACTTCCAGGACGTCCACTTTCCGACCGTGGTCCGCATGTCGCGCGTCGAGACCGTGGAGCGCAAAGGAAAGCAGCCGACCGGCAGCACCGCTGTCAAATCCGAATCCAGCTCGGTGCGCGCGGCGATCGACCGGCGCAAGGGCCGAAGCGATGTTCTCGCCGTCTTCGATGTCGACGGCACTCTCGTCGAAACCAACGTCGTCGAGTACTTCTTGTGGATGCGCCTGCGGGCGCAGCCCATCGACGAGTGGCCGCGCTTCATGGCTCAGATGCTGCGCGAGGCGCCGCGGTGGCTCTACCTCGAACGGCGTTCGCGCGCAGAGTTCCAGCGCAGCTTCTATCGCGAGTACGACGGCCTCGACTATGAGGTGATGAAGGGCCTCGGGCGCGAGGCGCTGGACGCGGTCACGCTGCGGCGCATCTACCCGGAGGGGATGCGGCGCATCCGCGAGCACAAGCGCGCTGGGCACCGCGTGCTTCTGCTCACGGGCGCTCTCGATGTGGTGGTCGAGCCGCTTGCTGAGCTGCTGGACGTGGAGGTCGACTGCGCGCACCTACTGGTCAAGGACGGGCGCTTGACCGGCGACCTGCAGGCGCCTCCGCCGGCGGGCGAGGCGCGCGGCACGCTCTTGGAGGAGTACGCGGCGCGGCATGGGATCGTGCTGTCGGAGAGCTTCGCTTACGCCGACTCGCTTTCGGACCTTGGGATGCTCGAGCTCGTCGGGACGCCGGTGGCGGTGAACCCGGACGCGCGGCTGTCGCAGGTCGCGGGACAGCGCGGGTGGCGCGTGGAGCGATGGAAGATGGCGCCGGGAAACTGGCGGCTGCCGATGCCCGACCCGCGGTCGCCCGAGTACCGGGAGGCAGTGAGACGCTAGCCCTCCAGTACGTCCGGTCGATTCCTTCGTACGCGATCGTGCGCGCGTCCGGCGGCCGTCCCGATGTCGCGACCAGCGCGCTGTCGATGCTGCACCTCGGCGACGTCGCCGAGCCCGGGCTGCCGGCGCGCGATTGGGTGCGCGTCATGCCGACGCTGAGCGGGATCTGCGGGTCGGACCTGGCGGCCATCGGCGGTCACGCGTCGCTATATCTCGACCCGCTGACCAGCTATCCCTTCGTGCCGGGACACGAGGTGGTCGGGACGCTGGACGATGGGTCGCGTGTGGTCATCGAACCCGCGCTCGGGTGCGCGGTGCGAGGAGTCGAGCCGCCGTGTGCACGGTGCGCCGAGGGCCGGCCGGGACTTTGCTACAACGTGACCGAAGGTCCGATCCAGGTCGGGCTGCAGACGGGCTACTGCGCAGACACGGGCGGGGGATGGGGAGAGGTGCTGGTGGCGCATCCTTCGCAGCTGCACGCCGTGCCCACCAGTCTGTCCGACGAAGCGGCTGTGCTCATCGAGCCGTTCGCGTGCTGCGTGCATGCCGCATTGCGCGGAGGCGCGAGCAAGGACGACGTTGTCGTGGTGTCCGGCGCGGGGACGATCGGGCTCCTGACAGTGGCGGCGATCAAGCTCTTCACGCCCCCGCGCCGCCTCATCGCAATCGCGAAGCATCCGACGCAGCGCGACCTGGCGCGCAAGCTCGGCGCGGACCAGGTCATCAAGCCGTCCGAGGTTTTTCAACGCGTGCGGTTCGCAACGGGCGCGCGGCGGCTCGACGGGATGAACCGTTCCCTGCTGCTCGGCGGCGCCGACGTCACCTTCGAGTGCGTGGGCCGCGCCGACAGCTTGAACGACGCCGTGCGATTCACGCGCGAGGGCGGGACGGTAGTCGTGGTCGGGATGCCGGGCGAGGAGAAGGTCGACTGGGCGCCGATCTGGCAGCGGGAGCTGACCGTGGTGGGCGCGTATGCGTACGGCGCGGAGCCGAAGAAGAAGGGAAAGCGTACGTTTCAGCTCGCCCTGGAGGCGGCCCCGGAGGTGCATCTCGAGACGCTGACCGGGCCGCTGTTCGGGCTGGGCGAGTATCGCGACGCGATCGCGTACGCGATGAGCGCCGGCAGACTGGGCGCCGTGAAGGTCGCATTCGATCTGCGAGGATTGAAAATCTAGATGGGTCGCCCGGGTGCCGTAATCGAGGTGGATCGCAACACTCCCCCCGTGCTCTTTCACTACGGCGAAGGCGTGCGGCTCGAGAAGCTGCCGCTCGGGGCTCGGATCGTCTACCCGCCGGATCCGCTCGACGCGATCGCGCATCCGGAGCGTGCGATCAAGCGCGCGCTCGCCAAGCCGCTCGACGACGACCCGTTGAAGTCGCTGCTGCGCAGCGGGATGAAGCTCACGATCGCTTTCGACGACCTCTCACTCCCGCTGCCGCCGATGGCGGCGCCGGACGTGCGTCAGCTGGTGATGGAAGAGGTCATCGACATGGCGGCCGAGGCGGGCATCGAGGACATCCACCTGATCGCGGCGCTCGGCCTGCACCGCCGCATGACGGAGGACGAGATCCGCCACATCGTCGGCGAACGGATCTTCAGCACGTTCTGGCCGGACCGCCTGTACCAGCACGATGGGGAGGACCCCGAGCTCAACGTGTACATCGGGAAGACCGCGCAGGGGGAGGAGGTCACGCTGCACAAGCGCGCGGCCGAATCGGACCTGGTGGTGTACGTCAACCTGACGCTGGTCCCGATGGACGGTGGGCACAAGTCGATGTCCACGGGGCTCGCCTCTTACCGCGGGATTCGCGCCCACCACAACGTCAAGACGCTGCTTGGCTCGCGTTCGTACATGAACCCGCCCGATTCCGCTCTGCACCACTCGTGCATCCGGCAGGGGCAGCTGATCGAGGACACCGTTCGCGTTTTTCACATAGAGACGACCGTGAACAACCACGCGTTCCCGGCGATAGCCAACTTCATGCAGAAGCGCGAGACGGATTGGTCGGGCCAGGACCAGGCGATGTTCCTCGCGATGAAGCAGATGACGGACCTCGCGCCGCCCGCTTTCAAGCGCAGCGTGTTTCACGCGATGCGCGCTCCTTATGGAATGACGAGCGTGCAAGCGGGGCAGGTCGACGCGGTGCATGACAAGACGCTCGAGGCGGTGCGCAACCAGCTTTCGGTTCGGGTGGAAGGGCAGACCGACATCGTCACCATCGGCGTGCCTTACCTGGGTCCGTACAACGTGAACTCGCCCATGAACCCCGTGCTCGTCGTGTGCATGGGAGTCGGCTACCTTTTCAACTTCTACCGGAACAAACCGGTGCTGCGTAAAGGCGGAGTGATCATCCTCACGCACCCGTGCCGCTACGAGTTCGACGCCGTGCAGCACCCGAGCTACATCGACTTCTACGACGAGGTGCTCGCCGACACGACTGACCCGGCCGAGATCGAGAGCAAGTACGAGCTGCGTTTCGCTGAAGACCCCTGGTTCCGGCAGCTGTATCGCAAGTCACACGCCTACCACGGCGTGCACCCTTTTTATGCTTGGTATTGGGGAGCTCACGCGATGGAGCACGCTGGCGACATCATCGTTGTCGGGGGCGAGCGCGACGTGGTGCACCGCCTCGGGTTCAAGGCCGCGACCACCCTCGAAGATGCTTTCGAGATGGCTGAGCAGACCGTCGGGCGCCACCCGAGCATCACTCACATGCGCATGCCGCCGATCATGCTCGCGGATGTCGAATGAGCAGAAGGCGCGCGTTGAACTGAGTAGATGGCACGCATCCTCGTGGGTTTGGTGGCGGTGCTGGCCCTGGCGGGATGCGCGCCGGCGGCTCATGCCAAGCCCGTTTCGGCCCAGAGCATCGCGCTGCAGCCCGGCGATGTTGCCGGACTGAAGGGGTGTGACGCAGGCGGAGACATGCAGACGGTGCTCACCAAGGAAAAGTCCATAGATACGTTCTTGTATGACCAGAACGCCACCGAGTGGGAGCAATGGAAGACCCAGGGCGCGACCGAAGCATATTTCGCGGTGTATGGCCGGACGGCCGCCGACTGCGCGGTGTTCTCGGCATCCGGCAATGGCGCGCCGCACGGCGGGCTGATGGCCGGGTTGGTCGTCAAGTTCAAAGACACTTCTGCCTCGGCCCGAAACTACCGACTCGCCTCCACGCTGCTCGGCTTCGGGCCCAGGGACATCAAGTTCATCAAGCTGGTGGGCGGCGTCATCACCACCGGCACCGACACCGGCCTCGGGCCGCAATCAGTGACCGGCACCGCCTCGGCGGTGGGTTCGACCTACTATTTCGCGTTCTGGCAGACCAAGGCGTTTGATTCGTTTTTCATCGCGTACGACCTGCCCGCTTTCGAAGCCCAGGGCGCGGCCGAAAAAGTCAACCAGAGGATGATCTGACCGTGCCGTGGTACTCGGGTGAGGGTGGACTGAGCGGGCTGGTCCGCACCGTCGCGGGCGTCGCGAATGACGTCACGCGCGTGCGCCGCGCCTGGCACTGGGATACACCGCGCCCGCACACCTGGCCCGAACAGGGAGCCGTGGTTCCGGCGCCCGCGAGCGACCTCGGCTGGGCGCGCCAGGAGCCGGTGCGCTCCATCCGCTACTTGATCCAGCGTGGCCTTTTGCTGCCGTTCACCGAGGCGATGGCCCACCCGAAGGTCGAGGGCCGGGAATGGGTCCGGGAGCTGGAGCGGCCCGTGATCTTCGCGGCCAACCACTCAAGCCACGCCGACACCTCGCTCATCCTCCACGCGCTCACGGACCGCGCGCGCGACCGCACGGTGGTGGCGGCCGCCGCCGACTACTGGTTCAAGCGCCCGCTGCTCGGCAACATCGTGAGCCTCTTCCTCAACACCTTCCCTTTCTCGCGGACGGGCGGCGCCCAGGCGCAGCTGCACAGCTCCAGCCAGCTCCTCAAATCGGGGTGGAACCTGGTGTTGTTTCCCGAGGGCAGCCGCTCGCCGGACGGCCGGATCCAGGACTTCAAGTCGGGGGTCGGGCATCTCGCGCGGGAGACCGGCACGCCCGTCGTGCCGATGCATATCCGCGGCGCGTACCAGATCATGCCGAGAGGCCAGAAAGTCCCGCTCCCGGGGCCTGTGAGGGTCCGCATCGGCAAGCCGATGGCGCTTCAGCCCAAGGAGGGTTCGCGCGAGTTCACGGCGCGCGTCGAGAAAGCAGTGCGCGCGCTGGCCACCGAACCGCGCCAGCCCGACCTGCAAGGGTCCTGGATCGAGCGCTGGAAAGCCACAAAGCCCCGCGTGCTCCGCTACGAGGATTAGCGCCACGGCCGTCGCGACTTACGATTAAGGCGCCTTGACCTACTCGATCGTGGCGCGTGACGCGAAGACTGGCCAGTTCGGCGTGGCCGTGCAGTCGCACTACTTCCAGGTCAGCCCGGCCGTGCCCTGGGCCAAGGCCGGAGTCGGCGCGGTGGCGACGCAGTCGCACGTCAACCTCAGCTACGGCCCGCTGGGCCTCGAGCTCCTGGAGGCCGGCTACACCGCGGAGCAGGCGCTCGCGGCCCTGACAGCGGGCGACCCGAAAGCCGAGGTCCGCCAGTGCGCCATCGTCGACGCGGCCGGCAACGTCGCCGCCCACACCGGCGCCAAGTGCATCCCGGCCGCGGGCCACACGCTCGGCGACGGATTCAGCTGCGAGGCCAACCTCATGGAGAAGGACACGGTGTGGGACGCCATGGCCCACGCCTTCACGACAACCGATGCCCCTCTCGCGGAGCGGATGATGGCCGCGCTCGAAGCCGCCGAGGCCGAGGGCGGCGACATCCGGGGCAAGCAATCGGCGGCGATGGTGGTGGTCGCCGCGACCGGCACCGGCCGTCCGTGGAACGACCGCATCATCGACCTGCGCGTCGAGGACTCGGCCGAGCCATTGCCCGAGCTTCGCCGGCTGCTCCGCATCAAGCGCGCCTACATGACGGCGAGCGACGCGGACGCCCTCGAGGAGGAGGGCGACATGGCGGGCGCGATCGCCAAGCTGCACGAAGCCCTGGCCATCGCGCCGGAGATGGTCGAGCTGCGAATCATGACCGGCGTCACCATGGCGAGCGCCGGCGACGTCGACGGCGGATGCGCCCTCATCGCAGAGGCGGTCCGAAAGAATGCGCGCTGGGTGGAGACGCTGCACCGCTTCGCCGCGGTCGACCTCATGAAGCCCGAGGTCGTGGCGGCGATCGAGGCGCGCCTCGCCTCCACCTCCCGGCCCCACTAGACTTCACGAGTCTTGGGAAAGTTCAAGAGCCAGCGCAGGGGTCCGAGGCGCCCGCCGAAAGCGGCCAAGCCGGAGAAGGACGATGGCGGCCAGAAAGAGCAGGCCGTCGTGATGGACGCGGTCGTCGCGCAGGCGCTGCCCAATGCGATGTTCGAGGTCGAGCTCGAAGGCGGCCACAAGCTCATCGCCTACGCCGCCGGCCGCATGCGCCGCTACTTCATACGCATCACGCCGGGCGATCGCATCCGGGTCGAGCTGTCGCCCTACGACCTCACGCGCGGCCGCATCGTCTACCGCTACCGCGAGTAGTTTGTCCGACCTTCTCGACGCCCTGGGCTCCGCGCGCGTTTTCGACCTCGAGCAGCTCCGCTACGCCGGCGCGCCGTCGCATCCGGCGCACACGCCGGGCTTCAACTACTTCCTGCACCGCCACCACGCGCGGGGCGCGGGAGAGGCGCGGACCGGAGCTTCCGGCATCGTCGTGATGCCCGAGCATTCGGGGACCCACATCGACGCGCTGGCCCACCAGGCGGAGAACCTGACGCTTCACGGCGGCGTCCACGTCGATGAGGGAGTGCAGACCTCTGTGGGGTTTCGGGTGCTGGGCATCGACACGATGGCGCCGCTGGTGACGCGCGGCGTCCTGCTGGACGTGGCGGGGCCCAGGCGCCTGGAACCGGAGCACGCGATCACGGTCGAAGAGCTCGAACGGGCCGCTCAAGCCGCCGGTGTCGAAATCCGTGAAGGCGACGCTGTACTCGTGCGCACCGGGTACGGGGCGCTGTGGTCCGAGCCCGCAGAGTACCTGCGCGGTGCAGGCGTCAGCGCCGCGGGCTCGAGCTGGCTGATCGACAAGAAGGTCAGTGCCGTGGGCGCCGACAACATGGCGTGGGACGTCATAGGCCCGAAAGATCCCGAGCTCGGCGTGACGCTACCCGGCCACATCCTTCTGCTCGTTCGCGCCGGCATCCCCATCATCGAGAACCTGAACCTCGAGGAGCTGGCGGCCGCGAACGTGCACGAGTTCGCGTTCGTCTGCCTGCCGCTGAAGATGCGCGGGGCCACCGGCTCGCCCGTCCGCCCGATCGCCCTGGCGTAGCCGACCGGCCCAGCCGAGCGTTAATCCAGTTGATGGCCAGACGCACGGCTTCCGGTTTGCTCGCGCTGGCGCTCCTCCTCGCGAGCTGCGGCCCGGGCGCCGTCCGCGCCGCCATACCGCCGCGCCCGATCCCCGTCACAGCCTCGGGGCAGCCATCCCCGCCGCCATCCGCTTCGCCGACTGCGACCGAGCGCGTGCTCGACATCAAGATCCACTACCAGGAGCACAACCTGACCTGCGAGGCGGCCGCGCTGAAGATGGCACTCGCCTACGAGGGCGTCAACGTGGACGAGATGACGCTGCTCGGCTACATGACCAGCGATCCGAGCCCCGCCAGATTCGACGCGCAAGGCCACCTCATCGCCTGGGGCGATCCCGCGCATGGCTTTGTCGGCAACCCGGACGGCCGCATCGAGCGCTACACCGGGTACGGCGCCTACGACCAGCCGGTGGCGTTCGCGGCCCTGCTGGCGGGCGCCAACGTGGTGGCGGCAGGCGGCGGCCTCTACGGCTCGCCGATCGCCCCGTCGGAGGTCTACGACGCCGTGCTCGACGGTCACCCGGTCGTGGCGTGGATCAGCAACACCTACCGCACCGTGCCGCTCAACCGGTACACCGCCTACGACGGGGCCACGGTTTCGTACACCCTGACGGAGCACGCCGTCACGGTGATCGGCGTGCGGCCCGACGCCGTCCTCATCAACGACCCGTGGTTCGGACAGCACTGGCACTCGAAAGCGCAGTTCGAGGCCGCTTACGCCACGTTCGAGCAGATGGCGGTGATCGTCACCAAATAAAAAAGAGGGAGCCCCGCGAAGGGCTCCCTCTCTGGAAATTCCTGGCTTAGCGACGACCCGCCGTCTGAAAGCAATCGAGACAGTAGACGGGCCGAGCGCCCGTCGGCACGAACGGCACCTGTGTCTGTTTGCCGCAGTTCGAGCAGATCACGTCGTGCATGACCCGCGACCGACCGTTGCCCTCAGTCGTCCTGCGGGCCGCCCGGCATTCCGGACAGCGCCGCGGCTCGTTCTGGAGCCCGCGTGATTGGTAGAACTCCTGTTCCCCAGCCGTGAACAGGAATTCCCGACCGCAGTCGCGACACGTCAAGGTCCGATCCACGAAACTCACCGTCTGGCCTCCCCAATAAATCTCGCTTGAGGCCCGGACGGAAAAGGCCGGTCTACCCCTCCAGCGTTGCGGTGGCGATTGTAATGCGCCTGAACCGAGTTTGGAGAAGGG
>DATFVI010000101.1:0-3740 GCA_035260405.1 Candidatus Dormiibacterota bacterium
TGTTGTCTCCCGCGCTTTTTCGCGACCGGATTCTTGCCCTCGTCCGCGACGAGCGCGGAGGGGTTTCCCGCAATGGGCCGTCCGGGCGCGACGCGTGAGGTGGTGAGGCAGTTCGGGAGACGGCTCAAAACGGCATATGCGGGTCGTCTCGATTGAGGTCGTCGATGGCGGCGAGATAGGCCGCGATCAGGTCGTGCAGCACATCGGCGCGCAAGACTAGGCGAGCGGCCAGCACGGCGGTCGGGGGCGGGTCGCGACCGTGCTCGGGGTCGCCGAGGATCGCGACCTCGGGGTTTTCGGCAAGCACGGCGGCGCTCGCGACCGACAGGGCCACATCGAGCAGAGCGAGGGAGGCGCGCTCGGGCGCCGCGTTCAGATCGTCGGGGCGAGGCAGGGCGAGGGTGGGCATCAGGTGACCTCCGCGGCGGCGACAGCCACGTGATCAGCGGTGGCCACCTTGGCCTTGGCGACGGCGGCCGCGAGCAGCGTGTGGTGCGCCAGGCGGTTGATGCGTCGGGCAAGCCCGCCGGTGGCCTGGAAGATCGCCTCGACGGCGGCGGGTTCGAAGAGCGGCAACTCGGTACCGGCACGCCGAAGCAGGTGGCTGAGGTAGTGCGCCGTCTCTTCGCGCGACAGCGGCGGCAGCTGGTAGCGGACCACGATGCGCTGGCTGAGCGCCTCGTGCACCGCCATCGCGACGCGCCGGCGAAGCTCGGTCTGTCCGCAGAAGAGCAGGCAAAGCCGGCTTTCCGAGTCCATCGCGTAGTTGGTCAATAGTCGCATCTCTTCGAGCACGTCGCTGCGAAGCCATTGCGCCTCGTCCAGGATGAGCACCGGGCGGATGCGGGTTTCGGTGGCCAGGCGCGTGACCTCGTTTTTGATCTGCCGGTAGAGCGCGGCGCGGCTGCGCTCGACAGGCAAGCCCATCTCCCAGGCGATCGACTTGTACATGTCCATCGGGTTGCCGGTGGACAGCGGTACGTAGAAGACCTTGTACAGGCCGGTGTGCAGCCGAGCGACCATCGCGCGGCATGCGCTGCTCTTGCCGCTGCCGCTGTCGCCGGTAATCAGGCCGATGCCGCTCATCTCGATAAGGTGCCCCAGGCGCGTGCCCAGCTCGCGCATCGCCGCCGATGCGTACATCTGCTCGGGCGCGATCTCGTTGCCGAAGGGATAGCCGGTGAGGCCGAAGTGCTTGGTGTACATCAGGCAGCCTCCGGGCCGGAGTCGTCGTCGAGATCGCGCAAGCGCACGCCCTCGGGCGTGTTGTGGGCGCGCTTGACGAAGCAGTTGGCGTAGGTGTCGACGACGCGTGCCTGGCCGACCTTGTTGCCGCCGTGCCATACGTCCACGGGCGCGCCGCGCTTGGCGGGGTCGAAGCGCAGCACGACCTTTTCGCCGACCAGCAACGCCTCCACCTCGTAGACGACGCCATCGAGGCTGACGGTGCGGTCGGCCCTCACGCGTCGCTTGGCTTCGAGCAGAAACATCTCGCGCAGGTCCAGCTCGGGGCCACAGGCGCGCACCTCGCCCGAGCGCATCGCCCACGCGTCCAGAGGCGTCAGCCCCTCCAGGCCCTTATGCGGTGCTTGATGATATTCGCCCTCGACCCAGGCCCAGAGCCGGCGATTGAGCGCGTCGGGCGAGCCCAGGTCCGCCTCGCCGAGCGTCGGCAAGAGTTGCATCCGTACCGTGCGGAAGAAGCGTTCCTGTTTCCCCTTGCCGGCGGGCTGATAGGGGCGAGCGTGGATGAGGGTGATGCCCAGCCGCGCGCATACCAGCGACAAGTGATGCGAGCGGAAGACCGAGCCATTGTCGACGTACAAGCGAAGCGGGACACCTCTACGCATCACCGCCTGCTTGAGCACCGGCAGAAACGAGGCCGTGTTCTCCGAGAGCGCGAAGGCGGCGTAGGGAACGACGCGCGTGGCGTCGTCGAGTAGCCCAATGAGATAGCTCTTTTGCTTTCGCCGCCCGCCCACGACCACCGAGGGGCCGTGCATCACGTCGCTCATCCACAGCTCGCCGGCGCGCTCGTAGGCGAAGCGACGCCGGTCCTTGCTCGTCGGCTCCTCAGGACGTTTGCCCATCACGCCGGCGCGCGACAAGAGCCGATGCACCGTCGAGATGGGCAGTGTCGTCCTAAGCGCCGCCTCGTTCTGGGCCTTGGCCGCCTCGATGACCATCGCCATCGACCAGGCGCGCTGCTCGTCCTTGATGTGCACCAGCAGGTCCGACACCGCCTGTGGGATGGCTCGCGCTTGTCCGATATCGGCGCGCGCTTTGGGCCTGAGCGCATCGAAGCCGCCGGCCTTGTACGCGCAGAGCCAGTCGCGAAGCGTCTCGACTGCGACGCGCGTGCGCCGTGAGCCGGGAATGCAGTAGCTCTTGGCGGCCTTGTCGCGCAGCCGCTCGTAGAGCGGGCGCGCCTCGTCTTGCTCGGGATGCAGCAAGTCGCTGATCAACCCGTAACGAAACAGGGCGACCTGCTCGGCGCGCTCGGCGCGCCGGGTCTCGTCGTCTCTCATGGGTCTTCTCCTGGTCGAGCCCCCCACCGTGAGGGGTCATCCGAGGGCTACCCGGCGCGCGCGGGTGGGTCTGGACCAGGAGGTTGTGTGCGAGCGTATCGGCGAGACAAGACCCGCACGGGACGGGGCACCAGACCGAGAGGCGCGCAGAGCCGATGCAGGTAGGGCTCGCAGATCGCGCGAAGTGCCACCAGCACGCGCAGCGTTCCCAGCCGCCGCCGGAACGCGCTCACGCGCGGCGGCTCGTCGGCGAAGCGTTCGGGCATCAATCCCTTCACCGTGGTGAGCATCGCGCGCACCAAGAGCACCCGCAGCCGCAGCCACACCAGCGCCGCACCCAGCGTCACCGCATCCGGCGCGTCGGCCGGACGCAGCTCGTCGGCGGCCTTCTCCAGGCTCGGCGCCGACTCCGCCTTCGCGGCAGCCTCCTCGATCATGTCGAGCGTGCCAGGCAATCGGCTCGCGTAAAAGTCGGGCAAAAGTCCGAAGCTAACGTGTTGCTCGGGGCACCAGTACCGAGTCACGTACGCGACTGCCGGTACCTTGCGCATGTACACGCCATGGCGCTGCAAGCTGCACGTGCCTGGCTCGCACAGAGGGCATGCAGACAAAGTTGCCGTCTCCCAGCCCCGCTGCGTAACGTACTGCTCGAAGGTCAGCTCCGTCGCTAACCGTAGCTGCACTTTCCGATGGCCCGCGTGCTGGTGGCCGCCAGACGCGGGCCGCTTCCTTTCCGCGGCTACCCACTGCGAGAACTGCCCCCGCGGGGACGCCCATCGTGCGAGCCACGGCGCGATCCGGGAAAGTTTCAGGCTCGCGCTTCTCGACCTGCTGCCCCGCCTCGCTCGATTCGTCAGCAGACTACTGCGCGATCGGATCGTCGCGGATCAGGGAAGAAAGGAGGAACCCACACCCGCCTGGCGTCCAGGGCTCTGGCGAGAGTCCGGGCCACGTCGATCGCGTCGAGTCTTATGGCATCCACGATTGCCCTCTCCAGCTCAGCCTCGGTAGGTTTAGGATTCGGATTTGCGAAAGGACGCGAAATGCGCGCGAAAGGACGCGAAACGGGTTCCGTTCGCGTCGTTTCGGATTCGGCCCCCAGCCGGTAACATTGGCGATCCAGGCAAATTCTCGGCCTGTCGTGCGCTCTTGTCCACCGGGTTCGAGTCCCGTCCACCCCGCTTCAAGTAGCTTGTTTTTGGCTCGATTGCG
>DATFVI010000102.1:0-14143 GCA_035260405.1 Candidatus Dormiibacterota bacterium
CGCAGCGCGCATGTCGGTAGACCTGTAAGCGAGTAGCGCAGCCGGCAACGCCGAGCTCGGCCGCCTAGGCGGATGAGCCCGCAGGGTGCCACGGGCGCCGCGCAGCGCCGCCCCTGGCATTTCCGTCGAACTTTCGGGGCGGGACGCTAGGCGCCTCCCAGAAAGAACGTCTGCCAGAGCTGGTATCCGACCCACACGAGGGCGGCCGCGAACAGTACGAAAAGCAGCCATCTCATGCCCCGTTTAACGTTCGTGGCGCTTGGCGACTTGCGGTAAAGCGCGCAGCGCCGACAATTTGAGCGTGGCTTCTCTCCGGTTCAGCGGCGCCCACGTGTGGGTGAGGGTCGAGGGGTCGGACGCGGTGCTCGGCCTGAGCGATTACCTCCAGGACCAGATGGGGGAGATCATCAAGCTCGAGCTTCCGGACCTGGGCGATCTGCTGCGCGCCGGAAGGCGGATGGGTCACGTGGAGTCGGAGGAGGCCTCATCCCCCCTGGAGGCGCCTCTCAGCGGAGAGGTGGTCGAGGTCAACCCCGAGGCGCTCGAAAACCCAGACCTGATCAACCTGGACCCCTACGCCGGCGGTTGGCTCCTTCGCATGCGGATCGACGACCCGCGCGAGCTGGACGAGCTGATCAACGAAGAAGAGTATGCCGAGTTGACGACCGAGGTCTAAAAGGAAAGCTCGTTTGGGCCAAGAATTGTTAAGGGTCTTGACAACATCTACATTCGGGGTTATAACTCTGCCTGGGACACAACATGTCGTAGCCAACGTCTCAGCCGGTTGAGTCCCACGGCCCAACGAAACAGGCAGGCGGATCGCACCCCGAGTCGCACCCCACGACCTACCACCAGCTCCCCACACCGCCTGCCTGTCCTAAACCTTCGCCGCCTAGACGGGCGGGGCGCCTTCGGCGCCCCGGGCGGGGCGCCTTCGGCGCCTGAAGCCGGCGTCGCCGGCTGCGCGCGCTCGGTCATGCATCACCGCGATGCACTCCCTCACGTGCTCGCCGACTCCTTGGCTCCGCCCGTCAAGGCGACGAAGGGTAGGTAAACTTGCATCCGTGAGCCGCAAGGGCAAGAAACGAAGCAAGGGCAAGTTTCGCCCGGCGGTCAGGCCACCGGGTCCGCTGACGCCAGGAATGGGCGCGACCTCTGCCGGCGTCGCGCAAGCCGGGTCGCCACCCCCTCGCAGCGTGTCGCAGGCCCGGGTCGGCGGTGACCAGGCCCTGGTCCGCTCCGTCGAGATGTCACTCGGGGCTCGCAACCAGTTCACCAAGGTGCGGGGCGGGCGCTTCATCGTCGAGTCTGCGGATCCGTCTATCCCCCTCGACCGCGTCCCTTACTTCACCAAGGATCTCATCCGGCTGGCCGTGGTCGGCGTGGCCATGGTGGTGCTCCTCGGCATCGGATCGGTCGCGGTGCCTCTGATCGTCAAATAAGCCTTAGCCGATAGACACCTCCGGGGCCAAACCTTAGAGTTCGGGTCGCCATGTCAGTGAGAACCAGCGAGACCGGAAAAACCGCGCTCAAGCAGACCCTTCACCGCCGCAAACTGAAGCCAGAAGACCACAAGCATCCCGTCAACGTCCTACACCACGATGAGGCGAGTTTCGGCGAGATGCTGGCCGACAAGATCGCGTCCGGGATCGGGTCTTGGACCTTTCTCATCGTTCAGACATGTGCGGTGCTTGCCTGGCTCCTTCTCAACATCTACGGATTCGTGCATCGATGGGACCCGTTCCCTTTCATCCTCCTGAACCTGCTGTTCAGCGTCCAGGCCGCCTACACCGGCCCGGTGCTGCTGCTCGCCGGCAACCGCCAGGCGCAGAAGGACCGCCTCACGCTCGAGCACGCGGCCTACGAGGCTGACAAGGCCGACGAGCAGAACGTCGAGATCCTCATGGCGATCGAGAAGAACACGGAGGTGACCCTTTCCATCCTCCGTCATGTCGAATCGTTGGTCACGGATCACGTTTCTCAACCCAAGGGACCTGGTACCGCGCCCACGTAAACTCAGCCCGTGCGGGTGATCCTGTTCACGGGTAAGGGCGGTGTCGGGAAGACCTCCGTCGCCGCGGCCACCGCGGTCAGGTGCGCGAAGGCGGGCTACCGGACTGTGATCATGAGCACCGACCCCGCGCATTCGCTCGGCGACTCGTTCGACATCGAGCTCGGCCCGGACCTGACGCCGATCACGGACAACCTGTGGGCTCACGAAGTCTCGTCCCTCCACGAGATGCAGCGCCACTGGGCGAAGCTCCACGAGTACGCCGCCGAGGTGTTCGCGACCCAGGGCCTGGACGAGGTGGTCGCGGATGAGGTGGCCAACCCACCCGGCATGGACGAGATCGCATCGCTGATGTGGATCAAGCATTACGCGCAGCGCGCCGAGCACGACGTGCTCATCGTCGACTGCGCACCCACGGGCGAGACACTCCAGCTGCTGACCTTCCCGGACGCGGCCAAGTGGTGGCTCGACAAGATCTTTCCGTGGCAGCGTCGCGCGATGCGCGTGGCGCGGCCGGTGCTGCAGCCGATGATCGGCATGCCCTTGCCGTCGGACGAGATCTACGCATCGCTCAAGGACCTGCTTCTCGACCTGGGCGGTATGCGCAAGCTGCTCACCGACTCGTCGATGACCACCGTCCGCATCGTCCTCAACCTGGAGAAGATGGTCGTGAAGGAGGCCAAGCGCGCCTACACGTACCTGAGCCTTTTCGGTTACGTGACCGACGCGGTGATCGTCAACCGGCTGCTGCCGGGCGAGCTGCACGACGAGCTCTTCCGGAAGTGGCAGCTCATTCACGAGCGGTATCGGGCCGAGGTCGAGCAGTCGTTTGCGGGCATCCCCATCTTCAACGTGCCCCTGTTCGATCGGGAGGTGGTCGGCGAGAAGATGCTGCTCCGTATGGCGCAGGAAACCTATGGCGAGGACGATCCCGCGCAGCATTTCGCCACCTCCAACCCTCAGCGCATAGACAAGGACGGCACCGACTACGTGCTGACGCTCAAGGTCCCGTTCGCCGACCGCTCGTCCATCGACCTCAATCGCCACAACGGCGAGCTGTATGTCACGGTCGGCAACTACCGGCGCGAGATCGCGTTGCCGCGGGTGCTTGCGCAGCGCGACACGACGACCGCGACGATCCGAGACGGCGAGCTTCGTGTGCGATTTGCGCGAAGAGAGCAGAAGGCGACCACGAAGGAGAAAAAGCAATGAGCCGCGACGGGGAGCGCCTGATCGAGACGGTCAACGAGCTGGGGTCGCGAGTCGCCCACCTGCTGTCCGACATGGTCCCGCCGGCAGCCCAGGTGCACCTGCTGAACGCACAGCGCGAGCTCATCACCGCGCTCATGCTCATCTACGAGCATCGGGCCAGCGGGACACCCGTCGCGAGGCGACGGGCGAACGCCACCGGGGCTCGCCGCGCGCCGGCGCGACGGCGAACGCCGAGGCGCGCCGGCAAAATCCCGATTGAATAGCTTTACAGCCTTCCTGCTCGCGGCGCTCCTCCTGGTGCCCGCTCTCCTGGTCGCCATCCCGGTTCACGAGATTGGACACGCGCTCGCCGCTTACTTCCTCGGCGACCGTTCCGTGCGCTATTTCGGCTACCTGACGCCCAACCCAAGGCGGTTCCTCGACCCGCTCGGGGTGATCGCCGTGTTCGTGGCCCTGGTGGGCTGGGGGCGGAGGGTTCCGGTCCAGCCGAACCGGATCAGCACGCCCGTGCAGCACGTCATCCACGAGCTCGGCGGGCCGGCTGCCAACCTGGCGGTCGCGATCGTCCTCGGCTTGCTGTGGCAGTTCCTGCGCCGGCTGGGGCTGGATACAGCGCTTCAGCTGTCGCCGGCGCTGCTCGGAGCCGCGATCTACGTAATCGTGTTCCTGAACCTCTCGATGTTCGCGTTCCAGCTCCTTCCGATCCCAGGGCTGGACGGCTGGGCCGTGATCGAGGCCATCTTTCGCAGCCGCAACGCGCGGTTCTTCTACAACGTCAACTCGCGCCGGCAGCAGATCTGGATTGGCTGCATCGTCGTGATCTTTCTTTTCCAGCTGTTCCAGGGCGCCAGCCTGCTGTCGATCGTGATGACGCCGTTCTACCTGCCCGCGAGCCTAATCTCATTAGGCGGATGCGGCGGTTACGCGATTCCCGGGTTCGTCGGACTTCACCCCTGCCAGCTGTAGGCGGGCTGGTGAACGAGCCCGCGTACGCGGACCTCGTCGGTGAGTTTGGGCACGAGCGGGTCGTCGAAGCCATCCGGCACCAGGTCGATGCGGAGCGCAGGGGTGAGGAGGCGAGCGGCGAAGAACGCGTGATGCTCGTCAAAGCTGCCCTGGGCGTGGCGGTCGCGCCGAGACTGCGTCGCGTCATCAACGCCACCGGCGTGATCCTGCACACGAACCTCGGACGCGCGCCTCTGTCGCGAGCCGCTGTGGATGCCCTGGCCGTAGCCGCCGGCTACAGCAACCTGGAATTGGACCTCGGTTCCGGGCGTCGCGGCGAGAGAGCTTCACTGCTGTCCGGCTTGCTCACTCAGCTGTTCGCATGCGACGCGGCGTTCGCCGTCAACAACAACGCGGCGGCCATCCTGCTTGCGCTGACCGCGCTGTGCAAAGGCAAGGAGGTCATCGTCTCCCGAGGTCAGCAGGTGGAGATAGGCGGCTCGTTCCGCATGCCGGACGTCATGCGCCTTTCAGGCGCGCGCATGGTCGAGGTGGGCACCACGAACCGCACGCGGAAAGACGATTACGAGCACGCGATCACCACCCGAAGCGGCGCGCTGCTGCGCGTGCACACGTCGAACTTTCGAGTCGAGGGCTTCACGGAATCGGCATCCCTGGCCGAGATGGCCGCGGTGGCGCATGCGCACGACCTGCTGCTCATCGATGATGTTGGCAGCGGCGCCGCGGCGCCGATAGCCGATGAACCAACCGTGGCCGAATCGCTGCAGCACGCGGACGTCGTGACATTTTCGGGAGATAAATTGTTCGGCGGACCGCAGGCCGGCATTGTGCTCGGTCGCGGAGAGGCCGGCGTCGCGGCCATCAAGAAAATGTCGCGCCATCCGCTGGCGCGCGCCGTGCGCATCGACAAGCTGACGCTGGCGGCTCTCGAGGCGACGCTGCGCCAGCGGCTGACCGGCCGGCTCGATGAGATACCGGTCGAGCGCATGATCCGAGCTCCGGTCGCCGATGTCCGGCGCCGTGCGGCGATGTGGTCGGTGAAGCTCGAGGAGCGGGGCGTGCCCGTGACCCTGGTCGAGAGCGAGTCGGCGGTCGGCGGGGGGTCGGTGCCCGGCCGGGGCCTGCCGACCGTGCTCCTCTCGATCTCGGGACCTGCGTCGCGGCTCGCGGCGGCGTTGAGACATGGCGAGCCGCCGGTGATCGCACGTATAGAAAAGGACGCGTGCTCCCTCGACCCCCGCACCGTCTTGAAAGGCGAGGACGAAACCCTCATCGACGCGGTGGAGGTGGCGTACAGGGTCGTCGCGCGATGAGCTTCGTGATCGGGACGGCCGGCCACATCGACCACGGCAAGTCGACCCTGATCACAGCGCTCACGGGTATCGATCCGGACCGTCTCGCCGAGGAAAAGCGCCGCGGGATGACGATCGACCTCGGCTTCGCGCACCTGCGCCTACCCAGCGGGGTCGAGGTCGGAATCGTCGACGTGCCCGGCCACGCGCGCTTCATCCGCAACATGCTCGCCGGGACGCACGGGCTCGACGCCGTGATGTTGGTGATCGCGGCCGACGAGGGCGTCATGCCCCAGACGCGCGAGCACCTGGAGATCATCGATCTCCTCGACGTGCGCCGCGGCGTCGTCGTGCTCTCGAAACTCGACCTGGTGGACGCGGAGTGGCTGGGGCTGGTCACGTCAGAGGTCAAGGCGGCGCTGAAGGGCACGTCGCTGGATGGAGCCCCGTTAATTCCGTTCTCGGCTGTCAGCGGCGAGGGTAAAGGCGAGCTGGTCGCAACCCTGGACGAGCTGCTCCAAGCGACTGCCTCGCGGCCGGACCTCGACCGGCCGCGCCTGCCCATCGACCGCGTCTTCACCATGAGCGGGTTCGGCACCGTGGTGACCGGCACGCTCGTCGACGGCTCGCTGGACGTCGGTGACGAGCTCGAGATCGTGCCGGGTGGCCGCGTGGCCCGGGTGCGCGGCCTGCAGCAGCACAACCGCAATGTGGAGACCGCGTCGCCCGGCAGCCGGGTCGCGGCCAACCTTGCCGGTGTCGAGAAGGACGAGCTCGCGCGGGGCGATGTGCTGGCCCGCCCCAAAACGCTCGGCGCGACGCGCCGGGTCGACGCCACCGTGCGCGTGCTGGAGTCGGCGTCGCAATCGCTCGCGCACGGCGTCGAGCTCCTGCTGCACACGGGCACCTCCGAGGTGGGGTGCCGCGTGATGGTCCTCGACGGTGACGTGATAGCTCCGGGCCGGCAGGGCTGGGTGCAGCTGTACCTCGAACGGCCGATCGCCGCAGCCGCGCAAGACCGCTTCATCCTGCGCATCCCCAGCCCATCCGCCACGATCGCCGGCGGGAGGTTCGTCGACGTCCAGCCGCGCAAGCACGCGCGGCACGACAGCGTGGTCCGTGAGTCGCTCGAACGGCGCGCCGCCGGTGAGGTCCTGCAGGAGGAGCTGCGCAAGTACCCCCGCGGAGTGACGGTGTCGGCTCTGCTCAAGGCCACGCTGGCGCCAGAGGCGGATGCGGCGGCACTGACCGCCAGGCGCATCGGGGAATGGCTCTTCGATCTCGGAGCATGGCAGGCCATCTCCGACCGCGCGACGATGGAGCTCGCGACTTATCACAGCGCGCATCCCTTGCGAGAGGGGATGGCTCGCGAAGAGCTCCGCAGCAAGCTCGGCGTTGCGCCCGCCTCTTTCGCATCGATCGTCCAGGGCCTGGCAGGGGACGGCCGAATCGCGGAGCGAGACGGTTCTCTTGCCTTGCCCGGCCATCGTGTCGAGCTTCACGAAGACGGCGGATCTGCCGCGGCGCTGCTCGAGCTGCTGGGCCGGCAGCCGCTGGCTCCTCCATCGCTTTCAGAGGCGAGCAGGCAAGCCGGCGCAAGCCCCGAGGTCCTGCGCGCCCTCGCGCAGCGGGGCGACATCGTTCGCGTAAGCGATGACGTCGCCTTCACGAAAGATGCCTACGAGACTTCTCTGGCGATGGTGCGCGAGATCATCTCTGACAGCGGCTCCATCACTGTGGCCCAGCTGCGCGATCGGATGGGCGCCAGCAGGCGCCCGGTGCTCGCCCTACTCGAGCATCTCGACTCCGAGCGAGTGACGCGCCGCGTCGGAGACGTTCGCGTCCTGAGGTAAAAATATGAGCGGAAACCTCGGCGGTTTCCGCTCATCGGCGCGTTGGCTTCGCCAAGGCGCCTGCTCACCTTCCCCGGGATCGGACTGTTTGAAAGTCACTCCTGGCACTGTTCGGAGGCACTTAGGCACGCATGGGGACGGCCGGAGTGAATCCGGCCTACCGGCCACGTGGATTGGTAGAGTTCGCGCCAAATGCGAATCGCCGACATGCTGTCGCGCCCAAAGCCGAGCGTTTCGTTCGAGTTCATGGCGCCGCGGGACGAGAGCGAGGTCGAGGTGCTCGAGCGGACGGTGGCGACTCTCGCCGGCCATGCGCCCGACTGGGTCTCGGTGACCTACCGGCTTCGCACCGGTGAGAAGACGCTCGAGCTGGTGACGCGGATCAAGCGCCACTACCACATCGAGGCGATGGCTCATCTCACCTGCGCGAACTCCGCAGCCCGTACACGCCAGATCCTCAACTGGATGGAGCGCGAGGGCATCGCCAACGTGCTCGCGCTGCGCGGCGACACGCAGACACCGGGCCAGCCCTTCGCGCCAGCCGACCCCGAGCTCACGCACGGAAGCGACCTCGTGGGCTTTGTAAGGCGCAACGGCTATCGCTTCGGAATCGGCGCCGCCTGCAGCACGGAGAAGCACCCCGAGAGCCCTGACCTCGAGCACGAGTTTCGCTACATGAAACTCAAGGTGGAGGCGGGGGCGGATTTCCTGATCACGCAGCTCTTCTTCGACAACCGTTTCTATTTCGACCTGGTGGCACGCGCGAGAGCGGCCGGCATCACGGTCCCGATCGTCCCCGGCCTGATGCCTGTGCCGAGCCGGCGTTCGCTGGCCGTCATGACGTCGATGTCAGGTGCGACCGTGCCTTTCGGGCTCCAGGCGGCGATCGAGGCGGCGCCCGACGAGGATGCCGTGCGCGCGCTCGGCGTGCGGCACTGCATCGCGCAGTGCGCGGAGCTCCTCGAGGCGGGCGTGCCGGGCCTCCACTTCTACACGTTCAATCGCGCCCGAGGGCCGATCGAGATCCTCGCCGCCCTGAGAGGCCAGCAGCTGCTCGCGTCTTAGGCGGTCCTGACCGCGACGATCACCGAGGCGTTGCGTGACACCAGGATTTCCTGAGCTCGATAGTTCTGATTGTCAAGCCAGATGCGGCGAGAGATGTCATCTGAGTCGGAATAATTCGGGGTGTAGTCGTCAAGCACGACCAGGCCGCCCGGACGCACAAGCGGCGCGAGCTTTTCAGGATCGCCAGGCGCGCGCTTTGGTCCACCGTCGCTGAACAGCAGGTCGAAGGGGCCGCGGTCGATAGCCAGGCCCCAGTCGCCCGCCAGCACCTCGACCGAATCGCTGCTGGCGAAGAGGGCACGTGCTGCGGATGCCCGTTCGGCATCGAGCTCGATGGTGAGCAGGGTCGCGCCGCGTCGCAAGCCTGACTCGATCCACGCGGCTCCTACTCCGAACGCGGTCCCGAGCTCGCATGCCTTGTCGATTCCGCGCAATCCGGCGTACAGCTGCAGCAGCCGCCCGACCTCGGGAACGCAAGCCAGCGGGAAGCCGTGGCTGCGGCTCAGCTCGACGGCTTCCCACACTCGCGCTGGAAAGCGATCGGCCACGTCGTAGGCAGGAAGCCCTGGCTGACGAGTCATGCCAGTTACCCTAGTCCCGCAATGTTGGCCGGAATCGACCTTGGCGGGACCCAGGTGCGAGTCGCGCTTGCGCGCTCGGATGGAAACCTGGTCGCGAGCGTCAAGACCAAGACGCCCTCGCTCGGGTCTCCTCAAGCGATGGTCGACTGGGCCGCCGCCGAGATAGACAAGCATCGCGGCCGCGAGAAGGTGCGCAGCATCACGATCGCGGCGCCCGGCCCGATCGATCTCAAGCACGGCGTGCTCGTCAACCCGCCGAACCTTCCCTGGAAGAACGTGCCGCTTGCGGCGATGCTCTCCAAAGCGACCGGGGCCAAGGTGCAGCTGGCGAATGACGCGGACATGGCAGGCCTCGGCGAGTTTCACCGCGGCGCCGGCCGCGGCACGCGCAACATGGTCTACATCACCTGGTCGACCGGAGTGGGCGGTGGCTTGATCATCGACGGCAAGCTGCATCGAGGCGCTCATGGATCGGCCGGCGAGGTCGGGCACATGATCATCGACCCCAATGGCCCACTCGACACCTGCGGTCAGCGCGGCTGTCTCGAGGCCTTCATCGGCGGAGCGAACATCGCCCGCGAGACGGGGCGCACCGCGGCCGAGCTGTTCGCGGCCGCCGCTCAGGGCAGCAAGACGGCGCAGGCGGTGGTCGAGCGGGCCGCCCGCCACATGGGCATCGCCCTGATCAGCCTGACGAACGTCCTCGATCCCGAGATGTTCGTGATCGGCGGCGGCATCTCCCGTTCGTGGGCGTTGATCGAACCGACCATCGTCGAGACCCTGCACTCGTCGCCGTTCATCAAGCCGGCCCGCCGGCCGCGCGTGCGTCGCGCCCGACTGGGCGACCGCGCCGGCCAGGTTGGAGCCGTGGAATGGGCGCGCATCAACCAGTAGATCCGCGCGCGGGCAAGCCACTGGCGGACGGCCAGGTCGTCGCGCTCCTCAAGCAGGCGGCGGCGGAACAGGGGGTGACGGCGTGGATCGTGGGGGGCTACGTGCGCGACAAGCTCCTCGGCCGGGCGCACCCCAATCCCGACGTGGTAGTCGAGCGGGGCGACGCCTTCAGGCTCGCGGAGCGCTTCGCGGAGCTTGCCGGCGCCGGTCCGCCGGTGATCTTCGAGCGATTCGGCACCGCGCAGGTGACCCTGCTGGATCACCTGGTCGAGTTCGTCAATGCTCGAGCGGAGTCGTATGCGGCCGATTCGAGAAAGCCTGACGTTCGCCCGGCCACCCTCGACGAGGACCTGCGCAGGCGCGACTTCACGATCAACACGCTCCTCATGGACCTCGACGGCCAGGTCCAAGATCCGCTCGGCGGGCGCAGGGACCTGGAGGCGCGCATCCTCCGCACGCCCACTGACCCGCTCCGCACCTTTGCCGACGATCCTCTCCGCATGCTTCGGGCGGTCCGGTTTGCCTCTGAGCTCGAATTCGAGCTGGCCCCGGATCTGCTTCCCGCGATGCGGGAGATGAAGGGCAGGCTTGCCCCGCCGGTCATCTCGGCCGAGCGAATCGCCGACGAGCTGCGCCGGATGCTGGTCTCGCCGCGTCCGCGGCTTGCGCTCGAGCTGCTGGACGCCGGTGGGCTCCTCGAGGTGGTCCTCCCGGAGGTCGCGGCGTGCAAGGGCGTTCCGCAGAGCGGCTACCACACGCACGACGTTTTCGGCCACACCCTGCTCACAGTCGAGCGGGTGCCGTCCGATCTCGTGCTCCGCCTGGCCGCGCTCTTCCACGACGTGGGCAAGCCCTTGACTGCCACCGGGGACGGCGCGTTCACCGGCCACGAGAACGTCGGGGCGGAGCTCGCAAGGTCGGCGCTCGAGCGTCTGCGCTTCTCCCAGAAAGAGATCGACACCGTCGTGAAGCTGGTGCGGCTGCACCTGCGACCCGTGTACTACAGCTCGGAGTGGTCCGACGGCGCGGTGCGGCGGCTGGCCCGCGATGCGGGTCCGGTGCTCGACCGCTTGATCGCGCTGGCCCGCGCGGACATCGGTGCGTCGGCCTATCCCGAGCCGGAGAAGCTGGATGAGCTGCAGGCCCGGATCCAGGCCGTGCTGGGCGAGCGGCCGTCCCGCCTCGCCCCGATGGTCACTGGGGAGGACGTGATGCGCGCACGGGGGATCGCGCCAGGGCCCGAGGTCGGGCGTATCAAGAAGCGTCTCGAGGAGCTGGTCATCGATGGCGAGGTGGCGCCAGAGCGGGAAGCGGTCCTGGAGTACCTCGCCCGCCATTCGGACATATAGAACCCACTTTCTGATCCGGCCCGCAGCAGCTATGCTCGATAGGGGTAGGAAGGTGGGGCCCGGCGTCGCGCCGGGCGAATTTGGAGGGTGCAACGTGACTGACGCATTGGCGGAGAAGATCGACGTTTCCAGCTCGAACGGCGGGCCCGAGCCCTATGGGCTCGAGGCGAAATCGACGGTGCTGGCCCGGGACGACGTGCTCTCCGGGAAGCTCCAGGTCAGGAGCGGAGGTCAGGTGCTCGGCAACTTCAGCGGTCAGATCGAATGTGACGGCGACCTTCTCATCGGTCCGGATGCCCACGTCGAGGCGAACATTCGCAGCGAGCGGGTGACCATCTCCGGCTTCGTAAAGGGCAACATCGTCGCGTCGAACCGGCTGAAGATCACGACGACGGGTCGCCTGGAAGGTGACGCCAAGGTCGGTGCGCTGGTGGTCCAGGAGGGCGGAGTGCACCTCGGGGTCATCCGGGTTCACCCCGAAGGCCTGCCGGACTCTGAACCCGTGGCGATCGTCGACGCGACGCCCCGGGCGCCGGTTGTAGCGTTCAGGACCTTGCCGAGCCCAGTCGGCAAGGTCAGGAAGTTCTGGGGTGAGTTCTTCTAACCGACCCCCCAAGAGGCAGACGAGCGCCAAGGCGAAAAGCGCCGGGAGATCCGACGCCAAATCCCGGCGGAAGCCGGCGAAGCGGGCTACGACCCCGAGCCGTAAGGCAACCGGCGCCCGGCGGCCGGCCAGGACCGTGCGGAAGGCTACGGCGCGTTCCGGGCAGCCCGCGAAGCGACCGCAGCGACCTCAGTCACCCAAGCCGGCACCAGTTTCAGCCCCTGGCGCGACCATCCCCACGCGGCCCGCGATCCGGCTCCCGGGTTCCGCCACCTCCCGGCTGACCATCAAGCTCGGCCAGTCGGCCGCACCCCGCACACAGCTCGAGCTCTCGAGCAAGCCGCGGCCCTCGGGGCCGCGGCTCCTGAGCCAGGTTGAGCTCGACGAGGATGAGGTCCTGATCGACGCGTTCGATGCCACGCTGGACGGGGTGCGGGTGCGCATCACGGCCGTCCTCGAGCGCACGTGCGTCTATGTCGACAGGGATGGCGATCGCCGGCTGGCGCGGAAAAACGATCTTTGGGTCGAAGCCGACAAGCTTCCGATCCGCCGCCGCACCGCCGTTTAACGCAGACTCCCCGGCGGCTTCGTATATGTTGCGTACCCGATGATCGAAGAGCCGAAGATCAATCGCAACCTGGCCCTCGAGCTGCTGCGCGTCACTGAGGCGGGCGCGCTCGCCGCGGCGCCGCTGCAGGGCCGCGGCAACAAGGAAGCGGCCGACGCTCGCGCCGTGGAGGCGATCCGCAACGCGCTGGCCTCGGTCGACATGAAGGGCACCGTCGTGATCGGCGAGGGAGAGAAGGACGAGGCCCCGATGCTCTATTTCGGGGAGCCGATCGGCAACGGCCTCGAACCGGAGGTCGACGTCGCGGTCGACCCGATCGAAGGCACGAGCCTGACCGCGTCCGGGCTACCAGGGGCGATTTCGGTCGTCGCCCTCGCCGAGCGGGGGACGATGTTCACCACGCACGCGCACTACATGCAGAAGCTCGTGGTGGGCCGCCGCGCGCGTGGCGTCATCGACCTCGAGATGCCGGTCGAATGGAACCTGCGCCGGATCGCGAAGGCCGAGGGCCTGCCTGTCCAGGAGCTGACCGTCGTGGTGCTCGAGCGTGATCGGAACCGCGACGTGATCGCCCAGATTCGCGATGTGGGGGCCCGCATCAAGCTGATCACGGCCGGCGACGTCGCGGCGGCGCTCGAAGCTGCGCTCGAGACCAGGTCTGGCGTCCACTGCATGATGGGGTCAGGCGGCGCCACCGAAGGCGTGCTCGCGGCGTGCGCGATCAAGACGATCGGCGGCGACATGCAGGCGAAGCTCCATTTCCGGGACGACCAGGAGAAGCAGATGGCCGTCAAAGAAGGCCACAAGCCGAACAAGGTGCTCTGCCTCGACGACCTTTGCTCTGGCACCGACATCTTCTTCGCGGCCACAGGAATCACGTCAGGTGAGCTGCTGAAGGGAGTGCGCTACGAGGACGTCTACGCGTACACGCAGTCGATGGTCCTGCGCTCTGCTTCCGGCACGATGCGCATCGTCGACGCCTACCATCCCATCGACAAGCTGCGGGCCAAAGGCATGCTTCCCGAGCAGGTCGCAGTCCGCTGAGCGCGTCGGATGCGGGACAGTTCCTGGTCGCGGCCGCCAAAGTGCTGGGGCCCGCGCAGTGGGAGTGGATCGCCACCGCCCGTATCGTCTCGCGCCAGCGCCCGTCGACAGTAGCGATCGAGCAGCTCCTGGAAGGCCCGCTGGGCGCCGCCGACCAGGCCATGGTCAACGCATTCACCGGAGGGTTTCGCGTCGCGCAGACCCGGCTCGCCATCGACAAAGCGCTTCCAGATCCGGCCGCGTCGGCGGCAGCCCTCGAGTCGGCGCAGATCGTCGCTCTCGCGATTCTTGTAAGAGAACAGATGGACCCCGCGCAGTTCGAGGTCGTCTACCGCCCCTTCGCGACGATCCTTCCGGGCCCGGGCTACCTGGGCGCGCCGCCGGTCGACCGCCAGATCGCCGCATTTCTGAAGGCGCTGCCCACGCTCACCGGCCCGCCCGAAGCGGAGATCGCCGCGGTCGCCAGGGTTCTGAGCGAACTGCCCAAACCGGCCGCCCAGACCCCAGGCACGCTCGGCGCGGTGGGCGCCGGTCCCGCCAGCCTCAACCCGGCCGCGAACTATACCGCCGCCTGGAAAGAGGTCATCGCCACCGCCAACCAATCGGGCCGCACACACTCGTTCAGGGCCATGCAGGACAGCGCCGAGCAGGCGGCCCCGCACGACGGCCTCGGGATCGTCGGGTTCGCGGGAGTGGCGGCCGGC
>DATFVI010000103.1:0-10760 GCA_035260405.1 Candidatus Dormiibacterota bacterium
TCGGCGGCAGGCGTCGCGACCAGGCTGATCTTCACTGACGGCTAAGCGTAACTATCGGGCCAGGTGCTCAGCGACCAGCTCGAGTACATGGGCGACCCTGAGATCGACGTGTCGCGCTCGCGCCGCGGCCTCGATGTGCATCAAGCAGCCCGGGTTGTCGGAGGCAACCACCGTGCATCCAGTCTTGGCGATCGCGTCCAGCTTCCACTGCGCCAGGCGGCCCGCGACCCGGGGCCATTCGATGCTGAACGTGCCCCCGAAGCCGCAGCAGTTCGCGATGTCGGGGATGTCGACGACCTCGTAGCCGGCCAGCTCGAGGAGCCGGCGCGGCTCGCTCTTGAGACCAAGCTGGCGCAGGCTCTGGCACGAGTCGTGGTAGGCGATCTTCAAGCTCATGCCGTCGGGGTCCACGAGGTCGGGCTGCTGGGTGATGACTTCGAGCGCGAAGCGCGTCGAGTCGCGCATCCGCGACTGCACGCTTTGCGTGACCGAGGCGCCCCAGTCCGAGGCGTCGATCGTAAAGGCGCCATAGCACGAAGCTGAAGGCGTGACGATCAGACCCTTGGAATTTACAAGACTCTGGGCCAGCGCGGCATGGAGCGCGGCCCCTCCTTTGAAGTCGCCGGCGTTGGCGGCGATGAGGCCGCAGCACCACTGATCCTTGGGAAAACCAATGTTGAAGCCCGCGGCGGTGGCAATCCGTTCCAGCGCCACGGCGGCCTGCGGCTGCACTCGGTCGACCATGCAGGAGGCGAAGATCGTGAGCGGTTCGCCGTCGACATCGCTCCGCTGGACGCGGTCGCGATACGGGACCCGGGCGAGCCTCGGCGCACCGGGAAGCAGCCCGCTGAAGGGCGCGCCCGCTCGAAGCAAGCGGTCGGCAAGCTCGGGGCGCTCCCACACGGCAAGGACAGCTCTTTTGCGCAGCGACTTGCGACCCTTCTTGCGGTGCTCCAGGATCTGGCGCGGCAGCGGGATGTCGACGGGACAGATCTCCTGGCACGCATTGCATTGCGTGCAGAGCGTGTTGGGCAGGTCGGCCTCATCGAGACCGTGATGGAATGGCGTCAGGACCAACCCGATGGGGCCGTTGTAGATGTGGCCGAACTGGTGGCCGCCCACCGCCATGAAGGGCGGGCAGGCGTTGGAACAGGCGCCGCAGCGAATGCAGGTGAGCGCGTCTTTGAAAACCGGGTCGGCGCGCATCTCTTCGCGCCCGTTGTCCAGGATCACGCAGTGCATCTCGCGCGGACCGTGGACGCCGATGGTCAGCGATTGTTCGATGTCCGCCGATCGCGATGGGCCAGTGATCCAGTTCACGTAGCTGGTCATGACCTGGCCCGTGCCGCTGCGCGGGAGCATTCGCAGCACCGCGACCGCGTCGTCCAGCGTCGCCACCACCTTGTCGATTCCGAACAGGGCGATGTGCACGGGCGGAAGCGTCGTCGTGAGGTCGGCGTTGCCCTCATTGGTCACGAGGACGACGGTCCCCGTTTCGGCGATTGCCATGTTGGCGCCGCTGATGCCGACGGTGGCGTTGATGAACTTCTGGCGCAGGGACTCGCGAGCGTGATGCTGGATCGCTTCGACCGTCGCCTCAGTGCCGAAGACGTTCGCGGCGTCCTCTTTTGTCAGGTGGATCGCGGGCGCGATGAGGTGCGATGGATGCGTGTGCGTCAGCTGCACCATGCGCTCGCCAAGGTCGGTTTCGACGACCTCCATGCCGAGCGACTCGAGGTACGGGTTCAGCTCGATCTCCTCCGAGGCCATCGATTTGACCTTGGTCACGATCATTCGATCGCCCTTCGTACGCGTGCCGGCGTTCCAGCAGATCTGGCCGATGATGTCGCGCGCCTCCGCTGCGTCCTTCGCGAAATGCACCTTGCCGCCGACTGCCTCGAGTCGCGTCGTGAACTGCTGGACTAGCTCCGGCAGCCGCTCGAGGTTCGCTCGGCGGCGCCGCTTCAAGTCTTCACGGCCCTTGTCGAAGTCAAAGCTCTCGAAAGCCGCGTTGCGCCGCGTGCGCAGCCCGGTCATCGCGTGGGTCAGGGCTCGCTGGAGGTCCGGGTCGTCCAGGGCCTTGTTGACGCGGCGCGAAAAGTGCCGGCGGCTTTCAGTCACGAATATGCGCCCTGCGCGCGCCCGGCTCAGGCACGCGATTTGGTGGCTTCTTGAATCGCTTCCATGACGGCGCCTGGTGTCGACACGGGCGCCAAGCATATTGTTCCGGCGCACACAACCGCGCGCCCGTCGCCGGAGGGATCGATCACGGCGTACGGATGGGCCGACACGGCGGCTCGCGCCAGCTCGAGGTTTGAGGTGGTGACCTTGATGGCGTGATGCGTGCGGTCGAATGCACGGGCGAAGACCGCGGCCATGAGCCCATACGACCGCGGAAGGGCTGCGACCGATTCAAGGGCGCGGCGCGCGCTCTCCAGGTAAGGAGCGCTGGGATCGCCGGTCAGTATGTCCAGCTCGAGCAGCGCGATCGCCGCTACCGAGTTTTCGACCAGGGGCTTGATCGGCTCGGCCAGCCTGCCGAGCGAGTCGGTCCGGGCGTGGTCGAGGAAGCCGCCGAGGTTGGGATCGCCGTACGCGTCCTCGATGTGGGCCGCGAGGTCGAGCGCTGCGGGCATCCACCGGTCGCCGAGCCCGGCCTGGTGAGCACGGAGAGCGGCCCACAGGCTCCACGCCTGGTCCGCCAGCTGGCCGCCGACACCTTCGGCATGCGTCATTCCTTTGCCGGGCTCGTAAGCGTCGTGGAACAGGCGCTCGACAAGCCTGGCCGCGTGCTCGCGAAGCGCCGGCCGGTCCAGGCGCAGCGCGGCGTCGAAATAGCTGATGGCGAGGGCGGCGTTCCACGACGTGTAGACCCGCCGGTCCACGTATGGTGCCGGCCGCTGCGCGCGTTCTTCCGCATCCATTGAGTAGTAGTGCTCGTCCGCGTCCTGGCTTCCGGCGTACAGCCCGGTCTTTGGATCGCGCAGCACTCGGTCGAGATAGCCGGTCGTCGAATCGAGCACGCGGGGCAGGCCCGCCAGGGAGAGTCCCCCCAGGAGTCCGGCGTGGTCCTCCAGCATCTTCTCGAAGTGCGGCACGCTCCAGTCCTGCGTCGTCGAGTAGCGGAAGAAGCCGCCCTCCACGTTGTCGTAGGTGCCGCCGCCCGCCATCTGCTCCAGCGTGTGGACCGCCATCTGGCGCAGCTCAGGGCGTGAGCGCAGCTGAGATTGCTCCAGCAGCAGAAGGATGGCGTCGGTTTGCGGGAATTTCGGCGCGTTGCCGAACCCGCCGTACTCCGGGTCGTAGGCGGAGGTCACGGCCTCCAGGACCGCATCGACCAGTCCTGCATCGAGCGACGCCGCGCTGCGCGCGACCGCCGACCCGGTGCGCTTCCGCGCCTCCAGCACACGGGTTGCGATCTCCGGTTGATTGGTCCGGTAGTAGCCGGCGACTTTCGCAAGGGCGTCCGCCATCTGGTCCGGGGGCAGGTAGGTCGCCCCGGTGAGGATGTCGCCCGACGAGGTCAGGAACGCCGTCGACGGCCAGCCGCCCATGTTGTACCGCTGGTTGATGTCGGGCCGGACGTCGTTGTCGACCCGGATAGGCACGTACTCACGGTTGATGAGATCGATGATCCCGGCGTGCGAGTACGTGGTCTCGTCCATCACGTGGCACCAGTGGCACCAGACGGCGGAGATGGAGAGGAGGATCGGCCGGGAGCTCAGCTTCGCTTCCTCGAAGGCCGCGGCCGACCACGGTCGCCAGTTGATCTCGGCCGCGCGGTTCGGGCGCGGCGAAAAGTGGAATTCGCCCGCCGTCATAGGGGTCCCCGCGAACTCACGCCGCAGGCTCTGAGCTCGTGGGGTTTTCCTCGGCCACACGACAAGGTTACGCGGGTGAAACAATGGCACCGTGATCTCGACCAGCGCGGTCGACCAGTACATCGAGAAGAGCTCGCGGCGTTTCATCGATGAGCTCAAAGAGCTGTGCTCCTTCCCAAGCGTCTCCAACCATGGGAAGGATGCGATCGAGCCGGCGCGCGACTGGATTGCCGACCGCCTTTCGCGGTACACGGACCGCGTGGAGACGCTTGACGCCGGCGGCATGCCGGCGCTGTATGCGGAGGTGCCGGGGAGCGGGCGCCGCAAGCTGCTCCTTTACCAGCACTACGACGTGCAGCCCGTCGACCCGATCGACCTGTGGGACTCGGCGCCCTTTGAACCGGTTGAGAAGGACGGGCGCATCGTCGCGCGCGGCGTCGCGGACGACAAAGCAGACGTGATGGCTCGGATCCATGCGCTCGAGACGTTGAAGGCGCTGGGCGAGGTGCCCGTCACGCTGCGCTTCCTGGTCGAGGGCGAGGAGGAGATCGGGTCCAAGACTTTTGAGAAGATCGCGCACGACCACGCGCAGAAGCTGGCGGCCGACGGATGCCTGTGGGAGTCCGGCTCGTCGTTCGACGATGCGGGCAGGCCGACGATCCAGTTCGGGTGCCGCGGCCTCCTGTACGTGCAACTACGCGTCAGGATGCTCGACTTCGACCAGCATTCCGGATGGGCGTCCATCTATCCCTCGGCCGCTATGTACATGGTCGCCGCGCTCGCCAGCCTGCGAGACCAGGAGATGAACATCAAGATCGATGGCTTCTACGACAAGGTGGTGAAGCCGACCGAGCCCGACCGCATGATGATGGCGAAGATCGACCCGGAGGTGGACAAGCGCAGGAAGCTCGTGGGGTTCGATCACCTCGTCCGGGATCCGCGACCGGCAGATGTCATCGAGCAGATGCTCTTCACGCCGACCTGCAACATCGCCGGCGTGACGACCGGTTACCAGGGGCCCGGATCCAAGACAGTGCTTCCCGCCGAGGCGACCGCCAAGCTGGACTTTCGCCTCATCCCGAACCAGGACCCGGCCGACGTGGCGGCGCAGCTCCGCAGGCACCTCGACTCGCACGGATTCGACAAGGTCGAGATCCAGTGGAGCGACGGCGAAAAGCCCGCGCGCTCAGACCCGGATTCGGAAGTCGGCAAGACGATGATCGGCTGCGTTCGCGAGCTCTACGGCGAGCCGGTCCTGTGGCCGTTCATGCCCGCGACCGGACCAATGCACCCGGTCGTGGCCGACCTCGGCATCCCTACAGTGCTGCCGGTGGGAGTCGGCCGTCCGGACAACCGGATTCACGCGCCGAACGAGAACATCCACGCGGACGACTACATAAACGCCGTGCGGCTGATGTGCCGGGTCTGGGAACGCTTCGGGGCCGGCTAGCGTGGACAAGCTCACCGACAAACTGTTCACCGACAAGTTCAACGAGGACACCGGGCGGCCGCACATCGAGGTCGTCGACCAGAACGTTTGCGCGGTGAGGTGCAAGGGCAAGTACTGCAACCATTTCTGTCCGGCCGGCGTCTACGAATGGAACGAGGAACAGCAGAAGAACCTGGTCAGCTTCGGCAACTGCATCGAGTGCGGGGCCTGCTCCATCGGCTGCCCGTTCGACAACATCGCCTGCCACAGCCCGCGCGGGGGCTACGGCGTCCAGTTCAAGCACGGCTAGCCGAACGGAATACGAACTGGCCCCGGCCCAATTCAATTTGATGCAGTGAGCGATTACGACGTGGTTATCGTGGGAGGGGGTCCAGCCGGGCTGGCGGCCGCCCTTTACACGGCTCGGATGGACCTGAAGACCGTGGTGATCGACCGCGGCCCGCTGGGCGGGCAGCTCCTCAACACGGAGCTGATCGAGGACTATCCGGGCTTCGAGTCGATCCTCGGGTCGGAGCTCGCCACCAAGATGGGCGAGCACTCCCGGAAGTTTGGCGTCGAGGTTCGGGACTTCGAACCCGTCAAGGAGATCGACGTCGAGGGCAGGACCAAGGTCGTGCGCCTGGAGTCGGGCGAAGAGGTCCGCGCGCCGGCGCTGATCATGGCCGCCGGCGGCCTGCCGCGGTACCTCCAGGTGCCGGGCGAGAAGGAGTTCTGGGGCCGGGGCGTCAGCTACTGCGCCGTCTGCGACGGGGCGTTTTTCAAGGGCCAGGAGCTGGCCGTCGTGGGCGGGGGTGACGCGGCGGTGGAAGAGGGAGATTTCCTCACCCGCTACGCGTCGAAGGTGTACATCATCCACCGGCGCAGCGAGCTGCGCGCGCAGCCGATCCTGATCGATCGTGCCAAGGCGAACCCGAAGATCGAGTTCATCTTCGACGCGCAGGTGAAGGACATCGCGGGCGACAGCAAGGTGCAGGTCGTGCACTACGAGCAGCACGGAAAGGTAATGGAGCTCGCGGTCGGCGGAGTCTTCATCTTCGTCGGATTCGTGCCGAACTCGGCGCTCCTCAAGGTGCATGTCGACCACGACGAGGCGGGCTACATCAACACCGACCGCAACATGCAGACGTCCGTGGAGGGCATCTGGGCGGTCGGCGACGTTCGCTCGCAGCTGACCAAGCAGATCGCGACAGCGGTCGGCGACGGGACGACGGCCGCAGTGGCGGCCTCTATGTACGTGACCTCTCTCAAGGACGCGGCCCGGGCTTAAACGCGCCCTCGGCCAACCATGTAGGCTGGCTCCGTCGTCCTGCATACGTCTTGAAGCGAGAGGAAGGAAGGGTGCATCTGAAGTTCATCGCGGCCAGGGCCGCGGCTGTCGCCGTGTTGTCATGTGCGTCGATTTCGATGACTGGTCTTGTCGTCTTCGCCGACGCGAACCCCGACAACCGCGGGCATCACTACGGCCAGCTGAAACACCAGCATCCACCGGTGCCTGCGCCGCAGCCGCCGCCCGCCGTCGTGCCTCCGCCGATAAGGCCCAACCCGCCGGCCGGCGCGCCGGCCGTTCCACACCCCTATGTTGCGATTGCGCAGACCAACCCTCCGCCGGTCTCGATCGGATTGATCCCACCGCTTCCGGACCTTGGTGGACAGGCGGCACCGCAGAAGGCCGGCGGGGCCGTGGAACCGTTCCGGGATCCGAACCTCTGGGTGGTCGAGGCCCTGCTGCCGGCGCTCCTGATCGTGTGGTTGATATTGGTAGCGGCTTCACGCGCGGTTCGCAAGCGGACGCCGGCCGCGAAGGCCTAGGCGGTTACGTCGATCCAGACCAGGCCCGGCGGCAAGGTCAATACCTGGCCGCCGTCCAGGGTGAACGTCAGCGGACCGTGGCTGTCGGTCGAGCTCCAGGTGCCGCCGTACTGCGTGCCCTTGTAGAACACGTCGATCCGGCCGCCGCTGTCGAGGTCGTAATCGTGAATGTGCGCGCCGTGGCCGTCACCGACGTTCAGCAGAGTTTCCCTGGTGTGCAGGGTGATCAGCATCTCGATCCGTAGAGGTTGGTTCAGGCTCGCGTCGCGATACGCGTGTCCCTCTTCGGTCTTCTGATAGGTGCCGGTGGCCGGGTCGTAGGTGTAGACCGAGTAGTGCTCGTCGACGTTGATCGACGCTCGCGGCGCTCCAGCGGGGAGCACCGGCCTGGTCTTGGGGATGGTGAACGTCGGGATCCAGGAGAAGTAGTTGTCCTGCGCCGCCTTGACCAGCGGGCCCTTGATCATCAGGTTGTCAGGCGCGTAGCGGGGCGGGGCGGCACGGAACTGGTACCCGATGGTGTCGAAGAACTGCGGGGTCGGATCCTGCGCGGCGCGCGCGGCCGTTGCCGCGGACTCGCCGGACTGGAAGAGAAGCCCTTTGTAGTGGCGGCCCAGCTTCAGCGAGATGAATCGCGCGGAGCGCATCGGACCGATGAGGTCGGGCGCGTTGTCGTACATCGCCGTCAATCGCGTGATGCCGCCTTCGGCCAGGTACTCCCAGACGATGTCCGCCGCTTGAAGCCCGTTCTGGTCACGCGCGAACTCGTCGTTGGGGATCTGGATCAGCGCGGGATACCGAAGCGCCGTCGTGTGCTCCCGGTCGTGGTAGTAGATCCCGGTGTTGAACGTGAACGTGCCGGGGATGAGATGTCCCGTCTGGTCGCGGCCGCCCGCGCTCACCTGCACCGGCAGAGGTCCGGAGGGAATTCCAGCAGTGGACAGCGTCGCGCTTCTGTCGTCGGCCGCCCACGTTGGGTTGACGACCTGCCCGCCGGCTGTGACCTTGATGGTCGTTGGCTCCATCGCGTCGTTGAAGTTGAGCTTCAGGGTGGTTCCGGGGTCGATCTCGGTTCCGTCAGCGAGCGGAGCGCCAACAGTCATGGAGACACCGGTGACGTGCGGCACGATCAGGGTCGTGAAAGTCCAGGTGCTGCCCTGGACCCGGTGATGCGCTATGTCCACGATTGGTTTCATCGTCACCGTGTAGGTCGTGAGGTCGTTGAGGCCGTTGGTTGGCGACCAGGAGTAACTCGTCTGACCATCCATGCTCGTGATTGCGCCGGCGGCGCCTGGACTGATGGAGAAGGCGGCTTGAACCGCCGCGAGCGTCACGGGCCGGCTGAAGGTGAGAAGAATCCGGCTGTCGGTGGGCACGTCCTTCTGCCCGCTCTTGAAGTTGGTCGTGAGCGTGGTCGGCAGTGTGTTTTCGTAGAAGAGAAATGCGCCGACGCCCACCAGCACCACGACGATGGCGAGGCCAACGGCCACGAGGCCACGCCGTGGAAAGGGTGGCCGCCTGCGCATTCGCCTGTAGGGCGGCGCCGGCGGAAACGACGGCTCGAGCTCTGGGAGCGACGTGGATATGGACAACGGCCGCCGGGATTATCTCAGACTTTCGCCCGCAGTCCGCGGAGGTACGAGAACGTGTAGATGCCGGTGGCGTGGCCGCTTTCGAAAGCGATCTGGAACGCGTACTGACCGACGAGCGTCACGTCTCTGACGAGCAGCTCTTCGGGGCTGAGCGCCTTGACGCGCGCCAGGCGCCCTGGAGCGCCGGCTTCACCGCGGCACTCAGCGCAAGGGCAGGCCCACCGCAGCTGCTCGGCGGAGTATGTGGTGTGCTTGCCGTCTTCCCAGGTGATCTCCATCGTCTGCTTTGCGCGGTCGACATCGACGTTGACTGGAAACGGATCGGGGTCTTGCAGAGGTCCGGCGCCTAGTGGACGTTGATGACCGGGAGCTGGCGAAACGATTGGATCGACGTGCGGGCCGCGACCTGCGAGGCGATGTGCTCAAACGCCTTCGCGCCGGCAGATTCGGGGCGCGAGATGACCACCGGCGTCCCGAGGTCCGCGTCCTCCCGGATGCCCTCTTCGAGCGGAACCGCCCCGAGGAACGGAACGCCGAGACGCTTGGCGGCCGATTCGGCTCCGCCATGGCTGAAGATCTCGTGCCGGTGCCCGCAGCTCGGGCAGACGTACCAGCTCATGTTCTCGATCAATCCGAGCGGTGTGACGTTCAGCTTTCGAAACATCTGCAGGGCTTTCACCGCGATGTCGGTTGCGACATCCTGCGGAGTGCAGACGATGGCCACGCCGGTCAGCGGAACCGCCTGCGCCAGCGTCAGCGACGCGTCGCCGGTGCCCGGCGGGAGGTCGATCACGAGGTAGTCGAGCTGGCCCCAATCGACCTGGATCATCATCGCCTCGATCGCTTTGCCGACCATGGGTCCGCGATAGATCGTCGGTTGCTCGCCGGGATAGATGTGGCCGAAGGACATGAGCTTCAGGCCGTGGGCCTCGATTGGTTTCAGCCGGCCGTCGACCTGCTCGGGAACCTGCTTCGAGCCGGTCATCGCGGGAACCGAGGGTCCGTAGATGTCCGCGTCGAGCAGTCCGACCGACGCGCCGCTCTTGCGCAGGGCGGCCGCGAGGTTCACCGCGACGGTCGACTTGCCCACGCCGCCCTTGCCGGAGGCGACGGCGATCGTCTGCTTGACGCCGGGGAGGATCTCCGAGGGCTTCGGGCGCATGAAGGCGGGACGCACGTTGGCGGTCATGCGGACGTCGACGCCGGTCACGCCCGGTATGTCGCCGACGAGGTCCTGCGCTTGCGACTTGAAGCGGTCGCGGACGGGGCAGGCGGGCGTGGTGAGCTCGAAGGTAAAGCTGACCTTGCCCTGCGGGCTGACGTCGAGCTCTTTGATCATGCCGAGGCTCACGACGTCGCGACCGAGGTCGGGGTCCTGGATGTGAGACAGCACGTCGAGGACCTGCTGCGAGGAAGGAACGGCCATCATCAGGGCATGTTACCGGGACTCTGGAGCGCGCCCTGGCTTCTCGCGCAGCGCGGGTGGGGGTGTCGCTGAGGTTTGGTATTTCGCTCCGCTGGCGCCAAACGTGCGGAATGGCTGCCTCTTTTACGTACCGCTGGCGCCAAACGTGCGGAATTCCCGCGGGCGCCCTGCCTGTTAGTTTCGCGTGGAATGGACGGTCGCGCTGAGCTGCACTCTCTCCAGGTCGCCTGCAGCGCCTGCCACGTTTGCGTCGACCAGGGGATCATCCCCGAGGCCACTCCCACGTTCGCCGGTGCCTGGGGCGCGCCCTTCTTCCTGGTTGGGCAAGCGCCCGGGCCCGTCGAGCGCGAGTCGCGCCGGCCCTTTTCCGGTCGCGCCGGCAAGGAGCTCGACCGGTGGATGGTGCGGGCTGGTTTCGCGAGCCCCGAGGAGTTCCGGCACCTCACCTACATCGCCGCGCTCATGCGCTGCTTCCCCGGGCGCAACCGCGCCGGGAACGGCGACCTCAAGCCCCCGCCCGCAGCGGTTGCCAACTGCTCTCACTGGCTCGACTCCGAACTGCACATCCTCAAGCCAAAGGTCTTGATCCCCGTCGGGCAGCTCGCCATCGCCCGCTTCCTCGGGCCCGGTCGCCTCGAGGATCGGATTGGCCATCGCTTCGG
>DATFVI010000104.1:0-38193 GCA_035260405.1 Candidatus Dormiibacterota bacterium
CTCATGCGGCCCATGGCGGAAGCGCTGCCCTGGCTTCTCCCGGAGCAGACCCCGGCCTAAACAGCGGCCGACGCTTCAGTCGAATCGAGCCAGCGTCTGGCTTCGGCATGCGATCGCAACCGCACGAACGTGATGCTTCGCCACCTTGGGTCGGCCATCGCGTCGAGATAGCGCTGCACAAACTCGTGGTATTTGACCCAGGCCCACAGGATTACGTTGTCATCGGGGTCGAGGGACACGAAATTGGACAGCGGCTCGCGGTTGCCATTCCAGAGCACCTCCCTCGTCACAGCGCGGCGCACGGTCCTCGCGATCACCTGCCGCATCACGGTGCGCCGTGGAAGGTCGAGCCAGACCACCGTGTCGGCGCGCCGCCACACGGGGCCGTCTACCACGAATCGTCGGTAGTTGCCGTCGATCACCCATCCCGGCCCCGATGTCGCTTTCTCGACCTCGTCCATGAACTCGCGGTCCGGACGCGGCCTCCAGCCCGGCTGGTGCATGAACCCGTCCAGCTCGAAGTACGGCACATCGAGTCGCCTGGCAATCAGGCGAGCCAGCGTGGATTTCCCTGCCCCAGTCGACCCGACAACGGAAACGCGCCGCACCGCCGCGCCTCTAAGACGGGGCGGTGGGCACCAGCTCCGCGAGGTCGACGCTCATGTCGGCCAGAGCCGATTCGCTCACGGGCCGGCGACTTTCGATCAGCTTGCCACCCAACTCGTTGGTCTTCGAGTCGTTCATCGACACCACCCCGTCGATGACGCCGTTGCGGAGATAGAAAACCGAGAACGAAAGGACATCGCGGTCACCGCGCCACACGGCGCGGTCGTCGCCCGATGCGTTGCCTCGATATTCCATGTTCACGTCGTACTGGTCGGACCAGAAATACGGCAACTTCGTGTATGGCTTGTCGCCGCCGGTGATGTTCGCGGCAATCCCGCGGCCGTGGTTCTTGGCGACCTCCCAGTGCTCGACACGGATCGCGCGGCCGAGCACCGGGTGCTGGTGGAGCGCGATGTCTCCGCCGCAGTAGACGCCCTCCGCCGCGCGCAACGCCTCGTCGACGCGAACGCCGCCGCCCTCGATGGTGAGCCCGAGGGCCTTCGGCAGCTCCAGGTTGGGTTCGATGCCCACGGCCTCGAGAACCAGGTCCGCGTCTTCGCGCCGTCCGTCGGAGAGAGTCACCCCGACCACCCGGCTTCCCTCGGTGTGCCATGTCTGCACGGTGGTTCCGGTCCGCACGTCCACGCCCCTGGCGCGATGGATCGTCGCGTAGATCTCGCCCACCTCCGGGCTCAAGGCGCGAGAGAGCGGCACCGGGGCCGCCTCGATCATCAGCACCTCCTTGCCGATCTGCCTCGCCGACGCCGCAACCTCCGCACCGATGAATCCCGCGCCTATCACCAGCAGTCGAGAGGTGTGCTCGAGCGCCTGGCGAATGGCCTTGCTGTCGCGCAGCGAACGGAGCGTGACCACGTTTTCCGCGCGCGGAACGTCGTGGAGCCGGCGCGGCGTTCCGCCGAGGCCAAGGATGAGCATGTCGAACTCGACCTCGCCGCCTCCATCGACCGCGAGCTTGCCTCCAGGGATGGAGCCTCCGGTCACCTTCCTGTTCAGCTGGAGCTCGATGCCCTGCTTCGCGTAATCGCCCTCATCGTGCAGAAAGACCTTGGGCAGCTCGACCTCGCCACGTAGGAATTCCTTGGACAGGTAAGGGCGGTCATACGGGCGGTCGCGATCGGAGCTGATGATGGTCACCATGCCGTCGAAGCCTTGTTTGCGAAGCGCGAACGCGGCAGCGTCCCCGGTGCTGCCGCCACCAACGATGACGGCCCTCTTCACGTCAGACGGTGCTCACGACTGGGTGCAGCCAATGGTGGAGATCGGGCGCGGCTCCTCGCTGTATGTCAACCAGCGACTGGCGGAGGCGCATCGAAACCTCACCCGGTTTGCCGTCGCTGACGGTCCACGAGCCGTGAGCCGACTTGACAGCGCCCACCGGGGTGATCACCGCGGCCGTGCCGCAGGCAAACACCTCGGTCAGCGATCCCTCGGCGCAGCCGGCACGCCATTCGTCTGTGGTGATCTTGCCTTCCTCGGCCTCGTAGCCGAGGTCTCGGGCCAGCGTCAGAAGTGAGTCCCGGGTGATTCCCGGCAGAAGCGTCCCGGTCAGGGCCGGAGTGACCAGCCGGGCTGTGCGCCCGCTGCCGAACACGAAGCACAGGTTCATCCCGCCCATCTCCTCCACCCAGCGATGCTCCGCTGAGTCGAGCCACACGACCTGGTCGCATCCCTGCTCGGCGGCTTGCGCCTGGGCGAGCAATCCGCCGGCGTAGTTGCCGCCAGTCTTCGCCTCGCCGGTGCCGCCCGGAGCCGCGCGGCTGAAATCCTCCGAAAGCCAGACCGTCACGGGCTTCACGCCGCTGGGGAAGTAGGAACCGGAAGGTGACGCGATCAAGAGGAAGGTGACCTCGGATGACGGCCGAACGCCCAGTCCGACCTCGCTTCCGAACATGAACGGCCGCAGGTACATGCTCTGCTCCGGCGCCGAGGGTACCCATTGGCCGTCGACTCTCAGCAGGCGGTCGATCGCCTCGATGAACACGGCTTCCGGAAGTTCCGGGAGCGCCAGGCGGCGGGCGGATCGGCGGAATCGAGCGGCGTGGGCGTCCGGCCTGAAGACCGCGATGCCGCCAGTTGCTTGTCGGAAGGCCTTGAGCCCCTCGAAGACCGCCTGCGCATAGTGGAGGACGGTCACCGCCGGATCGAGCTGCAGGGGCGCGTAAGCGCAAAGCTCGGCGTCATGCCAGCCTTGCTCGCGGTTCCAGGCGATGCGGACCATGTGCTCGGAGAAAATCCGGCCAAAACCCGGATCGGCGAGGGTCCGCGACCGCTGGTCAGGCCCAACCCTCAGCGCGGACTCCCTTTCTGTGAATTGAAGAGCCGACGTGTCGGTGCTCACAACACGAAGAGTAGCGAGCCTCGCGAAAGGCCGGGCGGCCACCGCCCGGCGCGCGAGCGGGAGGAAGGGGTTTGCTAGGGAACCAGCTGAATCGGCTGGACGGCTATGGGAACCGGCTCGACCGCCGGCAGCACCTCGGCCACCAGCTCGATCGGAGCCTTCACCACCGCCAGCAGCGGCAGCTCGAAGCCCGTCCTCCGCCTTCGTCGAGGTGCCCCTGGAGCCACCACTGGATCCAGCATCTGCCGAAGCCCGCTCTCTAGATACCGGTCAAAGTCGTTCATCTGTACTAGAAACGCCTCCCACAACGGGAGTACTCGCGCCCGGGCAAACAGTTTTCGGCCGAAAAACGCGCTCGCAAGGTGGCCCGGAACCTAAGCCGCGCGACGGGCCGGCGCTTCGTGGGCGGGCAAGACATTCTCCTGTGGCCTGCCGGCGAGAGACTGAAGGGTGTCGTCGAGTTCTCCGAGGTCGTGGGCCAGCTTGACCATCTCGAGGCGGAGCCGGCCGGGCCCCAGGCATTTTGCGGCCAGCACGACCAGAGGCTTGACTAAAACCTTTCGCCCGGTTCTGTGCAGCCCCCTCCGCGAAACCATCAGCAGATAGATAACGCGTCGATATGAAGGAGTATTGGCGCCTTGATGAGGTCGTCGTGAGGTGCTGTCTAAGACGCCCCGTCGGCCTGCGCCGGCCCTGAAATCAAGCACGCGGGCTGCCCGATTTTCAGCTTCACGAAGCCCGACCCGGGCGGCCCCACCGCCCCCGTCCCAGCTCGAGGAGCTCCTCTGAAGCAGCCAGATGGAGGCCCCTCGATTCGACAACGCCTGGGCGCGGTCCAGTACCGGTTCGTACAGGTTCGACACAAGCTACGCAAAACCAGCACGCGCGAGTACAATCCGGTCGAGGGGGGACGATGCCCATGGAAGCTGTGAGCCAGCCGCGGGCCGGTTTCTGGGAGCTGCTCGAGCCATTTCAGGCGGTTTCGCTCGAGCTTGCGCGTTTCATCGATCGTCTTCAGGCAGGTGTCGGAAGCGCTGACGAACGTCGAGAGGCACGCGGCCGCGACCCGGGTCCAGGTCACAGTCAAATCAACGGACGGTGCGATCCATGGGCTGGTCATCGACAATGGGCGCGGATTTGTTGTTTCTGAACGCGACCTCCTGCCAGGCCACCTTGGCTTGCTCGCATTGAACGAGCGATCCCTGCTGGCCGGCGGTTGGACCAAGATTGACAGCGAGCCGGGGATCGGCACTCAGGTCGAGTTCTGGATGCCCAGGGCATGACACAGGAGACCAGGGCACGAGTCCTGATCGTGGAGGACCACCAGGTCGTCGCAGACGGCCTGGCCGCGTTGATCAACGATCAGAGCGACATGACAGTCGTCGGCCACGCCGGATCGGTCGCTGAGGCGATCGCGCGCGCCAGCGAGCTGCGGCCCGACGTCGTGTTGATGGACTTTCGATTGACTGACGGCACCGGCGCGGACGCCGGGTTGGGAATCCGGCAGGTCCGTCCGGAATCCAAGCTGATCTTCCTGACCAGAGAGGACAGCGACGCCGCGCGATTTGCCGCCCTCGAATCGGGAGCCAGCGCTTTCCTGCACAAGTCGCGTGCCGCCGCCGAGGTCGTCGACGCGATCCGGGTGGTTGCAGCGGGAGGGTCGTTGTTCACGCCTCGGTCCATCTCCACCCTGCTCAACAAGCGACGGGAGGCGGAGACCCAGCTCGAGAGACTGACGCCGCGAGAGAAAGAGGTGCTGCGCATGATGGCCGAAGGCGCTGCCAGCCGCGATATCGCGAGCCGGCTGGGGATCAGCTACACGACCGTGCGTACCCACATCCGCAGCCTGGGCAGCAAGCTGGGCGTCCATTCCAAGCTGGAAGCGATCGTCAAGGCGCGCGAGCTCGCTCTGGTCGAATAGCGCTGAGGCGCGGCCGAAAACCTTCGGCGAGAGATTCGGCGATCCAGGTGGCCCAGATCCGGGTGAAGCTACGAGCAGCGGAGCGAGCGCACCGTTAGATGCGTGAGCGAGCAGCGCAGTCGCTGAACCCGGAGATGGGCCGCATGGGCGCCGAAGCTCCGTCGACGGCTTTTCGGCCGCGCCTCTACCCGCCGGCGACTCCTCGCCGTCCGCCTCGCCCCAGCAACCTGATGGCCGGCCTCTCCGGCTCTGGCTCGACCCAGCGGCGGGCGCCCTTGTGCCGGCGCTTGTCCTCATAAAGGTCTGCGTCCGCGACCTGGTAGACAGCCTGCCAGTCCTGGCCCGGCCGCCACGCAGCGACGCCGGTGCTGACAGCGACCCGGCCCGGCGACTTCGCGCTGAGGCCCACCTGCCGGATCGCGGTGCGCAGCCGAGCGGCCACGTCTCGCGCGCGTTCGATGCTCGTCTCGGGCATCACGACGGTGAACTCATCTCCTCCCACCCGCGCGCAAACGTCAGATGCGCGCACCACGCGCTGAAGCTGCTGCGCAACCAGGCGCAAAGCCCCATCCCCGGCGCGGTGTCCCTGCCGATCGTTGATCCGCTTCAGGTTGTCGAGGTCGATCATCATCACTGACAGCCGGCGGCCGTGACGTTCCGAAAGAGCGACCTCACGCTCCAGGACACGTTCGAACTCCCGGCGGTTCGCGAGACCGGTGAGGTGGTCGGTCCGCGCCTCGTTCGAGAACTGGCGCGCGCGGTCGAGCGCGACGGCGACCTGGTCGGCGACCGCAGACATGAAGAGCAGGTCCGACGCGTTGAAGAGGCGATCTCCCATCGTGCCGACGGCCATCATGCCCACGGTTCTGCCCCGCACCCGAAGCTGGGCGCGTACGGCGTTCCATTCGTGGTCGGAGATCCGGTCGACGCGAGACTCAGACCTGCCGACCGCGGACGCTGACGCTTTCACGTTCGGACCTACCTGGCCGGCAAAACCGTCGACCTCGTCGTCCTCGAGCCCGATGGTGTGCAGCAGCTTGAAGGAAGACCTCTCCCTCATCCAGATCACGCCGGTGCTCAAGCGCAGCGCCGCAAGCGACTCGACGAGCGCGACCTCCGCGGTCTCCGCGATGTCGAGTGAGCGGCCCATCGCCGATACGATCGCGGCCAGGCCGAACATCTCGTTCTCCCTGGCGCGGTGCTCAGCGTCGAGGTGGTCGATGTAGCCACGGGCGATCGATGTGGTCAGGCGTTCGGAGACGTTTTCGAGCCGGCTTTGCGCGAGAGCGAATATCTCGTCGCGATGCGGACTCTGGTGAAGCGGCAGCGAGATCAGCTCGACGGTAGCGCGGCGGTACACAGCGAGCACGTCGAAGAGGGATTCGAGGGGCACGCCCTGCGCGGCGCGCAGGCGGCCGTACGATCGCGACCGATCGTCGTACTCAGCCCAGGGCAGGTCGACGTCAGAGCGAAGCGATGCCAGCAGCATGTCGATGAAGCCGGCCGACGTCGCGGCGAGATCCTCACCTGTTTCCTCGCTGAGCAGGACGAGCTCCGGCGAGCGTGCCCTCACGACCTCGAGAGCCCTTCTTCCGCTCTCGATCGTGTCGGCGGCCAGGCCACTCGCAAGTGCGCCCAGCACATCGCTCGGATAGTCGGCTGTAGACCCAGCTCCTGGATTCATCCCACTGTGAGAACGTCGCTCGCGCGGCTGGCACTTGAATGGGCCCCTACTGCAAGTGTGTTAGGGAAAATCCGCCCATCGGTACGGCGACCCAGCGGGTGCCCGGCGACGACATTGGTCACAGGTAAAGCGCCCCATCTGGGAAGCGCACCTGTCACGGGGGGAAACCAATGCCAATGGCGGAGACCATCTCGGAGAGGACGGAGGCCGGCGCAAGAGAGACCGCGAATGCGTACGAAGCCGGGAATGAGGCCGATTTCGAACGTCTGTACCAGACCTCGTACGGAAAGATCCTGGGCACGCTGACTGCGATGCTCGGAGATCGAGCCGCTGCGGAAGACTGCGCACAGGACGCGTTCGAGCGGGCTTACAAAAAGTGGCCTACCTGGCAGCCGATCGCGCCCGCCGAGGCCTGGGTGCACCGCATCGCCATCAACGCGGCGGTTTCGTACCAGAGAAAGATGCGGCTGCGCGAAGTCGGCGAGGTGATTCGCAGGATCGGGCGGCCCGGCCTCGCGCCCGACCCGCAGGAGCTGGTCGAGCACCGCGACCTTGGGGCCGCGCTTGCCAAGCTGCCGCCCAAGCAGGCGGCCGCGATCGTGCTCCGGCATTACCATGGATATACGAACCGCGCGATTGCCCAGGCGCTGGGTATCCCCGAGCGGACTGTCGCGTCCCGCCTGGCCGTGGCCAAAGAGCGGCTGCGCGTGATGCTCAGGCACTCGTACGGGCCCGAGGCCGGGATCGAGGAAGCCGGTCAAGCAGGGTTGGTCGTCGCCACCGATTGATGGCCGTTTAACGGAGCTCGAGGACGATGCTGGCACGTTTCGACAAGCGCGGACGGCGACTTCCCGGCACGGGTCGTGGATGCGGCTGCACGCTATGCGCCGCCTCCAATGCCCCCCGGTACGAGAGGCGCCGCCAACCACGCGACAACGCTGAGGATTGGTCATCTCTCCGCCGCCGCGTGGTGCGGTTTGTCCTGAACCTGGGTTCCGCCCGCCCATTTGCAGCGGATTAGCCAGCAGGCGCCGGCTCTGTTTTGAGGGTGCGTCGTGTCCTGGGCGTCCTGGCCATCTTCGGCCTGATCTCTGGCCTCGCGGTCGCGCTGCTCCTCGGCGTCCCGGGGGGCCACGAGGCAATTGCGATGGCGTGGATCATCCAGGTACTGGTCCTCGTCGGCGCGGTCTTCTTGCTCGTGAGCCGTATGAGGCGGCGGACCTAGCCCTTCAGCTCGCTTTTAGAAAGCGTCCGGTGGACAGTGCCAGCTGCCGGAGACGTGGCCGACCACCGTATTCGGATCGCTGTTGCCGGCCAGGTCGAGATCGAACGATCCGGACCTGAGATCCGCATTCACGACCAGGCCGCTCTGCGATGCGCCGGTGGCTGGAAAGTAGTGATTCGATCCCTCATCGAAGCTCACTCCCCCACCCGGATAGCTGCCTGGCCCGTGGAAAGTGATCTTCACGATGTTGAGCAAGACCTGCTTGCCGCCGACGTCCCCGACGATTGGTCCGGCCACGAATTGTTTGGCGCTGCCGGTGCATACGTACGTGTCCCCGCGATGCCCTGAGCCCATGTGACCGGCCAGCGCACCGGTGAAGGTGAGGTCCTCGGCGATCGAGCCCGAGGAAGGCGCCGGACTGGAAACGGGACTGGAGCCGGCGGCCGGGCCAGGCGATGCAGCGGTACCGCAGGCCGCCAACGCAAACGCCACCACGACGAGTGCTGCTGTCGAGTTCCGCCACGATGATCCAAATCTTGCGCCGAGCATGCGGCCGCATAGATTACACAAAACAGAAGCGACGGCAAGCCGCTCGTGGCCCGTTGCCGCCGCGCGAGTCTCTCAGTGCGTGCCCGGCAGGTAGTAGTTGGAGCCCTTCTGCACCAGGCCGGCCGGCTGCGGGTACCACTCGTTGCCGATGCCGAGGGCGTCGAGGGCCGTCTGCATGAATTGGTGCCACATCGGGGCCGCAATGTAGTAGCTGTCCGAGTTGAACGTCATCTTCTGCCGCCAGTCGGGGTTGCCACCCCAGACTGCCGTGACCAGGTGGGGCGTGTAACCCACCGTCCATGCATCGGCGAAGGAGTCCGATGTGCCCGTCTTCACTCCCACCGTGCGACCGGGGAGCGTGAGCAGCGAGCTGCGGCCGAAGATCATCGCCCGGTTGTTGTCGTTGGACATGATGGCCTCCATGATGAAGGCGACTCGAGGGTCCAGCACCTGCTTCCCGGGATCAAGCTGATGCTTGAAAACAAGCTTGCCGTCCTTGGTCACGACATTGATCGCAAACGGCTGCCGGAGGATGCCCTGGGTCGCGAGCACCGAAGCGCCGGTTGCCATCTGAAGGGGCGTCTCGCCGTATCCGCCGAGCGTCAGTGACGGCCCGTAGGTGTTCAAGGCGTCGTCAGTCGTGTAAACCGGGTTGCCGTCGGTGTGGTAGTGCTGCTGGTATGGCGGCGCACCCATTAGACGCGCCATGTTGACTACGCTCGACACGCCGACGCCAAGCTCCACCTTGACAGCAGGAATGTTCAGCGAGTTGCCCATGCACACCTGCAGCTGGCAGGTGCCGTGATAGTGGCCGTCGTAGTTCATCGGCCTGTATGCCTGCGTCCAACCAGGCTCGCTGTAGGAGAACGGCCCGTCCACGATCGGAGAGGTCATGCTGTACTTCCCGCTCGCGATTCCGGCGGTGTAAGTAAAGATTTTCATCGAAGAACCTGGGTTCCTCGGCGGCCAGACCGCGAGGTTGTACTGGCCCCCGCTGGCGTTGGGGTTGGCCGAGCCCACCATCGAGACGATGGCACCGTCCGTGGGGTCGATCGCGACCAGCGCACCCTGGCTCACGTTTCGGTAGGCAAGCCTGGCGATGTTGCCGCTGACTGCGTTCTGCGCCAGGTTTTGCAGCGCGAGGTTCAGCGTCGTGACCACATGCAGGCCACCGCCGTACGTGGCGTCTGCGCCGAACTGGCTGACCAGCAACCCGGTGGTATAGCGGACGAAATCCTGTGCCACGAGCTGGTTGCTCGGCAGGAACATGTGAGACGGCGCGGAGATGTCCTCAGCGAACGCTTTCGCCGAATCGTCGGGGGTGATCTTTCCGTCCCGCAGCATGGCCTGCAGCACGTCACGCTGGCGATTCTTTGCGGATGTCCAGTTGAGAAGTGGGCTGTACAGGGTCGGACCTTTGATGATGCCCGCGAGCATCGAAGCCTGGGCCAGGTCGAGGTCCTTCGTCTGCTTGTGAAAGTAGATCTGCGACGCGGCCTTGGTGCCCCACGCGGTATCGCCGAAGAAAACGCTGTTCAAATACATCTCGAGAATCTGTGGCTTGGTGAAGCGGCGTTCGATCTCGAACGCGAGCAGGGCCTCGCGAACCTTGCGGTCGATCGTCGGGGCGTTACCGACGAGTCGCAGCTTGGCGAGCTGCTGCGTGAGCGTTGAAGCACCTTCCACCGACGAGCGAGCCCGCCAGTCGATCATCGTCGCGCGCACGACACCCTGCGGGTCGACTCCAGGCTCCTGGTAGAAGTTGCGGTCCTCGATCGAGATCACAGCCTCGGGGAGAATGGTTCCGACGTCGGAAAGTGGCTCGTAGTAATGCTGGTAGCCGGGAGGGTGAAGGTCGGCTAGCAGAGTCGTGCCGTCTGTGGCATAGATCATCGTGTCTTCGGGCTGCGCGGTCGCAACCCGGCTGGGATCGGGCAGTTTGTCGGCGAACGCCACGTACCCGGGCGACGTGATCATCAGGCTCGGAACGGCGATCAGCATGAGCACGAGCAGGCGCACCATCCACCCCGTGGGTCGAGACAGCCTGCCCTTGGTCAGCACCCGGGCGGCGCTGGCGCGCCGCCTCATTCCGTTTGGCCTACGAGGCCAAACGACCGGTCTGTTGTGATTCATCCTCACCCTCCTCCTCTTCGACCGTCGACGCTGGCCGCGCGGGTCCGTACCAACCAATCGACAGCGCGCTGACCAGCACGCGGATGTCGACAACATGGCCCGGGGTTGCGACCGGTGCGCCTTCCTCGCTGCCTGCGCTGCCAATGCTGCGCACCGCTTCGGTCGGCTTGACGGCAAGGCTGTGCACAGCGGGCGCTCCCGCCGCCACATACCAGGCGCGCGCCGCGAACTGGAGATGCGCCGCGGCATCGCGCAGCGACTCCAGCCCGGCGCGTGACTCGACACGGCCGACCGTGGTTGCGTGGGCGAGCCGCGCCGCCTGTTGCGGCAGCATCACGTCGCGCGACCAGATCAGGAAATGAACCGCCCAGGCCAGCAAGGCCGCGCCGGCGGTGGCCATCACGGCTTCCAACCTCCGGCTCAGCTCGTCAACGGCATACGGCGCGACAACCGGTTCGGGCGCCCGGCTCAGCCGCGGCAGCTCCATCCACTCATAGAGGCGTACGCGCGGCTGCCATACCCGGCCCTTCCTGTAAGAGCGAAGCAAAGCCAGGGCCACGACGTCGACGCCGCAGGCGATCGTCAGGCAGGTGGCGAGGGTGAACCTGTTGTCAAGGAGCCACCCGGTCAGGCCAGCGCCCAGCAAGCCGCCGAGGGTGATGATGACCTGGTCGACGCCCCAGACCGCCGAGGCCGTGAGCTCTCGAGCGTGGGGATTGGTGATGCTCAGGACGCCGAAGACACACACGACGACGAGGGCCGCCCAAAGGGTGATCTCGATCGGACGCGGGACCACCCGCCCGACGGGAGGAACGAGGGTGGCCGCCACCATGCCGGTGAACAGCGCAATCGAAAATTGGAGGAGCAGCGGCAATTCCACGACCAGAAAACGCGCCTCTCACCGCAAGTATTGGAACGGAGGGCGCGGCGCTCCCGTGCCTATGCTCGCGCGCGCCGGCGGGCAACGAAATTGAGGCGGAGTTGTCTACTTCGGCTCAGCACCGCGTTGCTCTTGATGGCGCGGCTGCTGACCCGCTCAGCAATCGCGCCGTTTCTGTTCCCAGCCCTGACAGGTCTGCGCGCCTGAAGATCGCCGATCGGAGAGCCCGACGCGTTCTCTGATCAATGGCGGTGTTGCTCGTGATCCTCCTGGCGACCATCGGCGTGACTGTCAGGGCCGCCACCTGCCAGGGCCAATGGAGCTCGATCGATTCCGAGACCGCTGAAGTGGGACTTATCGACACGTGCGCGCGCACGCTGGTGCTGGTCCTCCTCTGTCTGCTCGGTCTCCTTGCATTGGGCATGATGTACGGGAACGTGCTGGGCTCGGCGAACGCCAGCCCCTAGCGACTCCACGCTCCCGATCCGAACTCGGTAGCAGATCGCACGGCGGCGTTTCCTTTCAATGAGACGCCTCGTTCAAGAGATCGATGCGCTCGCCCTCGACCTTGCGTGGAGCCTGTGGGCCGAGCTCGGTGTCGACGGTGCTGCACGCCGCCACGACTGGCAGGCGATCGACCTGGAGCCGTTGATCATCTTCACTGCCCACCTGGGGGGTGCCGACAGCCGCCTTCGCGCAAGCACTATCGATTGGTGCATCACGAACGCGCGGTTCGCTTCAGCGTTTCGCTTGCGACACCTTGCTGAGCGTGCCGGCGCGGCCACCCGCGCCGCATTCGGGCGTTACTCGGCGACCGTGAGGGCCCACGCCAAGGCTCCATGGCCGGGAGAGGGAGATCCGTTGACCCTGTTCCACCCTGAGCGGATCGGCTCGCCGGACTTGCGGCGGCCGTCACTTGTCCAGCTCCGCCTCCGTGCGCTCGTCGGGGTCTCGGCGAGAGCCGAGATTTTGAAGCTCATGCTGGCGGACCCCGAACGACCTCAGCCTGCGTCGACCCTGGCGGAGGAAGCCGCATATGGAAAGGGCAGCGTTGCCCAGGCGCTTGACATGCTGACGATGGCGGGGATCGTGCAGGTCCAGCCGCACGCCAACAGGCTTCTCTACCGGCTGTCGAGGCCGCGTGAGCTAGCCGAGACGCTGCAATGGCTGCCATCCGTTTATCCCGACTGGTGGCCCATCTTCTCTGTGATCGAAGCATTGAAGGTTTATGCCCATGCGTCGGTCGACCCTGCATCCAGGCCGGCCGCCCTCCAGAAGCTTCTCGGGCAGATCGATCACGACCTCCACCGCCTCGGCGTGGCCGAGCACATGCCGCGTTCGGCAGCGCCGGCATCGGTGGCGGAGTTCGAGCACTGGGCGATCGGTTTCATGGCGGAGCAAGCGGGTCACGTCCAGGCGGCGGGCGCGACTCGCGAGGTGTCATATGCGATCCACCACCTTTCATTTGGCGGTTGGCTCGGAACCATCAACGTGGCGGGGCGCCCGCCACGCCCTTTCGATTCCGAGCATGGGCACATAGAGGATGCGACTGGGGCAGCCGAGCTCGTCTACATGATGTTCAAGGACGTGACCCGCAAGCGACACCGCCGCGGCGAGGCTTCGGCGCCAGACGAGGCTCTGCTCCAGGTCATCAGCCGCGAGTTCGCCGAAGAGCTCGTGAGACCGATGCGCGCTGGGCAGGAGGCTACCTTCACGGCCGAGTTCGTCCGCCGCTGGCATCAAAACCGGCGTCAGAGGTTCGGGGCCACCGCATAACCGGCCCTCATACCGGCGTACGAGGCCGGCCGTCTTGGGTGCGCGAATCGCACATGTAGCCTGAACATCTGGCCTGATTCGCGCCGAATTAGCCGCTTTCGAGGCTAATTGACAACAGTTCAGGCTAATTAACCTCACCGCGGGAGGCCCGTTGCCGGTACGCCGCTACTTTCCTCGAGCCACGCACGAAGCCTGCGCATGCATGCGGCTTGCATTGCCGGGCGCGAGTAGGGCGCTCATTTTTGGCTTCGAGGAGGCTCCTCTTGCGCTCACTGCGTCAAGTCTTGTCAGATCTCAAATCGCGACCCAAGGCGCATCTCGCCGTGGCTTTTGTTGTGGTCTCGAACCAGGTCAGCTTCGTCGCGCTGGCGGCCGCGCCGCCTTCGGTGTTGATCTCGGATCGGGCGTTCCATCGCGGCGCCGCGGCGTGCTCGGCCGGCGTGGACAGCTCCACAGCCTCGCAGCATGGATGCACATCCAGCGCGACAGGAGACGACATCAGCCTGAACGTGCCTTCCGGCTCGGAGCAGTGCCCGGCATCCGGGCCCGGCGCCGCGTGCCGAACCCAGGACACCGCCGAGGCGGTCAAACCAGGTGTCGCATCCACCCCCGACGGCCAGGCCCCATGTCCGGCGGGAACCGACAACCCTGCTCCCAGCAGCCCTGCCGCCTGCACGGATGTGCTCCTCCCGCCACCAGCGCCCGCCGCATCGGCCGTTCGCGGAGATTCGATCCCTCCGCCTTCGGTGAGTCCGAGCGTTCCAGTTTCGACGTTGCGCCCGACCACGCCCGTGCAACGCCTCGCGCTTGGCGCCGGCAGCTCGTTCCTACAGGCTGGCGACAAGGCGGTCCTCACCGCGACGGCGAGCGCCACCATGACCGGCACCAGCAGCGCGATCGAGATCTTCGATACGACCACGCACACACTCGCCGGCGCGTGCTCGCAGTCGAGTCAGTGCATCGTCGCGTACGCCGCCACCTCAGGCCTCCACAACTTCGCCGCGTTCATCACGCGGCCCGGCGCAGCTCCACCGGCCCCCGGAGCGGGGCTCGCCTCCAACGAAGTCAGCGTGACCTGGCTCGGAATCTCTCTCGCATCCGACTCCACGCTGGTCGCTCCCGGAAAGCCCGTGACTTTCACCGCAACTTCGACTTTCGACGTCGGCAAAGCCGGTCGGGTGATCGTGATCTACGACAACACAACCAAGGAGAAGCTCACTTACTGCAGCCGGGGCACGACCTGCAGCACGTCCGTGACGCAGTCGGCCGGTGGCGTCCACGAGATCGTCGGCTGGGTCCCGGGTCAGCCCGAGGCGGTATCGCAATCGATCACCGCAACCTGGCTCGGGGCATCGCTGTCCGGCAACTCCACGTACCCCCAGGCTGGGGGGACCATTCATCTCACAGCGACAGCCAACGCCGACCTGACGAACACCCCCTGGAGCCTGGGCATCTACGACCAGCACGGCCACCTTGTGGGGCAGGCATGCAAGAACGGGAACACATGCGGCGCTGATATCACGTTCACCTCCGGCGACACGCCTTACTACTCGGCTGTGATCGGCGCAGTGCCGCCCGTCAACACCGCTTCCACCCTCGGTCAGCTTCTCAGCAAGGTGTCTGGCCCTTCGACGCTGGTCGACGTCCAGGCGCGCTCGGCCGTCGTTCAGCCCACGAGAATTCTGTGGGGCGTGGATTCGTGCAAGGCGTTCACCGGCAGCGCGACGGGCGCCGACGGCCTCCTGCCACAGGTGCAGGGCAGACTCGGCACGCCCGAGTTCTGGGGCCGCTACCTGACCGACACGGTTTGCCCAGGGGTCAGCTCAGCTGAGATCGCGGCGGCGGCTCACTTCCACATGGGGATCCTGCCCATCTACAACGCGTACAACTGCTCGAACGTGGTCGGATACGACACCGGCAAGCGATATTCCGCTGCCGCCGCCGCCGCCGCTTCCGGCCTGGGCATTCCCGAGGGACGTGCCCTCGCGATCGACATCGAGCCGCCCGGCGACGCATGCCCAGGCGCAGCCAACGTGGATGCGGGATTCATCCAGGGTTGGTACGACGGCGTGGCCGGGGCCGGGTACGTCCCGGCCTACTACGGGAATGGCACCGCGGGAAGTGAATTCGGCTCTGCCTGGTGTGCCGCGGTCGCGGCCCAACCGGCCGTGGGCTCGTACTCCTACCTCTGGTCGTTCGAGCCGTCCCTGCTCGGAAGCTACAACCGCGCCACCGCGCCGGGCTACTCGCCCAACCAGACCGGTTGCGCGGGACCGACGGCCGCCTGGCAGTACCAGATCAGCGCAGGTTCCAACCCCGATGTCGACCACGACGAGGCGCTCTCGAGCCTCCCCCTCTGGTACCCACACTAGCCACGCATCCCTGGCGCAGGGGAGGAGCCCTGCGCTTGCCTCGGGTGTCAGCGGTCACCTGCGCGTTCTCCTTACCAGTCTCGTATTGGATCTTCGAGCCTAAAGGGGGCCACGCAAATGGAACGTAGAGACACAGAGGTCGTCCGCGACGATGACAGCGGGACCATGCGCGAGGAGTCGCACGTAACCCGCGACGCCGGCGCCGGCGGGATGATGGATTCGGCAGAGGTGGTCAGCAGCGCGACCCCGACTCGGCGGGCGACTGAAGTGATCTACCTCGTGTTCGGGATCATCAATGGTCTGCTCTTGATCCGGTTAGTGCTCAAGCTTCTCGGGGCGAACCCGCTGGCCGGCTTCAGCAGCTTCGTTTACGGACTGAGCGACTTCTTCCTGGCGCCTTTTCGCAATCTCCTACCGGTGGTTCATGGCGGCTCAGGGTCAGTGTTGGAGACGTCGGTGATAATCGCCATCATCGTCTATGCGCTCATCGCGTGGGCCTTGGTGCGGCTGGTCGCCATCGTGTTCTTCCGCAACGTCACGGTTTCGCGCCGCAGCTCGCGCGGAATCGGCGGCCCGCGTGTCGACTGACGACGGCCCGAGGTAACTGGCAGGCCGCGAGGCGCGTCGCCTCGCGGCCATTGTTGATCTAACCAGCCCGTAGGCCTGGCGTCGCGGCAAGGTCACGAATGTCCTGCACCTGTCGGGTGATCCAGCGCGCGATGTCGCTGGTGCGCACCACCGCGCGCGCTCCGTCGTTGAGACGCTTGCGCTCCACGGCGCTCATCACGATGCCCCGGTGCATCGCGTCAGCGGTGGCCATGATGTCGAATGGGTTGATCGAAAGCACATGCGGCTGCAGCTCCTCATGCGCTCCCGCGTTCTCCGACAAGACGATCACCCCGTCCGCCCGGTTGACCAGGGCGCCCTCCTTGACGACCAGGTTCAACCCGTCGTAGACGGGGTTGACGACCAGCACGTCGAAGTTGCGCAGCGCGGCCATCGCCTTGCGGACGCTCTCGCCGAACTCGAGGCGAACTGGCAGCCAGCCGTGGCTCCCGTACTGCGCATTGATTCGCTGTACCACCTGGCGGACTCGGCGCACGTAGTTGCGATAGGCGGCGACATCCTGCCTCGACGGCTGAAGGAACGCCCAGAACTGCACCTTCCCTTTCAGCTCGGGGTGATGAATGAGCAGCTTCTCGTACGCGAGGAACCCTCGCACGATGTTCTTCGATGGGTCGGTGCGGTCGATCCGTACGATGAGGTGCTCCGGCCGCCAGTCGCGGAGCTTGCGCTCCTCGACCATGACGCCATGTGAGAACGACAGCCGAGTCGTTGAAGCGACGTCGATCGAGATCGGATAGTTGCGCACGTAGACGACGCGCCCATCGATGAGCACCGCTCGCTCGCGCTCGTCGACCGCGAAACCCCCGTTCATCTCACAAGTCATCAGGAAGTTTCGAACGTCGCCGCTCGACTGAAAGCCGACGATGTCGCAGCCGAGCAGGCCTTGAAGGATGGCGTCTCGCATCTCTCTGGGCAGCACCTTCCAGTACTGCGGCGTCGGCCATGGAATGTGGACGAAGTGCTGGATGATCGCGCCGGGAACGTGCTCGCGGACGAGCCTGGGCACGAGGTACAGCTGGTAGTCGTGCACCAGGACCAGCGGGCGTTCGGGCAGCCGGGCGGCGACCTCGGCCACGCGGCGCGCCACCTGCCGGTTGACCTCGACGTAGCCGTTGGTCCAGGCGCGGTGAATCCGGCCGTTGATGATCGGCTGCTGGGCGAGATCCCAGAGGTAGTGCTGGATGAACCAGAGCACCGGGTTGGAGATCATCGAGTAGTACTGCTCGTACTGCTCGGGCGTCGGCGTCACGTAGTGGAGGCGCGTCTCGCTGCGAATGAGCGGGACCGTCGAGGTGACGCCCTGCTGCGCCACCAGCTCACGCTCCGCGTCAGTCCGGGCGCAGGCGACCCACTCGGCGGCGGTGACCTCCGCCATGGTCAGGAGTGCGGTGATCACCCCGCCCGCGCCGCGGGTGAAGCCGCCCTCCGGGCGGGGCTCGTGAGGCGCTCGGTTGGCGACCACGATCGCGGAGCTGTGCGGCAGCGTGCGGGTGACATACGCACGCATCGACGTACCCGGCCGTCGCCTCTCGACACTGTCCACGAAGGGGCTTTCGCTCACGCTCAACACCTTCTACGGGCTGGGTTTGGGTGATGCCTGCGCCGCCGGCGAAGCCGGAGGAGGCGACGGCGAGGGTGGGGGAATCGGAGATGGCGAAGGCAGCGGGCTGGCGGAGGGTGACGCCGAGGGGCTCGCTGAAGGCGACGCGGAGGGACTCGCCGAAGGCGACGCGGAGGCTGTCGGTGACGGGGTCGCGTTGCAACCGCCCGCCAGGAAGATGTACTGCGTATTGGCTCCATTGCAGCCTTTGGTGATCCCTGACGGCTGGGAGTACCAGTCGCGCATGTTGCCGGGGAGAGCGTTGATGAAGCGCCTCATGGTCGACTTGCCTACCTGCTCCCCGTACGCCGTAATGAGGCCTCCACCACCGTTCGGCGCGGTGTTGCCGACCCAGACACCCACGACGATATTGGGGTTGTAGGCCATGATCCACGAGTCGGGGATTCCGCCTCGACCGTTGTCGCTCGTCCCGGTCTTGCTCGCCATCTGGCGGTTCCAGCCAAACCCCCATTGGTTTTGATAGTCCCTGAGGACGCCGGTGATCATGTACGCCTCGGCCGGAGTAAGCACCGCGGTGCCGTTGGCGGTTCCATGCGTATAGACGGACTTGCCCGAAGCGTCGTCCACCTCACGGATCACGCTGAGATTCACGCGCTCACCCTGATTGGCGAACGTCTGATAGCCCTGGACATGCTCGAAGAGGGTCAGGTCGCTCCCGCCGATCGCCGTCGAGAGCCCGGGATCGAGATGGCTGTTGATGCCCATCGCGTGTGCCAGGGCGATGACGTTTTGCATCCCCTCTATCTGGCCGACCTGGACCGCGGGAATGTTGCGCGAGTAGAGGATCGCCGTGCGAGCCGGGATGTCGCCCATTCCACCGTTGTCGAAGTCGTGCGGCGTGTAACCGTTGAAGTTCGTCAGGCTGTCGTGAAGGATCGTCGCCCACGTGATCTTGTGATCGCGCAGAGCCGCCTCGTAGACGTACGGCTTGAACGACGAACCGGGCTGACGCTCGGCCAGCACCACGTCGAACTGTCCAGCGATCGAGTCGTTCCCATAGTCCGCCGACCCAACCCAGGCAAGGATCTCGCCAGTCTTGGGATCGGCCGCCAGCATCGCCGAGTTGTTGACGTGGGTGAATGCCAGGTCCTGCACCCCGTTCGAAACCGCCTGCTGGGCGATCTGCTGGATGTTCAAGTCCAGCGTCGTGTGGACGACGATCCCACCCTGCTGGATGGCGTCTGAGCCGAACATCGTCTCGAGTGTCGCGAGGACGTGGTCCACAAAATGCGGCGCCTGGCTCTGGCGCGCCGTCGGCTGTATGTGGAGCTCGGCCTTGACATCCTCGCCGGCGACCTTGTCAGATTCGGACGAGCTCAGCCTGCCTGTGGCGACCATGCCCCGCAGCACGTAGAGCTCACGCTCGTGGGCAAGGTCGTAGTGCACGACAGGGTCGTAGGCGGTTGGGGCCTGGATCAAACCTGCCAGGAAAGCGGCCTGCGCCGCAGTGAGGTCCTTTGGCGATTTGTCGAAGTAGGTCTTGGCTGCGGCGCCGACGCCATAGGCGCCGTGCCCGAAGTAGACGCGATTGAGATACATCGTGAGTATCTGGTCCTTGGAATACCGCTGCTCGATCGCGACCGCCAGCACGAGCTCTTGAATCTTTCGAGTCAGGGATTTCTGCGGCGTCAGGAGCTGGATCTTGACCAGCTGCTGCGTGATCGTGCTGCCGCCCTCGTTCAGGCCACGAGACGTGATGTCGACCCACAACGCCCGAGCGAGCGAGGCGGGGTCTATCGCGCCGTGACTGTAGAAGTTGCGGTCTTCGGCCGCGAGCACCGCGGCGGGAGCGTACGAGCCCATGTCATTGAGGCTGACGTTGATGTGGTAGTGCCCGGCCGGGTTCCAGTCCTCGATCAGCTTCCCGTTGCGATCGAGCACGACGACGTCGCCCGCCGCCAGCACGTCCTGAGTCGGGTCGGGCAGGTCGCGAATCGCCCACAACACGTAGAGCGTCGAGGCAGTGAAGACGATGCCGATCGAGGCTGCCACCCAGGCCCGCTTCGTCCACAGCCATCCGAATGGCCTGGACCAGAGCGCCTGCGGGCCACGACCGGCGGGCTCAGAAACCACCCTGCGCCTCCTCCTCCGAGCGCCCTCTTGTGCGCGGCCAAACCCCGCACTGAAGCGCTTCGAAGAGGAAAACGCCGGGTAGGACCCGCTTACCCGGCGCCTTTACAAGTGTTAGCCGAACTCGACCGCGATGTAGCCGTACCCATTCGGCGCCACGACCCAGGCTGAAGCGACGTAGTGATACGGACCAAGGATGTTCGCCAGGTGTTCAGGGCTGGCCACGAACATGGCGTTGAGCTGGGCGTCGTTGACTCCCGCCGACCAGTCTCCGACGTTCTCACCAGCCTGGCGGCCGAGGCCGCACGTCAGGTCCACGTTCGGCCCGTTCGTGTGGGAGATGTAGCCCTGGGCCGCCATCCTGGCTGCGTTGCTTCGTGCGACGCTTGCGAGACAGGAGTTCCAGGTGAGCGGACCAAGGCCATTGCGTGCGCGATCCTGATTGATCAGGGCCTGCTGGGTCGAGCCGATGACGATCGCGGGCGAAGCCGGCCTGGGCGGCGGGGGTGCCGAGTGGACCGGCGCGGCGGGTGCGGCCGGCGGCGGCGGTGGAGGTGTCGGACTGGGATCGGGCGAGGGCCGCGGAATCATGTGCTGCGGAGCGGGGTCGCTGAGGTTGACGACGTCGTTGGCACCGACCGTGATCAACGACCTCGAAGCGATGAGCGTGTGCTTTGGAGTCGAGTGGGCGAGCACGATTGACGTTGCACCGGCGGCCAGCGCTACTACGACAACCAGACCGGCAAGCCAGGATAGGTATCTCATAACCGGGCGCTGAGTCTGACGCGCGGCCCCGAGCAACCCGGCGAGCCTGGGGTAAAAGCTTGTAAAAGGAATCGATCAGGGTCGCAATGGCGCCGTTTGGGGCTGTTAAGACGAACTAATCGGCAGCCTGCTCTTCAACCGCTCGAAAGCCATCACGAGCAGGGTCTCGGCGGTCCTCTCCCATCCAGATGACTGCTGCCACATGAAGGCCATCGACCTCAGCGCGAGCTGCAGCGCTTCGTAGACCGTGAACCGCTGGAGCGTCGCGTGCGGGCGCAGCTCCATGTACCGCTGAAGGAAGAGGAGCCTCGTCCTCTCGGCTGCCACCGAATCCTCCCAACTCTTTGGCGCGGTGGGGACGGTGTACGCGCAGAACTTGCCCAGGTCATAGCTCGTTTCGGCGACTGCGAAGTAATCGAAGTCGAGAAGCGTCAGCTCCCCGTTGTGATGCATGAACTGGTCGTACTTCATGTCGCCGTGCGTGGACAACAATTCCTCTTCTGTGGTCTTCCTCACGCGGTCCCGCATGTGAGGGATGAGATCCAGCAGCAGGAAATGCCCGGTGGGGAGCACGTATTTGAACTGCTCGGCCACTCGATCGAGTCGCGCGATCTCGTTCTCGATCGAGATCACGCCGTCAACGGGCACGTTCGACTCGTGGATGACTGCGAGCGCCTCAGCGGCAGCGTTGGCCGTGAGCATGAACTCAGCGCTCCTTCGATTACCACCGACAGCCCGGCCGCGCACCCTCTCCTCGAGCAGGAGACCGAACTCTTCGACAAATCCCAGCGGGCGCGGGAGGCTCAAGTACCCGGGATACCGGCTGGCCGCCTCCCAGAGCTTTTGAACGACGCGATAGGTGCGCAGGCCGCGGTTGTCCGGCTGAACCTTTCCATAAAGATCGAGCTTCGCCGCCGGCGTGTTCATCGTGTAGCGGAGGATTGCGCCCACCTCGGGGACGTGACGGACGCGCTCGATGGTCAACCGATGGGATGCCGCCAGGACGTCAGTGGTCTCGGCGTCGGGCCCGAGCAAGACGCTCGCCATCCGGACAGGGTCCGCCGCGGCAGGCAGGTTGTGCATTGCGGGGTCGAACGGATAGAACCAGTAGGCGTGCTGAGTTTCAGGGAAAAGGCGCGGATAGCCCACGCCATCGATCGGGTCACATCGACGGCCGGCGGCCAGGCGCGCGAGCCTTTCGCTCAACCGCACCCAGGCAGCCGGGTTGAGAGCCCCTTTGGCGACCAGCCGCAGCCGGCGCTCGTCCCCTTCCTTATTGATGAGGATGTCGAACTGGGCCCAGTACCAGTCGGGCGGGTCCAGCTTCGACGAGCGGCGCCGCACGGCTTCCAGCTCCCACCCGGAGCCCGCCAGGACATCCTCGACAAAAGCGGCTACAGAGGCCTTGTCGGTGGCCTCGTCCATGGTTACTAGCGATGCAGTTTGCGTTGTCATTTCAAGGGATTGCCCTACTAGGGAACGCTGAGCGGGGCGTTCTGCGACATATCCCCGTGCAAGAACGGGGCCCATGTCCAGGATGGCGGCAGGCAATCGCTCATATCCACGTGGAGGTGGGCATTGGACACATTCGGCGAATTCTTAGCGAGTCGACCTGCGCTCGCTCGGCGGTTGGCCATCAACGCTTTCGTGCTCGTGGCGGGCCTTTTTCTCATGCTGGCGCGAACGTCGCCCGCCCTTGCGGCGGACAATTCGCATGGGCAAGGCAAGGCCGAGGACCACACCACCGCAGCGGCGGTGGTTCAACGTCACGACAGCTCCAGCCATTCGAGTGACCACCAGATCGGTGGCTCCGGCGACGGGAACGGGAAGGACAAAACTAAGGGGAGCGGCGGTAGCGCCCCGGCGCCCAAGGCTGCCGAGCCTGCACCGAAGACCCAGACCATGGCGAGCTCGAACGACAGCGCCAAGGCGAACGGAAGTGCCAAGGCGAGCGACAACGCCAAGGCGAGCGACAACGCCAAGTCGAGCGACAGCGCCAAGGCGAGCGACAGCGCCAAGGCGAATGACAGCGCCAAGGCGAATGACAGCGCCAAGGGCAACGGCAAAGTCGGCAAGTCTGTGACGGTCGCGACAAACGGCCACCACAAGGAGATCGGCGAGAACAACTCGGACTCCCGCGGGGATGTTGCGGGAGGCAAGACAGGGAATGGCGACGACCGGACCAAGGCCGACGCCGACAGCTCGAGCACCGGTCCGAGCTCGGGCATGACCACCAACAGCACGATGACGACCAACGTCGGCGACGAGACCAGCACCGGGCCCAGCTCGGGCGCGACCACCAACAGCAGCGCCACCGGCAACGTCGGCGGCGACACCAGCACCGGGCCCAGCTCGGGCATTACTACGAACAGCACCGAGAGCGTTCAGCAGAACACTGAAAGCACCGGACCCAGCTCGGGCATTACTACGAACAGCACCCCGACCGTCCAGCAGAACACCGAAAGCACCGGACCCAGCTCTGGCATTACTACGAACAGCACCGAGACCGTCCAGCAGAACACCGAAAGCACCGGACCCAGCTCGGGCGTGACCACCAACAGCACGCCGACCACCGAGGTGAGCACCGGAAGCACGATTCCGAGCACCGGGATCACCACGAACAGCACGCCGTCCGGCAACATCGGCGGCGAGACTGGCGGCGTGCCCACCGGCAACGGCAACGTCGGCGGCGCAACGGCTACCCTGCCAAGTGGCTCGACCCTCGGCGCAACCGCGATCAGCGGTTCGGGAACGACGCTCGCCAACACCGGAGCCCCCATCGCGGGGGGCCTCGTCGGCGGAATCATGGCCCTGGCCGGCGCCATCGGCCTGCGGCGGCGTCGCCGCTAACCGGCCACCAAACGGACCGGGCTCGCGATGTGCGGGCCCGGTTTTCCTTTGCCGGCGAGTTCCGTGGACCTTGAGTACCGATCGGTTTTTGGACGTTTCTTGGGTGTGCCCCCTTCGCAAGAGGGGGGCACACCAGTTTCCGGGACTTTTCTTACAGTGGCACGTCTACTTCACTTGTACGGTGACGAAACGCACCTCCAGGCTCTTTCATGAGAGGCTGGATAACCTGCCTGGAGGGGAGCGTGGAGACAGTGGCGCTGCCGGCCGGCCACCGTGGCGAGCCGGGGCACGCCGGGAACGGCGGTGGCCGTAGACCGGCCGGAGAGTCCTCAGGCATGCCGAGGCGGCGCTCTTCCCAGCGGCTCGAGAAGGCCCAGGAGGCGGCTTTCACCGCCCTCGCCGCCGTCTCCTCCTACCTCGATTCGGACGAGGACCTCCCGGTCTTCTTTGGCCGGCTCAGCGAAACCGTGGCGGGCCTGGTCAGGGCGCGGCGCGCGGGGTTCTGGCGACTGGGACCTCAGGGCGTCCTGAGTCTCCAGCCCACGGCCTTCGGCTTTGCTGCCGATTCACCCATCCACGCGCTGCGAATCGACCGCGGCCCCGGCGGCGAAGGCGCCGCCGACCGGACGGTCCTGGGTGACGACCTGGAGGTAGTCGGCGGCACCTCCCCGGAGCTCGATTCCATGTGGCGCGAGCTCGGCTTGACCGGCATCAAGAGCTCGATCGCGGTTCCGTGGAGAGCAGGCGACAGGCTGATCGGCGCCGTCGTCGCATTCGACTCTCGTCGCGGGTTCACCTCCAATGATCTGTGGGTGTTGCGGCTGGCGGCCATGGCCACCGGCCTCGTTTGGCAGTACAAGGAGGCTGAGGACGATCTTGGCACCGCGGCGGTACGCCTGGAAGATGCCCTCGCCGCACGCCGCCGCTTGATGAACAACATCGCCTCGGGCGGCGATGAAGCTCGCCGGCGCTTCACGAGCGCGCTTCACGACGACGCCCTCCAGCTCCTGACCGCTGCCGAGCTTCAGCTGGAGCGCATCCGAGCCGAAACCAACGGGAGCCACCAGGGGGTCCAGCTCGACCACCTCAAGACCACGCTCGGCAAGGTCGAAGACTCGCTCCGGCGACTGCTCATGACGATGAGCACTGAGAATCTCGAGCTCGACGCTGACCTGAACGAAACAATCAGGGAACGCCTGGAAACGGTTCGCCTCCATTCGGGGATAGAGACCCAGGTCGACCTTCGGCTGCCCGACCAGGTCGCGCCCCCCATCCAGGCGATCGTGGTCAAGAACGTCGCCGAGGCGTTGACCAACGTCGCGAAGCATGCCCACGCGACTCGGGTGTTCGTATCCGCCAACGAGCTGGAGGACGGCATACGCGTCGAGATCGTCGATGACGGCGCGGGTTTCGTCGTCGCCGAGGCGGTGGAGATGCCAGGTCATCTCGGCTTGCTCGCAATGAAAGAGCGAGCGCAGCTGGCCGGTGGCTGGTTTCACATCGACAGCGAGCCCGGCGCCGGAGCAAGAGTTGAGTTCTGGGTGCCGCAGAACCTGTGATGTGCGTAGCGACGTCAACGCGGATCATCGAATCGAATTGAAGGAAGGAAGGTAGGAATCAGATGGCGACAAAGGTCACCACAAACGGCATCGACACTCGAGTGGCGCTCAATGTCCTGACCGCTGTCAAGAAAGGGGACTTTTCCGTTCGTATGCCGTCGAACTGGACTGGAAGCGCAGGCAAGGTCGCAAGTTCGCTGAACGACATCATCGAGTCGAACCAGCGCCTCGAACGTGAGATCCGCCGCTTGAGCAAGAGGGTCGGCAAGGAAGGCCAGGTCAAGCGGGCCGGCCTCGGCGACGCGGGCGGTGTTTGGGCTTCGACCCTGGCCGCCGTAAACGACCTGATCGAAGACCTGGTGCGGCCCAACGCGGAGATGGCACGGGTGATCAGCGCGGTCGCCAATGGCGACCTCTCGCAGACCATGGCGCCGGAAATCGAGGGCCGGCGCCTGCAGGGCCAGTTCCTCGAAACCGCGCGGACCGTCAACACGATGGTTAATCAGCTTCGGTCGTTCAGCTCTGAGGTGACGCGCGTGGCGGGCGAGGTCGGCACCGATGGAAAGCTCGGCGGCCAGGCGCAGGTGCGCGGGGTAGGTGGCGTTTGGAAGGAGTTGACCGACAACGTCAACCTGATGGCGGGCAACCTCACCAGTCAGGTGCGCAACATCGCCGAGGTCACGACCGCGGTCGCCAACGGTGACCTGTCCAAAAAGGTCACGGTCGACGTCCATGGCGAGATCCTCGAGTTGAAGAACACGGTCAACACGATGGTCGACCAGCTCAACGCCTTCGCCAACGAGGTGACCCGCGTGGCGCGCGAGGTCGGCACCGAAGGCCGGCTGGGCGGCCAGGCTGAGGTGAAGGGCGTGGGCGGTGTCTGGAAAGACCTGACCGACAACGTGAACTTCATGGCCGGAAACCTGACGAGCCAGGTACGAAACATCGCCGAGGTCACCACTGCAGTCGCCAACGGAGACCTGTCGAAAAAGATCAGCGTCGACGTCCGAGGCGAGATCCTCGAGCTCAAGGACACGGTCAATACGATGGTCGACCAGCTGAACGCGTTTGCCGGAGAGGTCACGCGTGTCGCGCGCGAAGTCGGTACCGAGGGGCGCCTCGGCGGTCAGGCCCAGGTGCGCGGTGTGGGCGGCGTCTGGAAAGACCTGACCGACAACGTGAACTTCATGGCCGGCAACCTGACCAGCCAGGTGCGCAACATCGCCGACGTCACGACCGCGGTCGCCAACGGCGACCTGTCCAAGAAGATCACCGTCGACGTCCAGGGCGAGATCCTCGAGCTCAAGAACACGGTCAACACCATGGTCGATCAGCTCAATGCCTTCGCAAACGAGGTGACGCGCGTCGCGCGCGAGGTCGGAACCGAAGGGCGCCTGGGCGGCCAGGCTGACGTCAAGGGTGTCGGCGGCGTGTGGAAGGACCTGACCGACAACGTGAACTTCATGGCCGGCAACCTGACCGGCCAGGTGCGCAACATCGCCGACGTCACCACGGCCGTCGCCAACGGGGACCTCTCCCGGAAGGTCACCGTCGACGTGCAGGGCGAGATCCTCGAGCTCAAGAACACGATCAACACGATGGTCGACCAGCTCAATGCCTTCGCGAACGAAGTGACACGCGTCTCTCGCGAGGTGGGCACCGAAGGCAAGCTGGGCGGCCAGGCGCACGTCCGTGGTGTGGGCGGTGTCTGGAAAGACCTGACCGACAACGTGAACCTGATGGCCGGCCAGCTGACCGAGCAGGTACGCGGTATCGCGCGCGTGGTGACCGCGGTCGCCGAAGGCGACCTCAGCAAGAAGATCACCGTCGATGTGCAGGGCGAGATCCTCGAGCTCAAGAACACGATCAACACGATGGTCGACCAGCTCAACGCGTTCGCCAACGAGGTCACCCGCGTGGCCCGCGAGGTGGGCACCGACGGCAAGCTCGGCGGGCAGGCCAATGTTGAAGGGGTCGCGGGGATTTGGGAGGACCTCACCGACAACGTCAACACGATGGCGAGCAACCTGACCGACCAGGTGCGAGGCATCGCGCGCGTCGTCACCGCGGTTGCGAATGGAGACCTCAAGGGCAAGCTGACCCTCGAGGCGAAGGGCGAGATCGCCGAGCTCGCCGACACCATCAACAGCATGACCGACACCCTCGCGGTGTTCGCGGACCAGGTAACGAGCGTGGCACGCGAGGTGGGCGTCGAGGGACGCCTGGGCGGCCAGGCGAGGGTGCCTGGAGCGTCCGGCACGTGGCGCGACCTGACCGACAACGTGAACCAGCTGTCAGCCACCCTGACCACGCAGGTGCGGGCCATCGCGGAGGTGGCGACCGCCGTCACCAAGGGTGACCTCACGAGGTCGATCGGCGTCGATGCGAGCGGTGAGGTCGCGATCCTCAAAGACAACATCAACGAGATGATCTTCAATCTCAAGGACACGACCGAGAAAAACACCGAGCAGGACTGGCTGAAGACGAACCTCGCGCGGTTCACCCGCATGCTGCAGGGCCAGCGCGACCCGATGACGGTGTCCAAGATGATCCTGTCGGAGCTCGCGCCGCTGGTCAACGCGGAGCATGGGGTCTTCTACAGCATGGTCGGGCCCAACGGCCAGCCTGCCCAACTGGCTTTCCAGGCCGGGTATGCGTACAGGCAGCGCAAGAGCCTTCCGAAGTCGTTTCATCTTGGCGAGGGCCTGGTCGGGCAATGCGCGCTCGAGAAGCACCGCATCGTCGTGACCCATGTGCCCGCGGACTACATTCGCATCAACTCCGCGCTCGGTGAGGCGACTCCCGCCAACATCGTGGTGCTGCCGGTGCTGTTCGAGGGCGACGTCAGGGCCGTGATCGAGCTCGCGTCGTTTCGCCCATTCAGCCCGACTCACATGGACTTCCTCGACCAGCTGACGGAGAGCATCGGGATTGTGCTGAACACGATCGAGGCGAACAGCCGGACCGAGGACCTGCTCAAGCAGTCGCAGTCGCTGGCCAACGAGCTGCAGAGCCAGCAGGACCAGCTCCAACGGACCAATGAGGAGCTAGCCGAAAAGGCGCGCCAGCTCGCGCAGCAAAACGCCGAGATCGAGCAGAGGAGGGACGAGGTCGAGGCGGCCAAGACGCTCGTCGAGGAAAAGGCGGAACAGCTGGCCATCACCTCTCGCTACAAGTCGGAGTTCCTGGCCAACATGTCGCACGAGCTCCGCACCCCGCTGAACAGCCTGCTCATCCTGGCCCAAGAGCTCGCCGCCAACCCCGACGGGAACCTGCTCGCGAAGCAGATCGAGTACGCCACGATCATCCGATCGTCCGGAACCGACCTCCTCAAGCTGATCAACGACATCCTCGACCTCTCCAAGATCGAGTCGGGGACGGTCACGCTCGAGATTGCCGACTGGCCGGTGCAAGAGCTCAAGCCAATGCTGGAGCGCACGTTCCGGCACGTGGCCGAGGCGACCAAGCTGGCCTTCACGATCGATCTCCGGCCGGACCTGCCTGAAACCGTCCCGACCGACGCCCAACGTCTGCAGCAGATCCTCAACAACCTGCTGAGCAACGCGTTCAAGTTCACCGAGAAGGGCAGGGTCGAGTTCATCGCGCAAGTCGCCACGGCCGGTTGGAGCGCCGGGAACGAGGTCCTCAATTCGGCTTCTAAGGTCATCGCGTTCAGCGTCGTCGACTCAGGCATCGGAATACCGGAGAGCAAGCAGCACACGATCTTCGAATCCTTCGCGCAGGCCGACGGCACGACCAGCCGCAAGTTCGGCGGAACTGGCCTTGGCCTTTCGATCTGCCGGGAGCTCACGCGTCTTTTGGGCGGTGAGATACAGCTCCAGAGCGAGCCAGGCGTCGGAAGCGTGTTCACCGTCTACCTGCCGGTCGCCGCGCCGGCCCTGCACGTTGTGCCGGGTGGACGGACGAACGGGCGGGCTGAAGATTCACCGCGGACGTCGCCTGTGACGGTCGGCGCCGGCGCAGGGCTCCAGCCGGGTTGGCACGTGGAGGCCGCCCATGCCGTCGCCGAGCCGCCGGTCGACCCTCAGAAGGCGCTCCTGGTGGTCGAGGACGATCCGGTTCAGCGGCAGCACCTGGTCGAACTCATGGGGTCGGTCGAGGCACGCACCATCGCGGTCGGCTCAGGCGAGGAAGCGCTTGCCATGCTCGAGGATCAGAAGTTCGACTGCCTGGTCCTGGACCTCGGCCTTCCAGGCATGACCGGCTGGGAGGTGATCGACCACGTGCGCAGCCACAAGGCGCTGCGCGCCTTGCCCCTCCTGGTCTATACCGCCAGGGAGCTGACCAGGAAAGAGGAGCTCAGGCTCGGTCGCGCCACCAAGACGATCGTCATCAAAGAGGTCAGGTCACCCGAACGATTGACGGAGGAGGTGAAGTCCGTCCTCGAGGATCCAAACGCCACTGCTGTTTCGGTCCAAACCGGATCCAACGGCCGCTCGGAATCGCAGGATCCGTTGCTCGCGGGCAGGAAGGTGCTCGTCGTGGATGACGACATCCGGAACATATTCGCGCTCACCGCGATGCTGGAACGTCACCACATGGAGGTGACCGCGGTCGACTCAGGCAAGGAAGCGATCGACGCTTTGAGCGAGCGCGGCGACATCGACCTCGCGCTCGTCGACGTGATGATGCCGGAGATGGATGGCTACGTGACCATGAGCAGGATGCGTGAGCTCACGACCTTCCGGGACCGGCCGATCATCGCCTTGACCGCCAAGGCGATGAAGGGAGACCGAGAAAAATGTATCGAAGCGGGAGCGTCCGACTACATCGCCAAGCCGGTGAACACTCCAGAGCTGCTCGCCATGCTTCGGGCCTGGCTCACGCCTTGACGGCAAGCGAAACCGCCCCCATCGGGTTGGAAGGTCTCGAGCCCGGTCTCGAAGAGATCGAGGTGCGCCTCCTGCTCGAGGGGATCCGCCTTCGCTACGGGTACGACTTCCGCGAATATGCTGCCAGGCCGCTTCGCCGAAGCGTTTACGACGCCATGGCAAGCGAAGGTATATCCACGATCTCGACGTACCAGGGCCGGATCCTGCGCGACGAGACGTCGATGCACAGGTTCCTGAGCATCGTTGGGGTCAGCGTCACGAGCATGTTCCGCGAAGCCGACCTGATGCGCTGCCTGCGGGAAGAGGTGGTGCCAGTGCTCCGCACCTACCCGTCGGTGCGCATCTGGATGGTGGGCTGCGCGACTGGGGAAGAGGTCTACTCCCTCGCGATCATGCTCCAGGAAGAAGGTTTGCTCAGGCGGGCCAGCATCTACGCGACCGACCTCAACGAGGGTGCCCTTGCGGTGGCCCGTGGGGGTGCGTATCCCCTCGACGCAGTGCGCACGTACGAAGATCGCTATGAGGCCGCTGGTGGGCGCGGCAAGCTGTCCGACCACTACGACATTTCGGGCCGCACCGCGCGCTTCCACCGGAGCCTGCAGGCCAACGTGACGTGGGCCCGCCATAACCTGGTCTCCGACACGTCCTTCAACGACTTTCACCTGATCGTCTGCGCCAACGTGCTGATCTACTTCCGTCCTTCGCTGCAGGAGCGAGCCCACCGCCTGTTCGTGGACAGCCTCGTTCGACTGGGCTTCCTGGCTCTTGGCAAGGCTGAATCGCTCGTCTTCTCTCCTGAGAGCAGCCGCTACACAAAGGTGCGGGATGGCGTGAGCCTGTTCCGAAGAGTCCGATGATGACCAGGCCGCTCGAAGACCTGGACGAGGCGCTTATGAAACCGCAATCCACGGTGAACATCCTCGTCGTCGACGACGATGCGACCAAACGCTTTGCGTTGAAGACGATCCTCGCACCGCTTGGCGAGACTGTGGTGGAGGCTTCGTCCGGGGCTGACGGCCTCCGGCAGCTGCTCCGTGAGGAATTTGCGGTGATCCTCCTGGATGTGCGCATGCCGTCGATGGACGGTTTCGAGACCGCCCAGCTGATCCGCCAGCGTCCTCGCTCTGAGCTGACCCCGATCATCTTCGTCACAGCCCTCGACCAGGCCGAGACCGACATGGGTCGAGGCTACGACCTGGGAGCCGTCGACTTCGTGTTCGCCCCGGTTGTTCCGGCGATTCTCCGCGCCAAGGTGACCGTGTTCGTCGAGCTGTACAGGGCACAGCAGGAGCTGCGTCGCTATCGCAGCCGGCTGGAGACGCTCGTTGAGGAGCGCACCACAGCGCTCACAGCCGTCAACCGCGAGCTCGAGGCCTTCAGCTACTCGGTCTCTCACGACCTGCGGGCCCCGTTACTCGCCTTCGACGGGCTGAGCAAGAGCATGCTCGAGGAGTACGGCGACCGGCTGGACAAGAAAGCGAAGGACAACCTGAAGCGCATGCGGGGTGCGAGCCAGCGCATGACCTCAGTGTTCAACGGACTTCAGGACCTGTTTCGGCTCACGAGCGGAGAGGTCCATCGCGAACAGATCGACGTCACCGCCCTCACGAAAGACATCGTCAGGGAGATCAAAGCCGGCGGTGGCGAGCCCGCCGTCAAGTTTGAGGTCGCCCACAGAATCACGGCATCTGGGGACAGGCGCCTGGTCCGCATCCTGCTGTCGAACCTCCTGGACAATGCGTGGAAGTTCACGAGCGTCAAGCCGTCCCCCCGAGTCGAGGTCGGCACCGAGACCGTCGACGGCGAGTCGCGCATCTTCGTGCGGGACAACGGCGTGGGCTTCGACATGATCTACGCCCACCGTCTCTTTGGCGCTTTCCAGAGATTGCACAGCCAGAGCGAGTTCCCGGGCGCCGGGATCGGGCTGGCGACCGCGCGGCGCATCGTCAACCGCCACGGCGGGCGAATCTGGGCCGAGGGGGCGGCGGGAGAGGGAGCCACCTTCTACTTCGTGATCTAGTCGAGCCGGCGCCGGCTGTGCGTTCTAGCTGAGATGGCTGCAGGCCGATCGCTTACGCCCGCGTATTCGCCCCCCGAGGGGCGAAGCGCGAGACGCTCACGGCGATCGCAACGAGCGCGTCCAACGCGCCTGGTCTGGTTCGCGTGCCTGGCCATCGGCCTCTATCTGCTCGGGGGCTTCGCCTACGGCATGTGGAACGGCTTTCGCGACCAGCAGCGTCTGAACCACGTGTGGAGCGGCGAGGCTCGGGCCCGGCCCACCGCCGCGGCCCCACTCGATCCAGCCTTGAAGCAACCAGTGAACGGCGTCGACTTCGCGATCCGGGTGCCGAAGCTCGACTACTACGCGGCCGTGAAGGAAGGCGTAAGCGCCGGTGTGCTTTACGCGAGCCCGGGACACTACCCGACCACGGTGTGGCCGGGCGACCCGGGGATGGTTGGCGTGGCGGCGCACAACGTGTACTGGATCAACTTTCCGCAACTCGCCAAGGGCGATGAAATCGATGTCGAAACCCGCTATGGGATCTATCGCTATCGCGTCACGGGGAGCGAGGTCGTGAACCCGGACAACCGCTCTGTGTTGGTCCCTGACGCCAACGGATTCCACCTGACCCTCACCACATGCTGGCCCCTATGGGCGGGAGCATTCGCCACACAGCGGTACGTGATTTTCACCGACCAGGTGTGGCCCGTCCCGATCCGCCCCGGTTATACCTAGCGCAGACATCCCCCTCCACCGATTTACGATCACCGAGATGGATCGCAGGTCGCTTGGACTGGCCCCCACCATCGCGGCTTGCCTTTTCGATCTCGACGGAGTCATCACGAAAACCGCCGTCGTGCACGCACAGGCGTGGAAGGCGATGTTTGACGCGTATCTGAAGCAGCGGGCCGAGACGAGCGGAGAAGCCTTTCGGCCATTTGACAACGTCGCCGACTACGACGAATACGTCGACGGCAAACCCAGGGAGGAAGGTGTTCGCTCATTTCTCGCTTCGCGCCACATCACCCTCCCCGAAGGCGGGGAGGACGATCCGCCCGAGGCCGAAACCATCCACGGCCTGGGCGATCGCAAAGACCAGCTCTTCCTGCACCTGATACGAACCAACGGGGTCGAGGCCTACGAGGGATCGATCCGGTATCTGCACGCCGCTCGTGAGGCGCAGCTGAAACTGGCGGTCGTGACCTCGAGCAAGAACTGCACCGAAGTCCTGCGCGCCGCCCGGCTGGACGGGATGTTCGACGCGCAGGTCGACGGCAACGTGGCGCATGAGAAACGATTGGCCGGCAAGCCGGCGCCTGACACCTATCTCGAAGCGGCGCGCATGCTCGGCTCAACTCCACCCCGCTCGGCCGTGTACGAAGACGCGCTCGCGGGGGTTGCGGCAGGGCACGCAGGCGGGTTCGGCCTCGTGGTGGGCGTCGACCGCGTGGGCCAGGCGGCCGCGCTTCGCCGGCACGGCGCGGATGTGGCCGTCAAGGATCTCGCCGACCTGATGAAGTCGCCGTGATCCACAGCCAAGGCTTTGCCCCCGAGCCCTGGGCGGTGAGCGAGCGGCACTTCGACCTCGACCTGATGGGCCAGGCCGAATCGATCTTCGCCCTCTCCAACGGCCACATCGGCTGGCGGGCAAACCTCGACGAGGGTGAGCCCCACGAGCTTTCCGGCTCCTATCTCAATGCCGTTTACGAAGAGGTGCCTCTGCCATATGCCGAGACCGCGTACGGCTATCCGGAGGCGGGCCAGACGATCGTCAACGTCACCAACGGGAAGATCATCCGTCTTTTGGTCGACGACGAGCCGTTCGACATCCGTTACGGGACGCTGCGCTCGCATGAACGCGTCCTCGACCTCAAGGCCGGGGTCCTGCGGCGCACGGTCGAGTGGGAATCGCCGACCCACCGCGTGATCCGGGTTCGTTCGACGCGGCTGGTCTCGCTCGTCCACCGGGCGCTCGCCGCAATCCTCTACGAGGTGGAACCGGTCGATGGACCGGCGGACTTCGTGCTGCAATCCGAGCTCGTGGCCAACGAGCCCGTGAGCAATGTGGTGAGGACCGATCCGCGAACCGCGGCCGCCATCGATGCCCCGCTCGAGGCGCGGTTCTCCGGACACGAAGGCAAACGCGCCATGCTCATTCACTGCACCAAGAGGAGCCGGCTGACGATCGCCGCCGGCATGGATCACGTGGTCAAAGCTCCGGGAATGAGCACAACCACCTCGGAGAGCAGCGACGATCACGCCAGGGTCACGGTGACGGCACACGTCTCCCCGGGACAGAGCTTGAGCCTGGTCAAGTTCGTGGCCTACGGGTGGTCCAGCCAGCGGTCTACTCCCGCTCTGCGCGCGCAGATCGAAGGAGCGCTGGAAACGGCTAAAAACCACGGGTGGAAAGGGCTGGTTTCCGCGCAGCGAAAGTACCTTTCCGATTTCTGGGGTCGCGCGGATGTCGAGCTCACGGGCGACCCCGATGTCCAGCAGGCGATCCGTTTCGCCTTGTTCCACGTCCTCCAGTCCGCTGCCCGGGCCGAGCAGCGCGCGATACCGGCAAAGGGCCTCACCGGGCCCGGCTATGACGGTCACACGTTCTGGGACACGGAGACCTTCGTCCTTCCCGTGCTTGTGTATACGGCGCCCGGAGCGGCGGCGGACGTGCTGCGGTGGCGCCTCTCGATCCTCGACCTTGCACGCAAGCGAGCCCGAGATCTTGGCTTCAAGGGGGCGGCCTTCCCCTGGCGGACGATCCACGGTGAGGAGTGTTCCGGCTACTGGCCGGCATCGACAGCCGCCTTTCACATCAACGCCGACATCGCCGACGGGGTCTTCAGGTACGTCTCTGCCACCGGCGACCTCGAGTTCGAAGAGAAGGTCGGGGTCGAGCTCCTGGTCGAGACCGCACGGCTGTGGATCTCGGTGGGCCACCACGAGCTGGGCGGCCTGTTTCGGATCGACGGGGTCACGGGTCCGGACGAATACAGCGCCCTGGCGGACAACAACCTCTACACAAACCTCATGGCGCAGCGCAACCTCATGGCGGCGGCTGACGCTGTCGGGCGTCATGGCCGCGTGGCGAAACGGCTGAAGGTGACCGCGACCGAGGTGAAAGCCTGGCGTCGCGCCGCGGATCGCATGTTCATCCCATACGACGAAAGCCTCGAGGTCCACCGGCAGGCGAGCGACTTCACGAAGCACGAGCGCTGGGACTTCCGGCGGACAAAGCGAGACCAGTACCCGCTGTTCCTGCACTTCCCCTACTTCGATCTCTACAGGAAGCAGGTGATCAAACAGGCCGACCTGGTCCTCGCGATGCACCTCCGCGGTGACGCCTTCACCCAGGAGCAGAAGGCCAGGAACTTCGAGTACTACGAGCCGCTCACAGTTCGCGACTCCTCGCTTTCCTCTAATACACAATCGATCATCGCGGCTGAGGTCGGCCATCTCCAGCTGGCTCACGACTACCTGGGCGAGGCCGCGCTGATGGACCTCCACGACCTCGAGCACAACGTCCGCGACGGCGTGCACATGGGCTCGCTCGCCGGGGCCTGGCTCGCGGTGGTCGCCGGCCTCGGCGGCATGCGCCACCACGGGAGCACGCTGGGTTTCGCGCCCCGCCTGCCGCCTCGGATCCGGCGCTTGACCTTCCGGCTGACCTTCCTCGACCGCCTGATCAAAGTCACCGCAAGCCGCCGCCGCGCAACCTATTCACTGGTCCGCGGCAAGCCAATTGCTTTCGAGCACTATGGGGAGGAGCTGAGGCTGACGTCGCGCAGCCCGGTCGCGCGGCCCATTCCAAAGATTGCCTCGCTTCCGGAACCGAAACAGCCACCCGGCCGGGCCCCGGCGCGCCGGGGCCAGGACAAGCCCCGGCCGCTCCGTCCAACTGGAGGAACCGAATGAGCGGGACCGATTCCAATCAAAACTTTCGCGACTCGGTCGCGCTCTCCAGGCTCGCCGACCCACGCCCGACGCTGGAGAACCTCGCCCGCAACACCGGACTCTCGTACGAAGAGGTCGCCCATCACGCGCTCGTGCGCTATGCCAGCTCCGGCGCAGAGGCACTGCTGGCCTGGAACCCGCATGCGCTGCGGGAGCTGATCGCAGCTCGCCAGGCGGAGGACTGGACGAAAGTCGGATCGATCATCGACTGGCTCGAGGCAGGCCTCGAGTCGACCGAGTGGCACTAAGCGGTCAGGTCGAGCTGGGCGAACCCCCCATCCAGCCGGCGCTCGCCGGCCACCCACCTCACGGGCTGTTTGAAGACAGGACCGGAGAAGGCGAAGGAGTGGTACTCGCCGTTCTCGCCGCAAGCGTCGACGCCCGTGTTTTCAATTTCGCCGGCGAATTCTTCGTCGGTGACCCGGCCGAGCCAGGATGAATCCAGTTTCGCCAGCTCGACGCAGGTGAGGACCGCCCGGCCGCCAGACGCTATGAACTCGCGCAGCAGGGTGGGCGGCGGTTCGCCCCAGATGGGCTCGACATGCTCGAGTCCGGCGGCCACAACGCGTGTTTCGTACCAGTCCCGCACATCGGCGAGGTGGATGTCGCCCAGAACCACGCCCGCGAATCCTTCTGCCTGGAGATGCGCGAGCTCACGACCGAGGCTCGCCTCCATCTCGGGCCAGCTCGTGGGAATGGCTTGGAGCTCTACTCCAATCGCCGCCGCCTGGGCTTCCAGCATCTCGACCCGGGTGGCGTGGAAACGCACGCGCCTCGTCGCCGAGTCATAGAAGGAGATCAGCCGGCCGATATCGAGGCCCGCCCGCCACGATCGGTCAAGGGCAAGAGCGCTGTCCTTGCCACCCGACCACATCAAGGCATACCGCTTCGTCATCCCATCCGCCTGGAAATAAGTTGCCTGCGCAACCAGTTTGGGAGGCTAGAGGGGCTTTCGCCGCTCAAGGCTGCACTGGAGGTAGTTCATGGGTACCTGGAAGTTCGACCCGTACCACACTCAGGTTGAGTTCTCGGCCAAGCACCTGGGCATGATGACTGTCCGAGGTCACTTTGCGGAGGTGACAGCGACGGGCGAGATCGACGTTGATCACCCCGAGAACTCGGAGATCGAGGCGACCATCAACACCGCGAGCATCCGGACTCACAACGAAATCAGGGACAACGACCTCCGGTCGGGCAACTTCCTGGAAGTCGACAAGTACCCGACCATCAAGTTCAAAAGCACCAGTATCGAGGCGGCCGGCAAGGACAAGTACAAGCTGACGGGCGACCTCACCATCAAGGACGTTACCAAGGGGATCTCCCTGGACGTCGTGAGATACGGGGAGTTCAACGACCCCAACATGGGTCATCGGATTGGCTACGCGGCCCAGGGCCAGCTCAACCGCAAGGACTACGGAATGAAATTCGAGATGATGCTGGACGGCAAGTTCATCGTGAGCAACGAGATCCAGATCAACATCGAAGGCGAGCTGGTCGAAGAAAAGGTGCCGGCGGAGAAGACCGCTACCTGAACATCTCGGCGAGGACAGCCTCGCCATTGGCGTCGGCAGTCATAGTGACGACCGAATGGTCGCCCACGTCGAAACGAATCCAGGCGCAGCATTCGCGCTCTAGGTCGATGAGATCGATGAGCGCGGCGGCTGCGCCGGCAGCTGGGGTCAGGCGTATGCCGCCGGGCACGACGTCACGCACCACCAGGGCGCTCGACATCAGCTTCACCCACGCGCCTTCTCGATCCTCGAGATCGGCCGCCGAGAGGGTGCAGACGATCGGTGGTGTATCAGCCATCGTGGACTTCAAACCCAGACGCTAGCACCGTATTCCGCGCTGTGGCCCGCCGAATCGGGAGAATTGCACGCATGCCGGCGCCGCAGATGATCAGAAAGGTGCCGGCCATCACCGCTCATTTCTGGGCCGTCAAGATCCTGACGACGGCCATGGGCGAGGCGCTCTCGGACCACCTGGTCCACACGATCGACCCGTACGTCGCGGTTGCGATCGGCGGGGTCGGCATCGTGGTTTCGCTTGCGCTGCAGTTCTTTGTGCGCAGATACATCGCACCTGTGTACTGGTTTGCGGTCGCGATGGTTGCGGTGTTTGGGACCATGTGCGCCGACGCCGCCCATATCGAGCTGAAGATTCCGTATGCGGCCTCTGCGGCGCTTTGCGCGGCGGGTCTCACCGTTATCTTCGCGGTCTGGTATTTGATGGAGCGGACGCTTTCGATCCACAGCATCACCACCCCGCGCCGCGAGATGTTCTACTGGGCTGCCGTCCTCGCCACGTTCGCCATGGGCACGGCGGTCGGCGACTTGACCGCCTACACCTTGCACCTCGGCTGGCTGAGGTCGGGCCTGATGTTCACG
>DATFVI010000105.1:0-2101 GCA_035260405.1 Candidatus Dormiibacterota bacterium
TTTTGCCCACTTTCCCACAGTCCTTCCGCAGCCTGTGCCCAACTTCGGAGCAGAGATATCCACAGGTAATCCACCCACATGTTGGGGGTAAAGGCATGTTTAGACCGAATATCTTGTGTTTGGGGCTTGACAAGCCAAAAAGCCGCTCGTATCATTCAGAGCGTTACATCGAGGCCCTGGGGCATAAGTGGCGGGCATGCTCTGGGGCCTCTTCCATCCCCAAACGAATATGCACGGCGACCCACCCCACGTTCCAGCAACGACGCGACGCCGGGCGCGCGCAGGGCGCGTCCGATTGGAAAACACCCTCACCGGGGATGATTTAGAAGGAGGCGTTCTCTAAAGAAATGGCCAAGAACATTGCCGACCTCGCCGGAGCCCGCTCGGGGAGCGCCGGGCGCGCGCAGGGCGCCCCAATCAAGACCAATGGGACCCATGCCAAGGCAGCCGTGAAGGGTTTGCGCTTCGGCCGGCACTTCACGCCCCCGGGCAGCCACGCCTTCGACCTCGTCGAATGGGAGCGGCGCACCGCCGCGATCACCGGCGAGAAGGGCCAGGTCATCTTCGAGCAGAAGGACGTCGAGGTCCCCCGCTCCTGGTCACAGCTCGCGATCAACGTGGTCGCCCAGAAGTACTTCCGCGGCGGCCTGGGCACCCCTGAGCGCGAGACCAGCGTCCGCCAGCTCATCGACCGCGTCGTCGAGAGCCTGGGCCGCTGGGGACGCGAGGGCGGCTACTTCGCGAGCGAGGAAGACGCCGAGAACTGGTCCCAGGAGCTCCGCTACCTCCTGGTGACGCAGCACGCCTCCTTCAACAGCCCGGTCTGGTTCAACATCGGCGTGCCCGGCCGCGCCCAGCAGGGCTCGGCGTGCTTCATCAACTCGGTGGAGGACTCGATGGAGTCGATCCTCGAGCTGGTCAAAACCGAAGGCATGCTGTTCAAGTTCGGCAGCGGAACGGGCACCAACCTCTCCGTGCTGCGTTCCTCCAAGGAGCAGCTGTCCGGCGGCGGCACCGCCTCCGGCCCCGTCTCCTTCATGAAGGGCTACGACTCGTTCGCCGGCTCGATCAAGTCGGGCGGCACGACCCGTCGCGCGGCCAAGATGGTCATCCTCAACGCCGACCACCCCGACATCCTCGAGTTCATCCGCTGCAAGGCGGAGGAAGAGAAGAAGGCCTGGGCCTTGATCGACGCCGGCTACAACGTCGGGTTCAACGTGACCGGCGGGGCTTACGACTCGGTCCAGTTCCAGAACGCCAACAACTCGGTCCGCGTGAGCGACGACTTCATGCGAGCGGTCGATGGCGACAAGAAGTGGGAGACGAAGGCCGTCGTCGACGGCCGCGTCATCGACAGCTACAAGGCACGCGACCTGTGGCGGGAGATCGCCGAAGCGACCTGGATCTGCGGCGACCCGGGCCTGCAGTTCGACACGACCATCCAGGACTGGAACGTGGTCCCCAACACAGGCCGCATCAACGCGACCAACCCGTGCTCCGAGTTCGTGTTCCTGGACGACACCGCGTGCAACCTGCTCTCGCTCAACCTGATGAAGTTCCAGACCGAGGAAGGAAAGTTCGACCTCGAGCGGTACAAGCACGCGATCGACGTGTGCTTCACCGGCCAGGAGATCATCGTCTCCAACGCCTCCTACCCCACTCCGGCGATCGCCAAGAACTCCGAGGCGCTTCGCCCGCTCGGCCTGGGCTATGCGAACCTCGGCGCCCTGCTGATGTCGATGGGCCTCGCCTATGACTCCGAGGAAGGCGGCCGCTTCGCCGGCGCGCTCACCGCGATCATGACCGGACGTGCGTTCGCCCAGTCGGCGCGCATGGCCCAGGTCAAGGGACCGTTCAGCGAGTACCCCAAGAACCGCGAGCCGATGCTGCGCGTGGTGGAGAAGCACCGCCAGGCGGCGCACCAGCTGAGCACGTCTCCCGAATCCGCGGAGGTGGTCGACGCCGCTCGCCAAACGTGGGACGAGGCGGTCAAGCTGGGCCGGGCCCACGGCTATCGCAATGCGCAGGCCACGGTCCTGGCTCCAACCGGAACGATCGGGCTGATGATGGACTGCGACACCACGGGCATCGAGCCCGACCT
>DATFVI010000106.1:0-3675 GCA_035260405.1 Candidatus Dormiibacterota bacterium
GGATCACCGGCGACAACAGCGCGCGTTTCACTTACGGCGCGCAGCCGGCGAAGTTCGCGGCCATGGAGGCCCTCTATGCGACGACGCGAGGAGCCCCACTGCACATTGGAGGCATCCCGAGCGACTCTCAGGGGCGCCTCCTTTACGCGATCGAGATACCTTACGGGCTAAGCCTGCTGGCCGCGTTCGATCCCAATGCCGAGATTCGCGGCCTCAACTCGTTTCCGGCCGACCAGCGCCCGAACACGGTCGTGGTGCACCTGTCGTTCGACACGATGGTCGGCCTTGGCATTGGTCTCGGCTTGCTCGCCGCTTTGTTCTGGTTTCTGGTTTGGCGCTCGCGCCGTGTGCCGAGCAACCGCCTTGTGCTCTGGTGCCTTGTCGCGGCCGGGCCGGCCGCGGTGATCACGATGGAGGCGGGCTGGTTCGTCACCGAATTTGGACGCCAGCCGTGGATCGTCTACGGCATCATCCGGACCACGGCGGCCGCCACGTCGGCTCCGGGCCTCGGCTTGGTCTTCGCCGTGTTCGCCGCCATCTACATCGCCCTGGCGGTCACGCTCTCCAGGCTGCTGCTGCTTCTCGCGCGTCACAACCGCGAGCGATCGGAGCCGAAGCCATGAGCGAAGCGGATGCCGCGGCGGGACTTCTGTGGCTGAGCCTCACCGCGTATGCGGTGTTCGCAGGCGCTGATTTTGGCGGCGGCGTTTGGGACATCTTTGCGTCGGGACCGCGCAAACGCGCGCAGCGGCAGGCGGTGGCGCGCGCGATGGGACCTGTCTGGGAGGCGAACCACGTCTGGTTGATCTTCATGATCACAGGGCTCTTCACGACCTTTCCGATTGCTTTCGGCTATCTGAGCCTCGCCCTCTATGTGCCGATGACCATCGCCCTTATCGGCATCGTCCTGCGCGGAGCAGCATTCGCTTTCCGCGCTCACGGCCGGGAAGCCGTCGGGCCTCTATCGCCGTGGGGCGTGGTATTCGGCGGGTCGAGTATCGTCGCGCCTTTCTTCCTGGGAACGGCGGCTGCTGCGGTGGCGTCAGGCGCGATTCGGATCGCCGGCGGCAGGGTGGCGAGCGGATTCGGCGCCGGCTGGAGCACGCCTTTCGCGCTGGTCATGGGGCTGCTTGCGGTCGCCTTGTGCGCATATCTCGCCGCGGCTTATCTGATGGTCGAGACCGAGGACGATGCTGCGTTGCAATCGGATTTTCGCCGGCGCGCGTTGATCGCGTCGGTGGTCTCCGGCGCGCTGGCGCTGTTCGGCCTGTGGCTCGCTTATGCCCAGGCGCCGCGCGTTTGGGCCGACCTGACGGGAAACGGATTGCTGCTCTTGCTACTCGCGCTGATCAACGGCCCGATCGCGCTGTGGGGTGTGTGGCGGCTGCGCCCTCGAGTAACGCGTATCGCGGTTGCGGCCCAGGTGACGTTGGTGCTGTGGGCCTGGGCGGTGGGGCAATGGCCCTATCTCGTGCCGCCCGACCTGACGATCGCCGACGCCGCCGCGCCGGCGGCCGTGCTTTCCGCTTGGCTGGTGGTGATTGCGGTCGGGATGGTGCTCGTCATCCCATCGCTAGGAGTGCTTTTCCGCGTCTTCAAGGCGCGGAACCCGGCGGCGTAGGTTCTACGCGCTCCCGGTCGGGTGCAGCGATTCGCGCTCGGCGTCGCCTGATCCAGACCAGCTGACGCCGAGGCTCGCCATCTTGCCGATCTGCGCGGCCAGCTTCCAGTGGAGCGTCGCCGATGGGCCATCGTTCCGGGCGTCGAGGACCTCCGCGTATTCCATGTGGGCATCGCGCAGCCGCTCGGGCATTCCGAGCTCTTCGAGGATCCCAATCGCGGTCTCGAAGTGGCCGTCCGCCATGGCAGCGTTGCGCTGCCGCTCCGCGAGCTTGCCGAGAAGAACCCGGGCGTTGGCGACAACGACCCGTTCCGTGATTGCTTCGGCCACCTCCAGCGCCTGCTGCAGATATGCCTCTGCCTCCGATAGCTCACCGCGCCGCAAGAGCACTTCGCCCAGGTTGGCCAGGATGAAGCCATGGCCACGCCGGTCCATGTTCAACTCGTTCGACCCGGCGAGAGCCTTGAGGAAGTGCTGCTCGGCCGCATCCAGCCGCCCCTGCTGGAGCAGCAGGTCTCCGAGATCGTTCTCTACCCGGTAGACCGCGGTCAAGTCGGATTCGATCGAGTAGAGGGTGAGCGCCTTGTCGTAATGCTGGCGAGCGGTCGCCGGCTGATGAATGGACTTATAGGCGAGGCCAAGGCCGTGGTGCATCTTGGCCAGAAGCAAGAGATCCTTGACCACGCTCGCCGCCGCCGCGGCAGCCTCGTAATAGCGAATCGCCGTCACCCATGAGCGGGCGACCACGTACATGCCGGCAATGTGGCCAAGGATCCTGGCCTCCATATGGGTTGGCTTGGGTTCGAGCTGCCGGCATCGTTCGAGCGCCTGGTGGGCGAGCGGCAGGGCGTCGGGGTCGTCTAGAAGGCCCAGCGCGCTCGACTCCCAATCCAGAGCCTCGACCGCCATCCATTCGTCGCCCGATCGTTCGAACTGCTCTCGCGCGGGGCGAAGGTGCTCAATCGCTTCTTTCGGCTGAACGAGTCTGCAGTAGGCCTGGCCTACAGAGAAGTGAATGACCGCGGTGTCTTCTGGGCTCCACTTCTGCTCGACAAGCGAGGTCCCTATCGCGATCACCTGCTCCAGCTGCCTGACCGCCGTCAACCGCTCCAGCTCGCGCAACTGCGCCTGGCGCTCGGTCAGCACGGAGGACGACTCGGGGGTCAAGAAGAAATCGAGCGGTTTGCGCGTCTGGCGTGCGATCAGCTGCAGGGTCTCCATCGACGGCCTGGTGCGGCCTTTCTCGATCAGATGGATGGCGGTCCTGGTGAGCTTTCCGCCGGCTACCTGAGCGAGCGTGAGCTTGGCTTCACGCCGCGCCTGCTCGACAGACCCCGCCCGGACGTCAACGCCCTGGCGGCGGCCACGGTATCTGGTGCCGAGCATGGCGGTGAGTGTACTGCCATGCCCGGCCCACGGCTACTGAATAAACGATTTGACTTTACGGGGTTGGGCCAATGCCTTCGGCCAGTGCGGGGCCGATCGTCAACGCCAACGCCATAACAGTCAAGATCACGGAAAAGAGCAGCTTGCGCATCAGCGCACCTCCAAAGCTTTGATGCGCGGAGTGTCGTCTGACTTGACTGCTCTGTCAACTCAAGCTTGGTGCGGCCCGCCCGGCTGGGTAGAGACCGGGCGGGCACGCGTAGAGAGGAGGTTTCTAGTCGCCCAGCGGGAGGGCCGCCGTGTGCTCGATCTGAACGGCCTTCAGCGCGCGCGGGTCGAGACCGAGGAGTCTCAGGATGGTGGGGGCGATCTGCGACGTCTCGACGGAAGAGCTGTTGACCGCTCCCTGGTCGGCGACCAGGTCGCCGGAGACCACGAGCGGAACGTCGCGGTCCTGCGGGTTGGCCCCGCCGTGCTCGGCAATCTTGCCGTGGCCGCCCGTGTAGACCACGCCGTACTGCGAGATGCCGAAAATGTCAGGCACCCGGGCATCTCCGGCCGCCACGTGGAAGTAGGCCGCGGCATCGGCCCCGGCGAAGATCGTCTTCAGTCCGGATGCCGTGTAGGCCTTGGCGTTGCCGTTGATGTCATTGCCGGTTCCCGAGTGG
>DATFVI010000107.1:0-19178 GCA_035260405.1 Candidatus Dormiibacterota bacterium
GCGCCAGGTCGTCGGGGTCGACCGGCTGGCCCCATTCGGACTCGAGGCGCGCGACGTCCGCGCCGTAAGCGGCCGCGAGTGCCGCGAATCGCTCGCCGAAGTTGCCGCAGAGCGCGACCACCACCTCGTCGCCCGGAGAGACCAGGTTCGCCACGGCGGATTCGAGGCCTCCAGTTCCGGAGGAAGTAAGAAGGAGCAGGTCGTTAGACGTTTTGAAGACCCGCTTCGCGCCCGCCGTGATCTCGGCGAGGATCGCCGCGAACTCGGGTCCGCGGTGATCGATCATCGGCCGGTTCATGCTGCGCACGACGCGCTCGGGCAGCGGGGTCGGTCCGGGAATTCGCAGCTGGGTCTGGAAGGTCATGGGGCGCGCTCCATCACGGGATTGCGGCGGCACGTTGAATTCTATCGGGACGTTGCTTCCGGGCCGGGCCTCCCCTCCCCCCGGCCGTCCTCCCCACTCGGTGGGGAGGCGGGGCGGTCGAGATCGAGCCGTTCTAGTGCGACTCTGTCGTGTAAGGAAGCAGGGCGATCGCGCGCGCCCGCTCGAGTGCGGTCGTCAGGGGTCGCTGATGCCGCGCGCACGTGCCTGTGACTCGACGAGGGAGGATCTTGCCGCGGTCGCTCACGAAGCGGCGCAGGCGGGAGATCTCTTTGTAGTCGATGTAGTGGATCTTCTCGACACAAAAGCTGCATACCTTGCGATGCTGGCGCTTCGGCCCTCTGCCTCCGCCGCCACCGCCGCTTGACTCACGTTGTGGTCGGTTGACTGCCATCAATAACTCCTAAAAGGGAATCTCGTCCGGGTCGACGTCCCGAGGGCCGTCGTCCGGAGCGGGGATATCGTCGTGGGGCGCGCCGCCGGCGCCGCGGGCCGGAGCACCGGTTCCACCGCCGCCTCCCGCTCCACGCGGCTCGAGGAACTGCACGTCGTTCGCGATGATCTCGGTAACGCGCCGCTTCTGTCCGTCCTGGCCCTCCCACGAGCGCGTCTGTATCCGGCCTTCCACGAAGACCAGGGCGCCTTTGCGGGTGTATTGGGCGACTGTCTCGGCCAGGTTTCGCTTGCCGATCGGGTACGCCACGATGTTGTGGTAATCGGTGAACTCTTTGCGCTCGCCGTCCGGACCGGACGACCACCGGTTGGTGGCAATGCTGAAGTTGGTCACCGCGGTACCACTGGGCGTGTAGCGCATCTCCGGGTCCTTTGTGAGCCTTCCGATGAGCAGCGCTTTGTTCAGGTTTGACATTTTTAGGACTCCTCCCCTTCTGCACTGGCCGCCGGTTCCTCGACAGGCTCCGTCTCCGCAGCTACGGGCTCCAGCACGACCTCCGCCGGCGGCGGGGCGACGGTGGTCGCTGCAGCGGCCTTCTCCGGCTTGCGCACGATGAGATGCCGCAACACCTCTTCGGTGATCTTCAGGGCCGACTCGAGCTCGGGGACCCGGCCGGGGTCAAACGAGAAGTCCTGCAGGACATAGGAGCCTTCCTTCTGGTGCTTGACCTCGTAGGCGAGCTTGCGCTTGCCCCAGAGGTTGGTGCGCTCGACTGTCCCGCCCGATCTTTCGATCAGCGTGTTGACCCGCTTCACCGCGTCCTGGACCTTGTCGTCGTCCAGGTCAGCGCGGACGATGTAGAGAACTTCGTAATCCCGCAATGGGGACCTCCTTCCTATGGGTTCAGGCTCCGATCGATCGGGGGCATGTGCCTCCGGCCGAAGCCAGAAAGGGTAGGTCGGTATTCTACCAAGGGACATGGCAACCAAAACAAAGGCACCGGTGCGCGCCGGCGCCGGCAAAGGCGGCCGCCGGCCGCCGGTCAGGGTGAAGAAAGGGAATGACGTCCCGCTCCTTCCGATCGCGGTCGCGGCCATCCTGGTGGTGTTCGTGATCGGCCTCGTCATCTACTACCTGGTAAACAACAAGTCCACGGCTCCGACAACTGCCGCGGGCGTCCCATGCGACCACCTCGAGCACTCCCAGGTCCACTACCACTCCGCGCTGCAGATCGTGTACCAGGGCAACGTGCTGCCCATCCCGGCGAACATCGGGATCAGCGGCGACCCGGCGGCACCGACGTGCTTTTACTGGCTGCACGTACATGCTGCAAACCCCGACGTCATCCATATCGAGTCACCTGCGAACCAGGTATTCACGTTGGGCCAGTTCTTCTCCGTGTGGAGCACGTGGAGCAAGGCCCAAGGGGGCCCCAACGAACCGCTGGACGCGACCCACGTGTCCACCTTGACCCTAACGGCCGACGAGAAGCTCGTCGTCTACATCGACCTCCAGGACGGCAAAGGCGCTCAGGTCTACACGGGTGACGCGAAATCGATCCCCCTCAAGTCGCATGAGGTGATCACGCTGGAGATCACGCCCCCGGCGGTGACGCCACCGCCCTCGTTCACCTTTACAAGCGGGCTTTAGAGGCTCCTAGCTGACTTCGAGAAGGACCCGCGCCGCGCGGTAGTGCTCGAGCGCGTCGCGGCTGTTGGCGCTGCGCTCGGCTTGATCGGCGAGCTTCAGGTGAGCCTTGACGGCTGACTCCAGCGCGCCTTTAGTGCCCCCATCGCCGTAGCCGGCTCGCTCACCTCTTTCGATCGAGCGGAGGCGCTGCAGCCGGTGGCGATCGCGGCGCGAGGCGATCGCTTCCTTTTCGCGCGCCAGTAGAGCCTTCGCCTCTTCGTTGCGCCCCAGGGCGCGCAGCGCCTCGGCCTGGCTCAGGCGCGCGTCAGCTCCCAGCGGCCACTCGGTGGAATCGGCGGCCGGCTGCAGCGCCAGGAGCGCGCGGCGGGCATCGCCCCGCGCCAGCAGAACGCGGCCCTTCTCGAGCGCGAGCTCGCGCTCCACACCCGGAAGCCGGCCCTCGAGCAGGTAGTCGACCTCCGTCCCGAGTCGGCCGGCGATCACCCTCAGCACGCGCGTCGAGGGCTGGCTCATTCCATGCTCGACCTGGTGCAGGAATGCCCGGCTGAAGTCGGGGCCGCTGACCTTGGCCAGGCTCATGCCGCGCTCCTGGCGCACGCGTCGGATTCTCTGCCCTAGCGTCTCGTCGTCAGACATTGTCAATGGCCACTTTACAGGTAATCGCGGGGATCCAGGCTTCGCGTGAGGGTCGTGAAATTCTTGAAGCCGTCCGCCGTGACCATGCCCGTGTCCTCGATGCGAACTCCGCCCAGTCCCATCAGATAGAGACCGGGCTCCACCGTTACGACGTCGCCTTCGACCAGGATGTTCTCGTCGGGCCCGCGCAGCGCCGGTTCCTCATGAACGTCGAGCCCGACGCCGTGGCCGGTGGAGTGGTTCATCTTCGCGCCCCCATCGGCACCCTCGAAGCCCTTCGTCGTCGTCCCGTAGCCCCGATCCACCAGGACGTGGCAAACGCCATGGTGGACGTCGCGCCCCGATGCCCCGGCCCGGATCGATTCGATCCCCGCGTCGAGCGCCTGCAAGACCGCCGCGTGCATGTTGCGGATCTCATCTGGAACCTCTCCCACTACGACCGTTCTCGTGAGATCGCCGTGGTAGTGGGTGTTCCGGCTCCCGGGAAAGATGTCGATGATGACGGGCGCATGCGCCCGGATCGGGCCCTCCCCGCGGTAATGAGGCATGGCGCATTCCGGGGAGCCGGCGATGATCATGTCCGGGCACACGAAGCCACGCTCGCCGAGGAGCAACGACGCGCGCGCGTAGAGGCGTTCTGAGGTCAGCGGCTTTTCATCGAGCCAGAGGATCCCGTCCCGGATATCGGCCTGTGCCAGCTGGCTCACCACCTCGACAACCGCCGCCTCCGCCGCCCGCTGCGAATCCTCGATGAAACCGGCCTCCGCCGAAGATTTGCGCCGCCGTTCCGCCTGGAACAGCCCCGCATCGACCTCGACCTCGAGGCCGGCCTCCCGCATCGCCTCGAGGTAGCCGGCCTGCAGCCGGGGCGAAACGCGGGCCGACTCGAGCTCGCGCTCGTGCAGCATCCTGGCCGCCAGGCGGGCGTAAGAGACATATTGGCCGGCGGCTTCGTAGCCCGCCTCTTCGAGCAGCAGCTTGCGGCTGGCCCTGCTCTGCACTCGCGCGCGCTCGATCTCGAGCGGGCTGGTCACCAGAACGTCGTCGCCATCGCCGAAACGGATGTACAGGCTCGTCTCGACCGCAAGGCCGGTGGCATAGATGAAGTCGGCGTCGGCATCGCCGCTGGGGATGAGGACGATCGGTTTCATCTAGTCGGAAGCGCCCTGCGCGCGCCCGGCGGCGGAAGTGCGCCCTGCGCGCGCCCGGCGATTGACCCCGGAGTGCCGTTCGATGGCGGTTGCGAAGAGGGAGGCCAGCGCGGCCGGCGCGAGCGAATCGACCTCCTCGGTGACCTGGGCGGCCAGCCGCTTGGGCAGTTGCTTGCGCAGCAGGTCAAGGTGCTGCTCATAGACGCTGCCCAGCGAGCGGTGGCCCGTGCGACCTTCCAGGTTCAGCTTCTCCTGCACCTCGTAGCCTCCGGTGTACGCCACCTCGTAGCCCAGGCCGCGCAGCTGAACCAGGTCGCGACGCAGCGTCCGTTCGGAGACTCCGGCGCGTTCGGCCAGCTCGAGGGGGTTGAGGCCTGGCTCAGAGATGACCACAGAAAGGATCCTGAGAAGGCGAACGAGCCGGCCGGCTCGATTCACGCCGCAGAGGCGTGGTTAGCCGATTTCTTCCCAGGAGGTCGCGTTGCCCTCGAACGGGTCGGGCTCGGCCTCCTCCTGGTTCCCCACCTTCTGGTGGAACCTGCTGGCGATCATCTGGTACGCCATCGCCTTGGGAATGCCGAGCTTGGTGAGCGACTTCACCTCGTCGGCCATGACCTTGTCTCGGGCAGCCTCGACTGCAGCCAGAACCTCTTCGATGGACGCCGTCTTCTTGGCCATTGGTAAGTGATGATACCCAAGCCAACCCGCTCTTAACCGCGCCTTAGACTTGTCTTCACTGCTTGCGGCGACGCGGGTGCGAGGGGGTTGGATGGCCACTGAGTACGCTTCGGACAAGATCAGGAACGTGGTCCTGCTGGGCCATTCCCACGACGGCAAGACCATGCTCGCCGAGGCGATGCTGTTTGCCTCGGGCACGATCCAGCGCATGGGCGCCCCCGACCAGGCGACCGCCACGACGGACTTCGAGCCCGAAGAGCAGAAGCGCAAGATCTCGATCAACCTCGGCGTGGCGTTCGCCGAGCACAACGGTTACAAGATCAACATCCTCGACGCCCCCGGGTTCTTCGACTTCGCGGGCCAGGTGCTCAGCGGCCTCCGGGTGGCCGAAGGCGCTGTCGTGGTGGTGGGCGCCGGCTCGCAGCTGGCCGTCGGAACCGAGGTCGCCTGGGAGCAGTGCAATCGAACCAACAAACCGCGAATTGTCGTGGTCAACAAGCTGGACAAGGAGAACTCGGACTTCTACGGCGCGGTCGCGGCGATGCGCGAGGTCCTCACACCACGCCCGTTTCCGCTGCACCTGCCGATCGGCTCGGAGCAGGACTTCCGCGGCATCGTCGACCTCCTTCACCTCAAAGCCTTCGTGACGACGGCCGACGGCAAGGGCGGTGAGGTCCCAGTCCCGGACGAGATGCAGAAGCTGGTCGAGCAGTATCGCGGGCAGCTGATCGAGGCCGCCGCAGAGAGCGACGACTCGCTGCTCGAGAAATACCTGGACGCCGGCACCTTGAGCGAGGAAGAGATCCAGCGCGGCCTGCGCGAGGGAATCCTGGCCGGGAAGGTCGCGCCGGTGGTGTGCTGCTCGGCGACCAAGCTGCTGGGTGTTCGCACGCTGATGTCGACCATCGCGGAGCTGATGCCTCCACCCGACGTCGAGCCGGACAAGCCCGTGAAGGCGTTCGTGTTCAGCACCGGCGGAGACCAGTTCGGCCGCGTCAGTTATTTCAAGGTCGTGGCGGGAACGGTCAAAGCCGACGCGCATCTTCCAAACCTGAGCCGCGGCGGCGAGGAACGCCTCGCGCAGATCTTCTTTCCGCGCGGTAAGGAGCACATCGCCACCACGGAGGTGAGGGCCGGCGACATCGGCGCGGCGACGAAGCTGGCGCATACCTTGACCGGCGACACGCTCGGAATGAAGGACGGAGGGCCACTTCCGCCTCTCGACCTGCCGGGCCCTGCTTACACTCTCGCCATCACTCCGAAAGCCCGAGGGGACGAGGAGAAGATCTCGAGCGGGCTGGCTCGGCTGAGCGAAGAGGACCCGACCCTTCATGTGGAGCGCCTCGAAGAGACCAAGCAGTTGGTGATCGCAGGGCTTGGCGACGTCCACCTCGACGTCACGCTGGACAAGCTCAAGCGGAAGTACGGCGTCGAAGCGACCACCGAGGTGCCGCGCGTCGCCTACCGCGAGACCGTTTCGGGCCACAGCCGGGTCGAGGGCCGGCATGTCAAGCAATCGGGCGGTCACGGCCAGTACGGGATCTGCGTGATCGAGGTCGCCCCGACCAGGCGGGGCGATGGCTTCGTGTGGGAGGACAAGATCTTCGGTGGAGCGATTCCGCAGAACTTCCGCGTCTCCGTACAGAAAGGGATCGTGGACAACATGGCGAAGGGAGTGGTCGCCGGGTATCCGATGGTCGACGTCAAGGTGACCCTTGTGGACGGGAAGTTCCACCAGGTCGACTCCAACGACATGGCGTTCCAGATCGCGGGCTCGATGGCGATTCGCAAGGGCGCCCTGGATGCAGGTCCGGTGTTGCTCGAACCGGTCGTCGAGGCCGACATCCGGGTGCCTGAGAAGAACCTCGGCGCGATCATGTCCGACATCAACGGCCGGCGCGGCAAGATCCTCGGGACCGAGCCCGACGACGGCTACGAGAAAGTGCGCGCCACCGTGCCGGCGCACGAGATGTTGCGCTTCGCGCTGGACCTTCGTTCCATCACGCAGGGCCGCGGCACCTTCCAGCAGAAGTTCTCGCACTATGACGAGATGCCCGCCCACCTTGCCAAGGCGATCATCGAAGAGTTCCAGAAGCAGCACGAGGCCGCAGGCTGACGGCGGGCGGGCGGCGAGAGATCGGCGGCCGAGGTGGTCCCAGCCGAAGGAGACGCTAAGCACCGCAGCGCGCGCACCGTTGTGCGTAAGCGAGGAGCGCAAGCGTCGACGCCCGGATGGGGCCGCATCGGCCGCCTAGATCCGTCGATCCGCCCGCCGGCAGCCTGCTGCTGATTAAGCTTCGAGCGTGATCCTCGATTGAGCGCACCGAGCGCTCACGACGTCTGCGTGATCGGCGGCGGCGTGACCGGCGCGGGCGTCGCGCGCGACCTCTCGTTGCGAGGCCTGTCGGTGCTGCTGGTGGACAAGGGCGACTGGGGCGCCGGCACCACCGGCGGATCGAGCTGGATGATCCACGGAGGCCCGCGCTACCTCGAGTTCGACTGGGACACCACGCGACTGTCCACGCAGGACGCGGGATACATCGTTTCGATCGCGCGCAACCTCGTGTACAGAGTCGTCTTCCTCATCCCGGTGCTGCCGCACGACAGGAACAACATCGAGCGGATGGAGACGGCGATGGAGGTCTACGACCGCTTCCAGCCGCTCAAAAAGGCTCACCCCCATCGGCGATTGACGGCCGAGGAGGCGCTGCAGGCAGAACCTGGGCTCACGCGCGAGCTGATCGGCGCGGTGACTATGGAAGAGTGGGGCGTCGACCCTTACCGCCTCGTCTACGCAAACGTAGAGGATGCCGTGGCGCATGGCGCGCGCGCGCTCAACCACACGAAGGTCATCGACCTGGTTCGCGATGGCGGAAAGGTGATCGGTGTTCGCTACCGCGGGTCCGATGGCGCGATGTCCGAAGCTCGTGCGCGCGTGGTCGTGAACGCGACGGGTCCGTGGTCGCCACAGGTGAGCGGGTTGGCGGGACTGGACGTTCAGCTTCGACCGGCCAAAGGCATTCATATCGTCTATCCGCATCGCATCTCGAACTTCGCCATCAGCGCCGAGTCGGTGGATGGCCGCGACCTCCTGATGGTCTCGCACGCGGGGTTCACCCTGCTCGGGACCACCGACGACGACTTCTATGGAGATCTCGACTCTGTCGACGTGCTCGAGGACGAGGTCGACTACCTGCTCCAGGCTTTCGAGCGCGTGTTTCCTTCGATCAGGGATTACCGGCCGGTGCGCACGACGACGGGGGTCCGGCCCACATTGTTCAAGTGGCGGCGCTACGAGGACGAGCTGTCGCGGAAATTCGAGGTGATCGACCACGCGGCGCAAGGCGTCGAAGGCTTTGTGACCATCGCCGGCGGAAAGCTGTCGATGTACCGCCTCATGGCCGAACAGACGTCCGACGCGGTGTGCCGCAAGCTCGGACACCAGGCCGCATGCACGACGGCGACGACTCCTCTCCCCGGCAACGAATCGGACATGGAACCAGCCGGCGACCTGGCTCGCCGCTGCGGCATACCGGCGCTCGCGGCGGTCAAGCTCCAGAGCCGTCACGGCTCGCACGCCGCCAAGGTCATGGACGGCGGCCGCGCCGGGCGCCTCGTCTGCCGATGCGAGCCGATCACCGAAGCAGAGCTCGCCTACTCGGCGCGCCAGGAGCAGGTGCGCTCGCTTGCCGATGCGTTCAGGCGCGTAGGCCTGGCGGCGGGCCCATGCGCCGGCGCCGCTTGCGTTCTGCGCGCAGCCGAGGTCATCGGTGCCGAGCTCGGGTGGAGCGCAGCTCAGCGATTCGAGGCGGTCCGCGAGTTCGTCCGAGGCGCGTGGTTGGGACGAGCGCCGGTGATGGGTCAGGCGGGATGGGCACAGGAAGAGCTGGCCCAGGGTGCGATGCGGGGGCTCTTCAACTAGCGATGGGCCGCACCGACTCGCTGGCGAAGCTCGCACTGGCGTATGGCCTGCACCTCGCACGCCGGCGCCTCAGCCGCCCCCGGTCGCAGCTCGAGGAGCTCTTCGAGACTTACGCGCCCGATGGAATTCGCGCACTGCAGACGGCGGAGCGCGAGCGCCATCCACACCTGGTCGGCTGCATCAACTGCGGCCTTTGCGCTCTCGCCGCTGGACGCATCGGGAAGACGCGGCTTCCAGATCTCGCCACTTCATACATGCGCCTCTACGCGCGCTTGGGCGACGCATCCTCCGATATCACCGGAGATGCGCCGGACCTCGCGGCTGCTGCCGCAGCCTGCCCGGTCGGCGTGCCGCTGTCCGAGGTGGCGGCAATCGTGCGTCGCATGAGCGTCGGCTGAGTCCGCGGAGCGACTCGCCAGGCCGATACTCCGATCCGGATCAAGGGTTGATCCGCTTGAGATGAGCCCTGGAAGCGCGGTGAGGGCGAATCGCCATGATCCATGCGCCCTTCCAGCGATGGCGAAGACCGCAACCCGCCGGGGGCTTTCGGCTCGCCTTCCGATCGCGGTGGCTACAGGCGGCCGGCGACAGGGGGTTGCGAGTTATCCACATTCTGTATACAGTCTGGGGACATCACACAACATCTAGCGCCAATGGTCAATAGGCTTCTTCGCCGGCTACGACGCTGGACGGCGGTGGAATCGGTCCTGGCTCGGATCGCGGGGCAGTTCACGACCTGGCCGGCCGACGACTTTGGAAAGTTCGTCAGTGCCTCCATCGGCACGGGAATGGCCGGTGCCGTCGCCGCCCTGCCGCCGCCCACCGAACCGTTGAGGCCCGGCCCACCAACGTCGATTGCCCCCGCTACATTCGAGATGCGCTTCATGAATCTGCACTCTGAAGGACGGTTCGACGAGATGTGGGAAATGCTCGCCGAAGACGCGCAGCGCGCCTGGGGCGGACGAGAAACATTCATGCGAGACATGCCGCGCCTCGACGATGATGTCGAGCTCCTCGACATGCAGGTCGTCAGCGTGAAAGTCGTCGAGGAGTGGATCGATCAAGCACATCAACGCGCTTACAACAACGTCGCGCGAATGGTGATGCGCTATCGCGTCCGGCAGCAGTGGCGAGAATGGACATTCGATCGACAGGTCCACCTCGTGCCGGCGGCCGGGGGATGGCGAACATTGTGTTATCCGACAAGAGTCAGAACTGCGGTGGGGCGCTGATATAGTGGGTTGCAAGCGATGCTTCAAGAAACGATTGAAGAGCAGCAGCGTGACCTGCGCTGGCATCGGAGACGACAGCGCAAGATGACGCCGCGCCGCCTGCTCCAGGAGTCGGATGAGCTTCTTTTCTGGGTCGAGGAATGCCTCGTGCAGGAAATTCGCATCGTTCCTGGATGGTTGGTCGCCCGGCTGATGGTGGTCCTGCGAAACGCACATCCAGAGCTGCCTGGACGCCTCGGTCGCGAGCGCCGGCCTGAGCAGGTGATGGAGATCATCTACGACGCACAGGCGGCGCTGATGACGCAATCATGCAAGAACCGCGGTCCGGCCGAGGTGATCCCGCTGTTCGCTCGCGCCCGCGAACGAATGCTCAGAGAAGCCGCCACCGTCTAGCTGTATTCAGCGGTGCGGATCGATCTTCATCTGCACTCGCGCTACTCGCATGACGGCCAGAGCACTCTCCAGGAACTCATAGCGCGCTGCGCCGAATGCGGCCTGGACCGCATTGCATTGACGGATCACAACACCATCGACGGAGCGATTGCGCTGGCCGAGCTCGCACCTGACCTCGCGATCGTCGGCGAAGAGGCTAAGACGCGTGAGGGTGAGGTGATCGGATTATTCATCACGCGGCGGATTCCACCGTACCTGCCGGCGGAACATGTGATGGACATGATTCACGAGATGGGCGGGCTCACCTACGTGCCGCATCCCCTCGACCGCCATCGCTCGAACTTCACGGTGGAACGCATGGTGGCGCTCGCGGATCGGATCGACATCATCGAGGCGTACAACGCGTGGTGTGAACCTGCGGAAAACCAGGCGGCGGCGCGGCTAGCTGTAGAGCTGGGGAAGGTCGCGGCAACAGGATCCGACGCGCATGCCGCGAGCGAGCTCGGCCGCAGCTGGATGGAGATCGAGGACTTCACGAGCCCGCGGGACTTCCTGGAGAAGCTCCGGCATGCACGCCACGTGGTCACCGCCAGCAGCGGTACGGGTCGGCGTGCCTGAGCAGCCAGGAGATCTCCTCGTAGCCGGCTCGGTAGCCCTTGACACGCGCGACGGCCCTTTTGGCAAGGTCGATCAAACGCTGGGCGGGTCCGCCGTGTACTTTGCGCTCGCCGCTAGCCTGGTCCGCCCGGTGAAGGTCGTGGCACCCGTCGGAGTGGATGGGGCCAAGCGTGTGGCACAGGCGTTCAGCGGCCACACGATCGACGTCGAGATGCTCCAGATTCTCGAGGCTCCGACTTACCGCTGGCGGGCACACCAGGAGCACGGCCGCAACATCGAGCTTGGAAGCAGCGATGACATTTACGACAGCTGGTCGCCGGTTGTGCCGCCGAACTTCGCCGGATGGGCATTCGTAGGATCAATGCGGCCGGATCGTCAGGCGCAGCTCATGGCAGTCCTGGGCAGCGCTCAGCTTCTCGCAGCCGACGCCATGCTCTCGTACGTGCAGGCGCGACCTCCTGAGGTCAGGGATGTCCTGCGGAGGGCGGGTTGGTTTTTCTGCAATGAAGAGGAGTTCATGGCCCTGGGGGGCAAAGACCCCGAGGAGTTTCGGCGTCAATGGTGGCTCCAGGGTCTGGTGATCAAAGGCGGAGTCCACGGAGTCGCCGCTTACACGGAATATGGAGTTGTGAGGGTGCCTGCCATCACCGACCCGCCGGTGGTTGACACCACGGGCGCGGGCGACGCGCTCGCGGGTGGAATGCTTGCACGATGGTTGAGCACGGGCGGCGAGCCGAGTGGTTTGCAGGATGCAATGGTGTGGGGCGTGGCTTGCGCATCCATCACGATCGGATCGATCGGCGTGAAAGGAATCGCAAAGGCAACGCCGGTGGAATTGGCCGAGCGTGTGGCTGAGGTGGAGGAATGCCTGCGCCGCGAATCGTGATCATCAGCGGCGACCTGGTCGAGCAGGACGTCGACGCGATTGTCAACGCAGCCAACAACGACCTCGTGCTTGGTGCAGGCGTTGCCGGCGCGATTCGCCGCCGCGGCGGCGCCGCGATACAGCAAGAGTGCGATGCGAAGGGACCGATCAGAGTTGGTGAAGCAGCGATCACCGGCGCCGGAGATCTGCCGGCGCGATTCGTTATTCACGCGGCGAGCATGAGCCTGGGTGGAGTCACGACATCGCATGCACTGCGGTCTTCAATGGAACATGCATTACGGCTCGCTCGCGAGAATGGTGTGCGCTCTATTGCGATTCCGGCGGTGGGGACGGGGATCGCGAGGTTTCCCATGGATGAATGCGCGATCGTCATGGCCGGCGCTCTTCACGACGCGCTCATAGGCGGGTGGAGCCCTGATGAAGTCCGATTCGTGCTCTTTGACGCGGCCGCAAAGAGGTCGTTCGAGGGTCCCTTTGTGGCATTTTTCAAAGGCCCTTTTTGACCCCTGGTTCTGAACTCAGTTTGAATTGGGGTTGTATTGGGGAAAGACCCACCCCTAGAATGGGCACGTCCGGGCCCCCGAAACAGAATCTCGTATAAGGACGGTGACTATTTGGAAGGCTACTGCTTGAAGGACAAGAAGAAGGTCGAAATGGTCGACCCTCAGCCGATCACCATGAAGAACGGCAAGCCGGCAACAGTCGGTACATGCCCTAACTGCGGTACGAAGATCTACAAAATCGGTAAGGCCGTATAACCCGAATCGATTCAGGCCGCACTCTCGAGCGGTCTCTTTCTTTCGGATCAAAATCCGTGATTGAGGATGGTTAAGCAATGGAAGGCTACTGTTTGAAGGACAAGAAGAAGGTCGAGATGGTCGACCCACAGCCGATCACGATGAAGAACGGCAAGCCGGCAACGGTTGGGACTTGCCCGATCTGCGGAACCAAGATCTACAGAATCGGCAAGTCTTCGTAACCAGGATTTTTTAGAGGGCCGCTCCAATGGAGCGGCCCTTATTTTTTAGTCGGTGATCGGCGGCTCCAGAGCCGCGAGCAGCACGTCGGTTGCCGACACCGCATCGTCGACGCCGAGCATCTTGAAGATCTCGACGTTGGACGGGTTGTTGACCCGCGCGATGGTTTTCTTGACCTTGAAGTGCTTCTTCGCCATCTGCAGCGCGATGAGGTTGTCTTCGTCGTCGGCGGTGACCGCGAGGATTGCATCGGCGCGTTCGATGCCCGTCTGCGAGAGAAACTTCACCTCGCATCCGTCACCTCGCATCACGATGCTGCCGAGCTGCGTTTCGAGCCAGTCGGCTCGGGCTGAGTTCTTTTCGATAAGCGTGACTTCGTGACCGCGCTCGAGCAGGTCACGCGACATGTAGTAGCCGACCGTGCCGCCGCCCACGACGATCACGTACATCTAGTGCGTCTCCAGAAGGGTCTTCTCGATGTGCTTGGCGCCTTCGATGGTTGGGCAGATGGTGTGCAGGCCGAGCTTCTCGTAGGCCTCAGCCCGCTCGGGGTCGTAGATCCGGGCCACGACGCGAGGGACCTTGAAGACGTGTTTGGCAACCTGGGCGGCCATGATATTTCGGTTGTCGCCTTCCGTTACCGCGACGAATCCGTCGGCGTCTTCGATCCCGGCCCGGCGCAGCACGTCGGCATCGGTGCCGTTGCCGACCACCTGGTCGCCCTTGAAGTCCGCTGTGAGCACGCCACGGGAGGCGGCTCGCGAGAACTGGTTGGGGTCCTTGTCGATGATGATCACCTGGTGGCCGGTCCGGTCCATGTCCGCGGCGATCTGCGAACCGACTCGCCCACACCCCACGATCACCAGCTTCAAAGCTGGTTGATTATAGGGAGGCCTTCAAGGGGGCCTTCCCGCTGGGTTGTTAGGATTTGAACGCTTGCGCTTCCCATTCACGTTCATGGGTCTGATGGCGCTCGGACTCGGGCTCTGGGTGCTGGTCTACCTGGCCGGGCACCGGGGACTCGATCCTGCCTCTCAAGGGGTCGGACTGGTCACCGTGGCGATCTGCCTGGGCTTTGGGGTGTACGTGCTGGTACGCCGGATTCGGCGAGGGCCTCAACACTGATGGCAGATCACTCGCACCCGACCGCGTCCAAGAAGGTCCTGGTCGCCGTCGGCGGCCAGGGCATCGACGCCGAGACGGTGCGCCTGGCGAGCCGGATGACGGATCCCCACGGAGGAAAGCTGTACGCGGTGCACATCATCGAAGTGAACCGTTCCCTGCCGCTGGGGGCGGTCCTGGACGATGTCGTCGAGCGCGGGGAGAAGATCCTTGACGAGGTCGAGCAGCTGGTCGCGCAAGCTCAGCTGCCCGTGGAGACGGAGCTGGTCCAGGCGCGCGACACTGGCCCGGCGATCGTGGACGAGGCCGCTGAGTGGGGAGCGGACCTGATCGTTATGGGCCTTCCGTACAAGCGGCGATTCGGCGAGTTCAACATGGGCAAGACCGTGCCTTACGTGCTGAAGAACGCGAACTGCCGCGTGATGCTGTTCCGGGAGCACCGCGAACACCCAGCGTGAGAAACCAGCCCTTCTCGGGGCCCTCCCTCTCCCAGCAGCTCCCTGCGCGCAGAGCGGCGATAAGGATGGGACCATTTGATTGCCCCCAGCCTGCCGAGCCTGGCGCCTGACGATAGGAACCTCAAGAGGTCTTGACAACCCAGCTTGTTAAGGTCAAGGCGATGAGACAGGCGACCTCACGCCGGCCGCACTATCTCCGCCGCTTCTGGGCCGAGCTCGGCCGAATGGGCGGCGAGCACGACGCCTTCATCAAAGTCATCATCGTCGAGCGCATCGTCAAGGCGATTGTGCTGATCGCCCTCGCAATCGGCCTCATGGTGGCGGGCGAAAAGGGGCTGCTCACCACCTGGGCGCAGTACGCGCAGGACCAGCTCAACCTCGATGCCGACGATGGCGTGATCGTTCACCTGTTGCTGCGCGTACTTCTCGTAGTTGGCTCGTTCACCCACGTCAACGTGGTCGCGCTCGCCGCGATCGCATACGCGTTGCTGGAAGGAACTGAGGGCGTCGGACTCGCGATGCGCCGGCGCTGGGCTGAATACCTGACCGTGATCGCGACCGGAATCCTGATCCCCTACGAGGCCTACGAGGTCATCCACCGCCCGACCCTTTTCAAGGTCGGAGCCCTTGTGTTGAACCTAGGTGTGGTGGGCTACCTGGCGTACCGCAAGCGCCTGTTTGTCGGCATCTGAAGCCGGGGTCAGCCACCGGCACCTGAACCCGGCGCGGTGGGCCACGTACCTCACGAGAGCGGCCAGCGTCTTCATACCGTAAACGGAGGAGGTCACAAAACTAATCGAGCTTGCGTCCTCGTGGTATTTGCCGATGGCGGGAACCTCGCCGATCTTGAATCCAAAGGCCGCAGCCTGGATCAGCACCTGAGTGTCAAAGACGAAGTCGTTGCTGTTCTCGAGAAATGGGATCGCCTCCAGAAAGCGCCGCGAGTACGCGCGATACCCGGTGTGGTACTCGGAGAGGTTGAGTCCGAGCACACGGTTCTCGGCCGCGGTCAGGAAGCGGTTTCCGATCCTCTTCCACCAGGGCATCCCCGCTTTCGCCGGATCGATGCCAAGCCACCGCGACCCGAGCACGATGTCGGCCTCGCCACTCTCGACGACTCGACAGAGGTTGGGGATGATGGCCGGGTCGTACTGGCCATCTGGATGCAGCATGACCACGACATCGGCGCCCATCTGGAGGGCCTGGCTGTAGCAGGTCTTCTGATTCCCGCCGTAACCCAGGTTGCGCGTGTGTCGAATCACGTCGAGGCTGAGGGCGGTCGCGACGCTGACTGTCGCGTCCGCGCTCGCGTCATCGACGAGCAAGATGCGGTCGGCATGACCGGGCGGGATGTCGCCAACGACCTCCATGAGGGTCTTCGCGGCCCGGTAGGCTGGCAATACGATGACGCGGCGCGGGCGAGGGCCGCTCCACGTCAGCTCACCAAGCGGAACGGGATCCGGGCGGACTGACATTCGCTCGAAGGTGAGGTAGCCGGCCACCAGCAGCGCCCCGAGCGCGGCCGACCATAGATTGATCGCCAGCGTCATGTTGATCGCCGCATACCCGACCGCCAGCACGACAGCTGCCGCCCGCGGCGACCGCAGCTGGCCGGCCAGAGCGAGATCCGCCAGCGCAAAGCCGGGAATGACCATGAGCGCCAGGTCGTGCACGTTCTGGTGCGGGCTCAACACGAGAGAAGCGGCCACGGCCAGGGCAAAGTCCAGCCGCGGCTTATCGGGACGCCAGCTGAGGGAAAGGGCCGCCAGTACGAGCAGAAGGACGAGGACGATCAGGGCGATGTACTTGCCGGCACCCGGTACCGCTTCCAGGATGTTGCGAAGGGAGTAGGCAGCAGTGTCGGTGTAAACAAGCTGCCCGTTGGTGGGCAACTTGCCGCCGACCGCCCACGCTCCAACCAGGCCCAGGTACGTGAGCACGGCATTCAGCCCGAAACCCACCACCGAGACGACCCCAAGGGCTGCCACCACCCCCACGAACCCCGCCAGGGCGCGCCACGCCCGACGCGTCAGGAAAAGCACAGGTACCAGCAGCAACAGCTGAGGCTTGGCCAATGCCAGGGCGCTGAGGATGCCGGCCCAACCGTGCCGGCCTTTGGCCCATGCGGTATAGGCCGCCGCCAACGGCACGAGCACGACGAGGTCGGATTGGCCCTGCAGAATCGTCACGAAGAGCGGGAAGAATCCGGCGATCAATGCGGCCGCGACAATCGATCCACGACCATGGATGCTCAGGCTGTTCCTTACGAGCGGGACGATCAGGGCAACCATCAGCAGCACGTTGAACGCGGCCATCGCGTAGTAGGCCTGGCGGTAGCTCAACGCAGCCAAGGGCGCGATGAGCAGCGTGTAGTAGGGCGGGTGGAAGTACGGCAGCACGATGAATCGATCGGGAGATTGGGGGATGATCTGGAGTTCGAACTGTTTCTGCATGGCGAGGTCGTAAACGGCCGCGCCGCCCCTCAAAACGTAGAGGCGCGCCGCAGCGTAGAACGAAACGAAGTCAGGTCCTTGAAGATCTCCCCGCGCCACGCCGACCCAGAAATACGCCCAGACCACCAACGAGCCGGCGCCTGCGCCTGTCGCCGCCGCGTAGGCGAGCCGCCGCCGCCTCTCGGTGAGGCGCAACGTCATCGCCCGGTTTCGAGTCGGAGTGCGAATCGTTCAGGGAGCTTGGACTTCCTGATCGCTCGCTGCGCGCCCTTGATGTCATAGCGAACGCGCCGGAACTCGAACGTCTCCAGCTCCGTGTCCCAAATGCCGTAGCTCGCCGTCGGGCTGCCGTCTCGTGGTTGTCCGACGCTGCCAGGGTTCACGAGTGCAGGTCCCTCGAGGTGAAAAGTGTCGACGCGGTAGTCATGCGTGACTGCTCCGTCCGACAATCCGAAGATTCCGGGCACATGTGTGTGCCCATGGAAGCAGACACCACCGTCGATCAGCTCGAGGTTCGCATGCGCTACTGCCGTATCCAGCACGTATTCGTAGATGTGATCGCGCGGGCTCGCGTGCACCATGAGCACCTCGTGCTCGACGTGGCTGTCGGGCAATCCGCCCAGCCAACCGAGGCGCTCTTCGCCGATGACGTCGACTGTCCAGCGGACCACAGACGCGGCGTCCTCATTGAACCACTCGAGTATTTCGGGGTCTGTGCATGCGCGGTCATGGTTGCCGACGAGCGTCAGCCAACCTCGATGGACGACTTCATCGACGCACCGTTTCGGATCGCCGCCGTACCCAACCACGTCGCCTAGGCACAAGGTCTCGTCGACCTGAGGGCAGTCGCGGAGCACCGCGTCCAGCGCCTGCCAGTTGGCGTGGATGTCCGAGAAGATCGCGACTTTCAAGCCGGCTTCTCGTACAGGCGGGGATAAATGTGGTCGAACAGTATCCGAAGTGTTGCGGCGATTGGAACCGCGACGAACATGCCGAGGATCCCTGCCCAACTGAATCCCGCGATCAACGCAACGATGACCAGAATCGGCGACAGGCGAACTGCGTCCCCCATCACTTTCGGGTAGACGAAGTTGAGGATGACGTTCGAGATCAGGAAATAGACGATGGCCACCAGGACCGCTTTGATGGGGCTGGCTGCGAGTCCGACCAGAATCGCTGGAACAGCCCCTATGAACGGACCCAGGTATGGAATCAGCGCGGTGATGCCCGCGATCATGCCCAGGGCAACTGCATCTGGAAGTCCCAACGCGAAACAGGCGATGCCGGACAGGATGCCGATGAGCCCCGCGATGATCAGCTGGCCGCGCACATACGCGTACAGCATCTTCCGCACTTTGCGCCAGATCTGGTCGAAGTCCGTCCGGTAGTCGTTTGGGACCAGCCGCCGGAGAACACGCCGGAAAGCAGCGGCGTCGAGCGCGAGCAGGAACGCCACGATGAACATCAAAACGATCTGGAGGAGCACGGTCAGCGCGCTCAGACCGATTGTGACCGCATTTCCAGCCTGACCCAACAGGTACTCCCTGAGGTGAGAGCTGATCGTGTCGGTCGTGCCTTTGATGTCGATGTTGATTCCGAAAATCTGGATTGGCGATCCCTGGAGGCTGTTGATCCGATCCTGGGCCGCCGCGGCCAGGCCGGGAATCTGCCGCTGCAGCTGGCCGACTTCGTTCGTTCCCAGCGGGACGATCAAAAGGACGAGGCCGGCCAGAGCGACGATGATCACCAGGAACGTGATCACGATTGCGAGGACGCGCGGGATGCCCAGAGCGACCAGACGCACGACAGCCGGCTGAATGAGGAAGGCGATAGCAGCGCCGAGCACGAAGGCGCCGAGGAAGTCGCGAAGCAAGTAGAGCACGATGATCGCCACCACCAGAGCCCCAAAACCAAAGGCGATCTGGAGGTAGCGCCGACGCCGTTTCGGATCGAGCGCCAAAGCCGAAACGGTCACCGTCGCCAGGGGGGCCGGCTCCTCGGGTTCGCTCGGGTGAGAGGCCCCATGGGGGGACGAACGCACGTTACGCAATCACCGCAGTATGACGAGGTAACCTGCCACGGGAGCCGGCTTTAAGTCTTTACTTGCGACTGAGCTCCCGCCGTGCGGAGGGTGGCCTCTTCGTAGGCAGCCCCATGAAGGGGATTCGTAGTACTCCGCCCGGCAGCGATCGCATACATGGCAAGAAGCACCAACCCCACGCCAAG